>NZ_JBLIYT010000002.1:0-473225 GCF_057480795.1 Pseudomonas sp. P110(2024)
TTGGGGATTTTGGGCAGGTCACGCAAGGGTTTCTTTTTGGTTGGCATACATGCACCTCTTACTCATGTTATGCCCGAACACAAAATTTCTGACACCCTCGAATAAGCGTCAACATCGCAAATGAATGCAAATACAACTCTCAACACCAACTAAAATAACCAAACAACCAAACAACACTAACCAAAGAAACTCAAAGCCGCTGAAGAATCAACTCCCCCGAGCCCCCAGCCAACCCAGGCTGCCCGGCCTGCCCAGGCCGCCCATCCCCCCCAGCATCAGTCCGATAAACCAGACACCCCTTACTGGCCCCACCCAAACCAGCCTTCCCAGCAGCCCCCGCCTTGCCCGGAGCACCGCCATCAAGCCGCACCACAATCCGCTCTTGCGCAAACCCTTCAGGCACCGCCAGACGAACCCGCCCGCCGGAAGCCCCATCATGCCCATTGCCACCATCATCACCATTGGCCCCACGGCTGGCCTGCCCCCAGGTACACCCCCCGGGCTTGCCATTGGCCCCATCGAGCCCAACATACCCCGGCGCCCCAGCCCCGCCGCGGGCGTCGATCGACAGCCGGTCCGCCTCCAGCGCCTGCAACCGCAGATCCAGGTTACGCCCAGGCCGCGCAGCACGTTCATAGGTCCCGGGCGCCCCAGGCGCGCTGAATTCGCTGCCCTCGCCCAGGTAGGCACTCAAAGCCTCGATACTCAGGTCCCGCTCCGCCGGCGCAATGGCGATCCGCGCATCGCGCCCCAGCTCGAGCCGGTCGATCTTCAGTTCGGTAAGCGTGGCCGGCAGCAACAGCGTCGCCGAGTCGGCCACCCGCAACTGCTCCAGGTGCACACTGGCCGCCTTGTTGGGCAGACGCAGCATCGAATGGGCGGCGACCTCCAGGCTTTCGGCCTGGACCAGGGGGCTGGCCAGTGCGGCCAGCAACATCAGTTTACGCATGGCTCGACGCCTCCTGCGGACGGGGGATGGACATGACGTGGAAGATACCGGTCAGCAGGATCTGCAGGCGATCGAACCAACGGTGGCTGCGCCCGCGCAGGCTGCCATTGAAGAACAGCACCTCCAGCGCATGCAGCGACAGCAGGACGATACCCGCGGCATTGATCAGCAGATTGAGCGGCAACGGCTGCGGCATGAACAGGTTGAACAGCACCACGCCCCAGAACGCCACCGTCAGAGCCTTGCCCAGGCCCAGGATGAACTTCATGTCCGGCCCCCATGGATTGTTGTTATGTCGGCGCGGCCCGTTCGAGGGGGCCGCGCCGGCAACAGTAACCCTACTGCCAGGGCATGCGCCAGAGGGGTTCAGTTCAGGTGCAGCTCCACCCGTCGGTTGCGCGAGCGCCCCTCATCGGTGTCGTTGTCAGCCACCGGCTCACTCTCGCCACGGCCCTGGCTGGTCACCTTGTTCGGCGCCAGCCCCTGGCTGATCAAGTACTCGGCAACACCACTGGCGCGACGCTCGGACAAGCGCTGGTTATAGCTATCCGAGCCCACGCTGTCGGTGAAACCGATGACCTTGACACTGGTCACACTGGGGTCGTTGAGCTTGGGCAGCAAACCTTGCAGGCGCTGCTGGGCGCCCTGGGTCAGCTCGGCGGAGTCGAAGGCGAACAGCACCTGGCCCTGGTCATCGAGCGTGATCACCTCTGGGGTTGCGGTGGGTTCCGGTTGGGGTGCCGACGCCGGATACTGCGGCAGCGGGCAGCCCATGTGATTGACCTGGGTACCTGCCGGGGTGTCCGGGCAGCGGTCGCGGCGGTCGAATACGCCATCGCCATCCTCGTCGCCATCCTGGGCATAGCAGATCAGGCCACCGGCAATCGCACCGGCAACGCCGGCACCGGCCGCCCAGCTGGAACTTTCGATGGCGCCAAGGCCGCCGCCGACCAGTCCGCCCAGCAGGCTGCAGATGGGCCAGGTCCTTTGATTGAGGGGAGCGCTGCCATCGCTGTGGGTGGCGCAGCCTGTAATCAGGCTCGTCGCCACCACCAACGGCAGCGCCGCTTTCGACAAAACACGCATGGTGATTGCTCCTGTGTCACCGGCCGCTACCGGTCACACAGGAGTAAAGACGCGCCCGCGTCACTTCTCAAGGCGCGGGCGTACGGCACTCAACGCTGGATCTTGATCTCGGTGCGCCGGTTCATCGCCCGGCCATCGGCCGTGGCATTGTCAGCGACCGGCTGGGTCTCACCCGCGCCCCCCACCGAAATGAAGCTGGCTCGCGGCACGCCGCTTTCGACCAAGTAGTTGGTCACCGACTGGGCACGACGCTCGGAAAGTTTCTGGTTGTAGCTATCGGAGCCGACGCTGTCGGTGTGACCTGTCACGCTCAGACGAGCGCTCGGCGCTTCCTGCTTCAGGCGACTGGCCACTTTATCCAGGCGTTCTTTGTCTTTGAGAGTCAGGCTTGCCGAGTTGAACTCGAAGTGAACGTCACGAATGACGATGACCTCTTCCTTCTGCACCACCACTTCCTCGACCACCGGCGCCGGCTCAGGCGGGCAACCGTTGGCATCGACCTGCACGCCACGCGGAGTACCAGGGCACTTGTCGCGGCTGTCCGGCACACCATCGCCGTCTTCGTCGCCATCGCCGTGGGCCCAGCAATAGCCGGCCGCCAGGCCACCACCGAGCAATGCGCCCCAGCCAGCCCAGCTGGAGCTCTCGATCGCGCCCAGGGCCGCGCCGCCCACGCCCCCGACGGCAGCGCACTTCGGCCAGTCGGTTTTCTGCAAACCTGCACAACCAGTCAACACACTGGTGAGCAGAACCAGGGGTATCGCTGTGCGTACTATGCTCATCTTGTTGCTTCTCCTAGGGGGAATCGGTGCATTACCGATGCTCTGGGAGTAAAGACCGGCGATTACCGCTCTGCCAGCAATAAGCCCCGACGTAGCGACGCGCCTCTTTGCCCGATCGCTTAGGACCGCTAGTCTTGAGCGACCTGAACGAGGAATGGCAATGACCGAGGTTTTTTCACAACGCACGCCGCAGCAGGCCTTGGCCGCCCTGCTCGATCGCTTCACCCCGCGCCAGTTGCTGCTGGTGGGCAGTCGCTTCCCGGCTCTGGAAGCCTTCGCTGCCGCCCATCCCGAGACCCGGATCGAGGTCGCCGCACCCGGTCCGCTCACCGCCGAACAGGCAGCCCGACGCTTCGACCTGGCGGTACTGGTCGACTGTCTGGAGCACCTGCCCAAGCGCACCGGCCTGGAGCTGCTGGGCGGCATCCGCAACCTCAACGCCAGCCGCGTCGCGGTGCTGGCGGATCTGAACGCCTGCGGCTGGCAGGACACCGACTTCTATTCGCTGGCACTCTCGGCCAGCGAGAAGTTCCAGCGCGACGAACAGGTGTTGAGCCTGTTCACCTATGATCTGCATGACTACAAGCAGGTCCCGGACTGGCTCAATGCAAAGTTCTGGGCCAACCCTGAAAACTTCGGCAAGTACTGGTGGTGACTGGATGAGTGTCTCGATCTGCCCCTGCGGCAGCGGCAACCTGCTCGACGCCTGCTGTGGGCACTATCACAGCGGCACCCCGGCACCGGACGCCCAGACCCTGATGCGTTCGCGCTACAGCGCCTACGTGCTGGGCCTGATCGACTACCTGGTGAACACCACCCTGCCGGCCCAGCAGGCCGAGCTGGATCGCGCCGCCATGGCGGCCTGGAGCGCGCAGAGCACCTGGCTGGGGCTGGAGGTGGAAAGCGCCGAGGTACTGGGTGGGCAACCCGAACACGCCTTCGTCACCTTCACCGCACGCTGGCACGACCTGGAAGGCGACCACCAGCACCGCGAGCGCTCGGCATTCGTCCAGCATGCAGGACGCTGGTACTTCATCGACCCGACCGTGGCACTCAAGGCCGGTCGCAACGATCCCTGCCCCTGCGCCAGCGGGCAGAAATTCAAGAAATGCTGCGCCAGTTACCTCGGTAGTTGAACATGCGCCCCCTGGCCCGCCTGCTCACACTCTGCCTGTTGCTGGGCTGGCTGACGGGCTGCGCCGGCTGGGGCGGCGACACCTGGCGTGAGCCACAGCTGCACCTGCTCGAGGTGGAGCCGGTGAAGATGCGTCTGCATCAGCAGGAGTTCGTCCTGCACCTGCGGGTCGACAACCCCAACGAAAGCCGCCTGTTCATCCGTCATCTGACCTATTCGGTGCGCCTGGGCGACCTGCTCCTGGCCGAGGACGAGACCAGCCTATGGCGCAGCGTCGGCGGCCAGGCCCGGCGCACCTTCAAGATCACCGTGCGCACCAACCTCTGGCAGCACCTCAAGCCCCTGGCGAAGCTGCTCAAGCGTGGGCAACCCCTGCAATACCAACTGCGCGGCGAGCTGGCCACCGGGCTGATCCTCCATCGGGACCTGCACTTGTCGCAAAGGGGTGAGATAATCCCCGGCGATCTACAACCGGAGTAACCCCGCAATGACCCAGCAACCCCATGTCCATGGCCCCGACTGCAACCACGGTCACGACCATCACCACGCCCACGACCATGGCCATGTACACGGCCCGCACTGCAACCACGGCCACCAGGAGCCGGTGCGCAACGCCCTGAAGGACGTCGGCCGCAACGACCCTTGCCCGTGCGGCAGCGAGAAGAAATTCAAGAAGTGCCACGGCGCCTGATCGACGTCAAATCAGGCCATCGCGGGCCAAGCCCGCTCCCCGGCAAATCGTCGTGGGAGCGGGCTTGGCCCGCGATCCGCACATACCAGCACGACCACTGGTAAATAAAGCTCCCCGGCACCTTGCACGGCGACTGCGCGCTCACTACCTTAGCGCCTTTCAGAACCCCGCCACGCCCTGCAGGAGCCTAGTCATGGCCGCCCCCGTCCTTCCGCCCTTCCCTCTCCGCCTCGGCAGTGCTGCCGCGTTGCTAGGCCTGCTCGCGCTCGGCGGCTGCCAGATGGGTGGTCACCAGGACAGTGTGCTGCCGACGACGGGCATCCAACCGCTCAAGGGCCTGGCGCAGAACGTCTCGGTTCGGCGCAACGCGATGGGCGCGCCGCTGATCGAAAGCAGCAGCTTCCATGACGCGCTGTTCAGCCTGGGCTACCTGCACGCCGGGGATCGCATCGAGCAGATGGTCGCCATGCGCCTGCTGGCCCAGGGGCGCTTGGCCGAGCTGGCCGGGGCCGATGCCCTGGAGATCGATCGCCTGATGCGCGCCGCCAACCTCAAGCAGAGCGCCGGCCAGCTGTATGCCGATGCCTCGCCGCGCCTGAAGCGCTTCTTCGAGGTGTACGCCCGCGGGGTCAACGCCTACCTGTTCCGCTACCGCGACAAGCTGCCGGGCGAGCTCGCCCGCAGCGGCTACCGCCCGGAATACTGGAAGCCCGAGGACTCGGCACTGATCTTCAGCCTCTACGCCTTCAGCCAGTCGGTGAACCTGCAGGAGGAACTGTCGGCCCTGACCCTGGCGCAGAAGGTCGGTGCCGACAAACTCTCTTGGCTGCTGCCCGGCGCCCCCGACGAGCCACTGGCCGAGGGCGAGCTCGACAAACTCAAGGGCGTGAACCTGACCAGCCAACTGCCAGGGCTCGGCGCACTCACCGCCGCCGGCCAGCAACTGGCCGACCTCGGCCTGCTGGGCGCCCCCGGCTCAGCCAATTTGGCCCTGACGCCCCAGCGCAGCCGCAGCGGCAATAGCCTGCTGGCCAGCGACAACCGCGCCGCCTGGGCACTGAGCCCGGTGCAGATCCATACCACCAAGTACCGGGTCGCCGGCCTGTCGCTGCCAGGCCTGCCGATCGTGCTGGCCGGCTACAACGGCAAGCTGGCCTGGAGCAGCAGCGCGGTGATGGCCGACAACCAGGACCTGTTCCTCGAGCAAGTACGCCGCCAGGGCAGCCAGCTGAGCTACCTCGCTGACGGCAAGTGGCAGCAGGCCCGCGCACGCAATGAAACCTTCTTCGTCCGCGGCCAGCGCCCGCAGCGCGAGGTCATGTACGACACCCGCCATGGCACCCTGCTGCCAGGCCATGGCAGCCTGGCCCTGGCCCTGCACCTACCGCAGCTCAAGGAAGATCGCAGCCTCGACGCGCTGTTCGACCTGACCCGCGCGCAGAACATCGAGCGCGCCTTCGACAGCACCCGCGAGGTCGCTGCGGCGGCGTTGAACTTCGTGTTCGCCGAGCCCCAGCACATCGGCTGGCAGGTCAGTGGCCGCTACCCCAACCGCCGCGAAGGCCAGGGCCTGCTGCCCTCGCCGGGCTGGGACGGGCGTTATGATTGGGACGGCTACGCCGACCCGATGCTGCACCCCTACGACCAGGATCCGCCCGCCGGCTTCATCGGTCACGCCAACCAGCGCAGCCTGCCCAAGGGCTATGGCATGCAGCTGTCGAGCAGTTGGTACTACCCCGAGCGTGCCGAGCGCATGGCCCAGCTGGCCGGCAACGGTCGTCACGACAGCCGCAGCCTGATGGCCCTGCAGAACGACCAGGTGACGCTGCTGGCCGACAAGCTCAAGCAGATGTTCGACGCGCCCGGCATGGCCCAGCCGCTCAAGCAGGCCATCGATGCCCTGCCCGCCGGGCAGCGCGACAAGGCCCGCGATGCCCTGGCCCGGCTCAAGGCCTTCGATGGCCGGCTGAGCCCGGTGTCGGCCGATGCCGCGCTGTATGAACTGTTCCTGCAGGCGGTCACCCGGCGGACCTTCCTCGACGAACTGGGCCCGGAATCCAGCCCGGCCTGGCAGGCCTTCGTCGGCAATGCCCAGCTCTCCTACTCCGCCCAGGTCGATCACCTGCTGGGGCGCGAGGACAGCCCGTTCTGGGATGATCGCGGCACGCCGCAGAAGGAAGACAAGCCGACCATCCTCGCCCGCAGCCTGGCCGCCGCGGTGGATGCCGGCACCGCCCAGCTCGGCGCGGATCGCCGTGCCTGGCAATGGGGCAAGCTGCACCATTACCGTTGGCCGGCACCGACCTATCACGGCCTGGGCGACAAGCTCGACCGCGCGCCCCTGGCGGCGGGAGGCGACTTCAGCACCCTGGCCCTGACGCCTTATGCCTTGGGGAGCGGCTTCGACACTCAGTTGCCGGCCTCGGCGCGCATGATCATCGACTTCGGCCAGGCCGAACCGCTGCAGGTACTGACCAGCAACGGCCAGTCCGGCAACCCGGCCAGCCGCCACTACAGCGACGGGCTCGATGCCTGGTTCAAAGGCCGTTTCAGCAGCCTGCCGCTGCAACCACAGAACTTTGCCCGGGCCTATGGCAGCCAGCGGTTGACCCTGGTGCCTGGCAAGTAGCTCATTTGGCAGTCGAGATCAAGCGTCGCGCTGGCGGCGCTCGATCTCATGGCCGATACCAAGTCATCGCCTGGCTCCCTTGCGCCCCGCGATCCGAATAGTGCGCCACTCCCGAAGTTATGCTTCTATCCTTGATCCCAGCCTTCGCCCTAAAACGCTGATATCAGGACCACCATGCACCAATCGACCCACGACCTGCTCTCCCCTGTCCCGGGTATCGCCCGCCAGCTGCACAGCTTCCACTTTGGCCCGCGTGGCGCCGGCAAGGTGTACATCCAGGCCTCGCTGCACGCCGACGAGCTACCGGGCATGCTGGTGGCCTGGCACCTGAAGCAGCGACTCGGGGAAATGGAGCAGCAGGGCCGCTTGCGCAAGGAGATCATCCTCGTACCGGTGGCCAACCCGGTGGGCCTGGAACAGGTGCTGCTGGACGCGCCGCTGGGCCGTTTCGAACTGCAAAGCGGTGAAAACTTCAACCGCAAGTTCGTCGACTTGTCCGACAGCATCGGTGACCAGATCGAAGGCCATCTCACCCAGGATCCGGCGCACAACCTGGCGCTGATTCGCGAATACCTGCGCCGGGGCCTGGAAGCCCACCCCGCGCACACGCCGCTGCAGTCGCAGCGCCTGACCCTGCAACGCCTGGCCTGCGACGCCGACATGGTCCTCGACCTGCACTGCGACTTCGAGGCGGTCGAGCATCTGTATACCACGCCGGAAGCCTGGCCCCAGGTCGAGCCGCTGGCCCGCTACCTGGGCGTGCAGGCCAGCCTGCTGGCCACCGACTCGGGTGGACAGTCGTTCGATGAGTGTTTCAGCCTGGTGTGGTGGCAACTGCAGCAGCGTTTCGCCAAACGCTTCCCGATCCCCCAGGGCAGTTTCTCGGTGACCATCGAGCTGCGCGGCCAGGCCGATGTCAGCCACCCCCTGGCGACCCGGGACTGCCAGGCGATCCTCGACTTCCTTACCCATGCCGGGATCATCGAGGGCCAGCCGGCCCCGCTGCCCGCATTGGTTCACCCGGCGACGCCGCTGGCGGCGGTGGAACCAGTCATGACGCCGCTTGGCGGGCTGCTGGTGTTCCACGCCGCGCCCGGCCAGTACCTGCAAGCCGGAGAGCTGATAGCCGAGGTCATCGACCCGCTCAACGACCGGGTCACCCCTCTGCGCAATACCCAGGCCGGCCTGCTCTACGCGCGCAGCATCAGGCGCATGGCCACGGCGGGCATGGTGGTTGCCCATGTGGCCGGCGCACAGGTTTGCCGCAGCGGCTATCTGCTGGGCAACTGAGACAAATCAGGCCACTGGGGCGGGCGGCGGCTCATCGGGCAGGGTCGGCTCGCCCGGCTCCATCGGTGGGTGCTCACCTGGTTCCGGCGGCTGCGGTGTGTCGGGATCGGGCTGGTGCGGCACGCCACCGGCCTGCATCGGCAGCGGTGTGTGGATCGGCGGGTGGGCCATCAGCGACCAGGCCAGCAATCCGATCTGGTTCGGCTGCAGGACGGCCAGCTTGGCACTGATTGCGGGGTCGATTTTCATAGGCGGCTCCTGACGAGGCCCGGCGCACGGCATGCGCGCCAGGACTTCTCGTTGGAGTTCCGGGCGCGGAAACAATTCCCGCGCTTTGTCGGCTCAGGTGCGTGGCAGGGTGACGCCGCGCTGGCCCTGGTACTTGCCACCACGGTCCTTGTACGACACTTCACATTCCTCGTCGGACTGCAGGAACAGCATCTGCGCCACGCCTTCGTTGGCGTAGATCTTCGCCGGCAGCGTGGTGGTGTTGGAGAACTCCAGGGTCACATGGCCTTCCCACTCGGGCTCGAGCGGCGTGACGTTGACGATGATGCCGCAACGGGCGTAGGTGCTTTTGCCCAGGCAGATGGTCAGCACGTCGCGCGGAATGCGGAAATACTCGACGGTGCGGGCCAGGGCGAAGGAGTTCGGCGGAATGATGCACACGTCACTCTTGATGTCGACGAAACTGCCGGCATCGAAGTTCTTCGGATCGACGGTGGCCGAGTTGATGTTGGTGAAGACTTTGAATTCGTCGGCGCAGCGTACGTCGTAGCCATAGCTGGAGACACCGAAGGAAATGACCCGGCTGTCCTGCTCGCCGCGCACCTGGCGCTCGACGAACGGTTCGATCATGCCGTGTTCCTGCGCCATGCGGCGAATCCACTTGTCCGATTTGATGCTCATGGCGGGGGTGTCCTGAAGAGTGCGGGGTAAAAAACGAGAGGTGCATCTTACCGGTCCCAACGCCCAGGTTAAAGTTTCCTCGCCCTATCCCGCGCCGGACGGGGCCTGTACAGGCCGCCGATCCGAATTTCATCAAAGCGCTTCTTGGCCATTGGCAGGTTGTGGAAAGTGGGTTAAGGTGGCGCCACTGTGCTGCACGTGACACCGAGAATCTCTAGTTTGATGCACGATCCTGATCGGCCCATCGCTGAATTTTCTGCTCTCTTTGCGCTCAGTCCCGGTCAGGGTGTTTCCTGACCGTTATCAACTTTGTCCAAGGAGACAGAAAAATGTCCAACCGTCAATCCGGTGTTGTCAAGTGGTTCAACGATGAGAAGGGCTACGGCTTCATCACCCCTCAGTCGGGCGACGACCTGTTCGTGCACTTCAAAGCCATCCAAGCTGACGGCTTCAAAACCCTGAAAGAAGGCCAGGCTGTTACTTTCGTCGCTACCCGCGGCCAGAAAGGCATGCAGGCTGAAGAAGTTCAGATCGCCTAAGTCGATCTCGCTTCCTCGCTTTCAAAAAAAACCCGCCATTGGCGGGTTTTTTTGTGCCTGAAGATTGATGGCTTTGTAAGCATATCTATTCGTGGGAGCGGGCTTGCCCCGCGATGGCGCCAGCCCAGGCAACCATCATCGCGGGGCAAGCCCGCACCCACGCCCCTCAGGTCCTGAGCTACCCAGCCCGAATCAATCCTCGCTGATGGTAATGCTCGGCATCACCGGCGCCGCCGCTTCCTGCAGCACGATCCGCGCCCCCACCTGCCGCGCCAGCTCCTGGTAGACCATGGCGATCTGGCTTTCCGGCTCGGCGATGGCGGTCGGCTTGCCGCTGTCGGCCTGTTCGCGGATCAGCATCGACAGCGGCAGCGAGGCCAGCAGTTCGACGCCGTACTGCGCCGCCAGCTTCTCGCCACCGCCTTCGCCGAACAGGTGCTCGGCATGGCCGCAGTTGGAACAGATATGCACGGCCATGTTCTCGACCACGCCCAACACCGGGATGTTGACTTTGCGGAACATCTCCACGCCTTTCTTCGCATCCAGCAACGCCAGGTCCTGGGGCGTGGTGACGATCACCGAGCCTGCCACCGGCACCTTCTGCGCCAGGGTCAGCTGGATGTCGCCGGTGCCCGGCGGCATGTCGATCACCAAGTAGTCGAGGTCGTCCCAGGCGGTCTGGGTCACCAGTTGCAGCAATGCCCCGGAAACCATCGGGCCACGCCAGACCATCGGCGTGTTGTCGTCGGTGAGAAACGCCATGGACATGACCTCGACGCCATGGGCCTTGATCGGCACGAACCACTTCTGATCGCGCACCTGCGGACGGGTGCCCTCGGCGATGCCGAACATCACCCCCTGGCTCGGGCCATAGATGTCGGCATCAAGAATACCCACTCGGGCGCCCTCGCGGGCCAGGGCCAGGGCCAGGTTGGCGGCGGTGGTCGACTTGCCGACCCCGCCCTTGCCCGAGGCCACGGCGATGATGTTCTTCACGTTGGCCATGGCCGGCACCTGGGCCTGAGCCTTGTGGGTGGCAATCACGCAGTCGATGCTCACGCTCGCCGAGGCAACGCCATCGAGGTTGCCGATCGCGGTCTGCAGCACCTGCGCCCAGCCGCCCTTGAACAGGCCGGCGGCATACCCCAACTGCAACTGCACGCTGACCTGCCCGCCCTGGATGTCGATGGCGCGCACGCAACCGGCGCTGACCGGGTCCTGGTTCAGGTAGGGGTCGGTGTACTGGCGAAGCACGCCTTCGACGGCGGCACGGGTGACGGCACTCATGGAGGCTCCCATTGGCAAACTGGATACGGAACAGGCGCCTATGCTAACCCGTCAATCGTCAGCAGATGCGTCCTTGGGGTGAAATAAATTCGCCAGCCCTTTATAGTGGCCGATCACCCTCATTTTTACCCCGTAGCCAGATAAGTAGCCGAGCCACCATGTCCGAGCCACGTCAGATTCTCGTCACCAGCGCCCTGCCCTATGCCAATGGATCGATCCACCTTGGCCATATGCTGGAGTACATCCAGACGGACATGTGGGTGCGCTTCCAGAAGCTGCGCGGCAACCAGTGCATCTATGTCTGCGCCGACGACGCCCACGGTTCGGCCATCATGCTGCGCGCGGAAAAGGAAGGCATCACCCCGGAGCAGCTGATCGCCAACGTCCAGGCCGAGCACAGCGCCGACTTCGCCGACTTCCTGGTCGACTTCGACAACTACCACTCCACGCACAGCGAGGAGAACCGTGAGCTGTCGAGCCTGATCTACACCCGTCTGCGCGACGCCGGGCATATCGCCAACCGTTCGGTCACCCAGTATTTCGACCCCGAGAAGGGCATGTTCCTCGCCGACCGTTTCATCAAGGGCACCTGCCCCAAGTGCGCGGCCGAGGACCAGTACGGCGACAACTGCGAGAAATGCGGCGCCACCTACGCCCCCACCGAACTGAAGAACCCCAAGTCGGCGATCTCCGGCGCCACCCCGGTGCTGCGCGACTCGCAGCACTTCTTCTTCAAGCTGCCGGACTTCCAGGCCATGCTGCAGCAGTGGACCCGCAGCGGCACCCTGCAGGACGCGGTGGCCAACAAGCTCGCCGAATGGCTGGACTCGGGCCTGCAGGAATGGGACATCTCCCGTGACGCGCCGTACTTCGGATTCGAGATCCCGGGCGAACCGGGCAAGTACTTCTACGTTTGGCTGGACGCGCCGATCGGCTACATGGCCAGCTTCAAGAACCTCTGCGCCCGCCGCCCGGAGCTGGACTTCGACGCGTTCTGGAACGAAGGCTCCAAGGCCGAGCTGTACCACTTCATCGGCAAGGACATCGTCAACTTCCACGCGCTTTTCTGGCCGGCGATGCTCGAAGGCGCGGGCCTGCGCAAGCCGACCGCGGTCAACGTGCACGGCTACCTGACCGTCAACGGCGCAAAAATGTCGAAATCGCGCGGCACCTTCATCAAGGCGCGCACCTACCTCGACCACCTGCAGCCGGAATACCTGCGCTACTACTACGCCGCCAAGCTGGGTCGCGGCGTCGATGACCTCGACCTGAACCTCGAGGATTTCGTGCAGAAGGTCAATTCCGACCTGGTCGGCAAGGTGGTCAACATCGCCAGCCGCTGCGCCGGCTTCATCCACAAGGGCAACGATGGCGTGATGGTTGCCGGCGATGCCGCGCCCGAACTGACCGAGGCCTTCCTCGCCGCCGCGCCGTCGATCGCCGAGGCCTACGAGGCCCGCGACTTCGGCCGCGCCATGCGCGAAATCATGGCCCTGGCCGACCGCGCCAACGCCTGGATCGCCGACAAGGCGCCCTGGTCGCTGGCCAAGCAGGAGGGCAAGCAGGACGAGGTGCAGGCCATCTGCGCCCAGGGCGTCAACCTGTTCCGCCAGCTGGTAATCTTCCTCAAGCCGGTGCTGCCGCTGCTGGCAGCGGATGCCGAGGCGTTCCTCAACGTCGCCCCGCTGACCTGGGACGACCACCTGTCGCGCCTGGAAAACCATCAGCTCAACCCGTTCAAGGCCCTGATGAGCCGTATCGAGCCGGCCAAGGTCGAGGCCATGGTCGCCGCCAGCAAGGAAGACCTGCTGGCTGCCGAAGCCAAGGCCGCCCCGGCGGGCAATGGCGAGCTGGCCAAGGACCCGCTGTCGGCCGAGATCGAATTCGACACCTTCGCCGCGGTCGACCTGCGCGTGGCGCTGATCGTCAAGGCCGAAGCCGTGCCCGGTGCCGACAAGCTGCTGCAGCTGACCCTGGACATCGGCGACGAGCGTCGCAACGTGTTCTCGGGCATCAAATCGGCCTACCCGGAACCTTCCCTGCTGGAAGGCCGCCTGACCATGATGGTAGCCAACCTCAAGCCGCGCAAAATGCGTTTCGGCGTTTCCGAGGGCATGGTCATGGCCGCCGGCCCCGGTGGTGAAGAAATCTACCTGCTCAGCCCTGACAGCGGCGCCAAGCCAGGCCAGCGCATCAAGTAAGCCCTCCTGCCCCGGCCAAATGGCCGGGGCAGTTGCATCTGCCGCCCGCTGTCCGATAATGACGGCACCCTCCCGCTTTCGGCATCGCCATGAGTGACTACGTCCTGATCCTGGTCAGCGCCGCGCTGGTCAATCACCTGGTCCTGAAGGCCGAGCCGATCGAGCGTGCGCGCCTGCATGCATTGGGCCTGTGTTCGGCCCTGATGATCCTCGTTGCGCTGCCTGTCGGCGCCTGGCTGCACCGACAATTTCTCGCACCCATGGAGTTGCAGAACCTGCAATTGTTCATTTTCCTGCCCTTGCTGACGGCACTGGCCTGGACACTGCCAAACCTGCTCCGACGCTTTCGGCCAAGCTGGCCCATGCACGGCCTGCAACCCTTGCTGAGCGCAAACGCCGTGGTGCTAGGCTTGCTGTTACAGCTTGCCAACGACGATGCGGACGGATGGAGGGTGCTGGTGTGGGCTGTCATCAGTGCACTGGGATTCTGGCTGGCCCTCATGCTGTATGCCGACCTTGACGCCCGCTGCCACCATGGGGAAATACCCGCAGCCCTGCGCGGCTTGCCTGTGAAGCTGATCGGCAGCGGCGTGATGGCCATGGCGCTTTCGGGATTCAACGGACTCTTCACCCAATGATCCTGACCCTACGCATCAATGTCTTGCCCCCGGCAATTGAAGCCACTGCTGCGCAACACCTCAAGGAAGCGCAAAACCATGACGACCACTGATCCGCGCCTGCGCAGCTCCATGCAACGGGTACTGCTAGCCTGCGCCCCTGGTCTGCTGGTGCTGTTCTGGTTGCATGGCTGGGGCGTGCTGATCAATCTGCTGTTGAGCGCTTGCACGGCGCTGGTCACCGAAGCGCTGCTGCTGCGCTGGCGGAGAATGCCGGTCGCCTGCGCCGCTGGCGACGGCAGCGCGCTGGTCACCGCCACGCTGCTGGCGGCTGCCTTACCCAGCCAGGCGCCCTGGTGGCTGCCGGTGACGGCGGCTTGCGTCGCCATCGGCCTGGGGAAACAGGCTTTCGGTGGCGTCGGGCGCAACCTGTTCAACCCCGCCATGGTCGGCTATGGGTTCGTCCTGCTGAGTTTCCCACTGCAGATGAACCACTGGCCAGGTCAGGCACCTGGGCTCGTGGAAAGCCTGAGCCTGAGCTTCGGGGCCAGTGAAAGGATCGACGCCTGGGCCAGCCCCACGGTGCTTGATGTCTTGCGCCACAACCGTAGCCTGACCATCGACGAACTGTTCGCCAGTCACCCAGCGTTCGGCCATCTGGGTGGGCGTGGCACCGAGTGGGTCAACCTCGCCTTCCTGCTCGGCGGGGTGTTCCTGCTGCAGCGCAAGGTCTTCGGCTGGCAGGCCCCCGTCGGCCTGCTCGGCGCCTTGTTCCTGTCCAGCCTGCTGGGCTGGAATGGCTCCGGCTCCGACTCCCACGGCTCGCCACTGCTGCACCTGCTGTCCGGTTCGACCATGCTCGCCGCCTTCTTCATCGCCACCGAACCGGTGTCCGGCTGCAAGCAACCGCAGGCCCGCCTGCTGTTCGGTATAGGCACCGGCCTGCTGATCTACCTGATCCGCACTTGGGGCAGCTTCGCCGATGGCACGGCGTTCGCCGTCCTGCTGATGAACCTCGCCGCGCCCATCCTTGACCGCTGGGTGGAACGCCGCCAGCAGGCCTGCCCATGATCGCCCGCAAACGCAGTACCGCAGTGCTGCTACTGGTGGCAGGACTGGCGATTGCCGCGACACTGGCCTGGCAGCGCTTCACCGCCGGACCGATTGCCGTGGCCTCCCGCCAGTGGCAGGAACAGCAGTGGCTCAAGGTGCTGCCACCGGGCAGCTACGACAACCGGCCATTGCAAACGCCCGTGGCACTCACGGACACTAAACTGAGCCATAGCCATCTGCTGGCCGGCTACCGCGCCAACTTGGCGGGAGCCACCAGCGCTGTTCTGCTTCACAGCAGCGTCCAAGGCTATGGCGGTGCCATCGAGTTGGTGATCGCCATCAGCCCTGCGGGCCGTCTGGTGGGCGTGCGTGTACTCAAACAGCAGGAAAGCCCTGGTTTGGGCGATCAACTGGTCGATCCGGCGCGCCATTGGCTGGACCAGTTTCTCGGTCAGACACTGCGCGATACACCCGAACAGGCCTGGGCGCTCAAGCGTGACCAGGGTGCGTTCGACCAACTAGCCGGGGCGACAGTGACTTCGCGGGCAGTCATCGAGGCGATCCAGGATACGCTGCGCTACTTCGACCAACATCGCCCCGCGTTGCTCGGTGAGATACCCCCATGAAGCGTTGCTGGCCCGTGCCAATCAGCCTGGTGCCATTGCTCGGCGCGACCGGCACTGTCGTCCAGGCGTTGGCGATAAGCCTTTGCACAGTGTTGCTGGTAGGCCTGCACCAGGTATTGATGATCCCGCTGCGCAGGCACCTGGACCATGGCCCCCGCCTGTGGGCAAGTACTGTACTTGCCGCCGCCTTGGCGACCTGCCTGCACCTCAGCCTGCAAGCCTGGGCGATGCCCCTGGCCCAGCAACTTGCCCTCTACCCGCTGCTGTTGGCCCTGCCCTGCCTGGCCAATGAGCAACTGCCAGCACAACCTGGCCGATATCGCCAGTTGGGGCTAGGACTGCTCGGTGTCCTCGCAACCGGCCTGGCCCTGGGCATCTGCCGCCAACTGCTGAGCGATGCTCTCGGCCTACACCTCGCCGCACTGGCTCCTGGCGCCTTGATACTGCTCGGCCTGCTGCTGGGCCTGTACAATCACTTGCGTCCATCGAACACCGCCTCACGCCGTCAAGGAACCCGCTGACCCCATGAATGCCGCCAAACGCCTGGAGATCTTTCGCAGGCTGCATGAAGACAATCCCGAGCCCAAGACCGAACTGGCCTATTCCACCCCCTTCGAACTGCTGATAGCGGTAATCCTCTCGGCCCAGTCGACGGATGTCGGCGTCAACAAGGCCACCGCTCGCCTGTTCCCGGTCGCAAACACCCCACAAGCGATCCACGCCTTGGGCATCGAAGGCCTGAGCGAGTACATCAAGACCATCGGCCTGTACAACAGCAAGGCCAAGAACGTCATCGAAACCTGCCGCCTGCTGATCGAACAGCACGCCGGCGAAGTCCCGCAGACCCGCGAAGCCCTCGAAGCCCTGCCAGGCGTTGGCCGCAAGACCGCCAATGTGGTGCTCAACACTGCCTTTCGCCAATTCACCATGGCCGTCGACACGCATATCTTCCGGGTCAGCAACCGCACGGGCATCGCGCCGGGTAAAACCGTGCTGGAGGTGGAGAAGAAGTTGCTCAAGTTCGTCCCCAGGGACTATCTGCTCGATGCCCATCACTGGTTGATCCTGCATGGCCGCTATGTCTGTCAGGCCCGAAAACCGCGCTGCGGCAGTTGCCGGATCGAGGACCTGTGCGAATACAAGCAGAAGACTTCTGACGATTGAGGCGATAGCTCATACTTGCTCGAGGCGATTGAAAAAATCTTTTTTACCCATTCTGCGATTCCCGTTATAAGGACGGCCAATGGCCCCTTGGCTTGGAGTGACGCATGAGCACCGATAAAGAAGACTTGGCAATCGACGACGATTTTCAGAGTGCGGACGACGATGTGGAGCCGCAGGCCGAACCGGCCAAGACCAACCTGAGCAAACGCCGCACCATTGACAACATGCTTGAGGAACGACGCCTGCAAAAGCAACTGGCCGACTTCGACTACGACCTGTAGTAGACGCAAAAGCCTCCCGAGCGGAGGCTTTTTCAATGATGCTCAGGCCAGCCCGTGGCGCTGGGCGAGTTCGATCAGGTCCACCAGCGAGCGGGCATTGAGCTTGAGCAACAGTCGCGTCTTGTAGGTGCTGACTGTTTTGTTGCTGAGAAACATGCTGTCGGCGATCTCCTTGTTGCTCTTGCCCCGGGCAAGCTGCTGCAGCACCATCATCTCCCGCCCGGAAAGCCGCTCGACCATCTCCATCTCCGTGGCGCCACTCACACCCGATCTCCCCTTGTGCAGCGCCTGGTTGGGGAAGTAACTGTAACCGGACAGCACGGCCTTGATCGCGCTGAGCAGTTCGGTCAGTTCCTGTTGCTTGCACACATAACCCGCCGCCCCTGCCTGCATGCAGCGCATCGAGAAATGCCCTGGAGCCTGAGACGTCAACACCAACACCTTGGTCCCCGGACTTGCCAGGGTCATTCGGGCAATCACTTCAAGCCCATCCAGTTTGGGGATCCCGATATCCAGAATGACAATGTCCGGCAGATATTCCCGCGTCAGTTGCAAGGCATCCACACCATTGTCGCTCTCCGCCACCACCTCGTAGCCATGCCGCTCCATCAGCATGCGTACGGCCAGGCGAATGACCGGGTGATCATCCACGATCAGCACTTTATTCATGCGATTCCCATTGATACGTTGTTTTTAGTTCGATAGACCACCACACCCGAGCATAACGATTATTTATGCAGCGGTTTCCCTGGCAGATTCACCGAAAGAAGTGGACTACTGTTATTAGAGATTCTTCCTACAAACAGCTAATTAACAAAATGTAATACATGCATGTCCATCGCAACGAGTCAGAAAGTAACAGTCGCCAAAATTGGATCCAAGTGTCGCCGGGTGACACATTTCGCGGGAAAATTCGACTATACAGGTTGGATAAAGGCCTGCCCTACGAACCACGCCATTACGGGGTAGGGAAACAAGCCACGCTTAACAGGCTGGGGAAAACGGGCTACAGATGAGCAAAGCATGGCCAGGCACTCATCATGAACCGCGACCCCATCAGCCCGTTGACTCTTATCGCTGTCTTTGCCGGTGTGATTGAGGGATCCGCCTTGGCCTCACTACCATTCCTCAGTGACGACAGCCAGACTGTCTACACTTGGTTCCTGGTAGGTTTTCCGTTCTTCCTCACCGTGCTGTTCTTTCTCACACTCAACTTCAATAGCGGTTCACTCTTTGCCCCGGACAGGCGTGCCTGTACTTCGGATAAAACAATGCCCCCCTCTGCGGCAAGGGACAAAGGGGCAATGATCATCGCCATCTCCGGTACCGACAGCCGGAAGATTATCGAAAACCATGTGCTGCGGATGGTCGAGCGTCCACACGGACAACAGCGGCGCTGGATCCTGTACAACCTCGATACGCGAACCTGCATCCACCTGTCGGTATCGCCGATGCAGGAAGGCGAGGTCGCGCCGCCCGCTGAATCCCGGGCATGAAAAAACCCGGCCAAGGCCGGGTTTTTTCTGATACACCATAGGCTTACAGCAGCGAACGGCCTTTGTTGGCCGCGATGCGCATGCGCAGTGCATTGAGCTTGATGAAGCCCGCGGCGTCGGCCTGATTGTAGGCGCCGCCGTCTTCCTCGAAGGTCGCGATATTGGCATCGAACAGCGAATCGTCCGACTTGCGGCCGACGACCGTGACGTTGCCCTTGTACAGCTTCAGGCGTACGACGCCGTTCACGTTGACCTGGGAGGCGTCGATCATCTGCTGCAGCATCAGACGCTCCGGGCTCCACCAGTAGCCGGTGTAGATCAGGCTGGCGTACTTGGGCATCAGCTCATCCTTCAGGTGAGCGACTTCGCGGTCCAGCGTGATCGACTCGATGGCGCGGTGGGCCTTGAGCATGATGGTGCCGCCCGGGGTCTCGTAGCAGCCGCGCGACTTCATGCCGACGTAGCGGTTCTCGACGATGTCCAGGCGCCCGATGCCGTTGGCGCCGCCGATGCGGTTGAGGTCGGCCAGCACGGTGGCCGGGGTCTTCTCGACGCCGTCGATGGCAACGATGTCACCGTTGCGGTAGGTCAGCTCGAGGTAGGTGGCCTGGTCAGGGGCATTCTCCGGCGAGACGCTCCAGCGCCACATGTCTTCCTCATGCTCGGTCCAGGTATCTTCCAGGACACCGCCTTCGTAGGAGATGTGCAACAGGTTGGCGTCCATCGAGTACGGCGATTTCTTCTTGCCGTGGCGCTCGATCGGGATGCCGTGCTTCTCGGCATAGTCCATCAGCTTCTCGCGGGACAGCAGGTCCCACTCGCGCCACGGGGCGATGACCTTGACGCCTGGCTTGAGCGCATAGGCGCCCAGCTCGAAGCGCACCTGGTCGTTACCCTTGCCGGTGGCACCGTGGGAAATGGCGTCGGCGCCGGTTTCGTTGGCGATCTCGATCAGGCGCTTGGCGATCAGCGGACGGGCGATGGAGGTACCCAGCAGGTACTCGCCTTCGTAGACGGTGTTGGCGCGGAACATCGGGAAGACGAAGTCACGCACGAACTCTTCGCGCAGGTCGTCGATGTAGATTTCTTTCACGCCCATCGCCTGGGCCTTGGCGCGGGCCGGCTCGACCTCCTCGCCCTGGCCGAGGTCAGCGGTGAAGGTCACCACTTCACAGTTGTAGGTGTCCTGCAGCCACTTGAGAATCACCGAAGTATCAAGGCCGCCGGAATACGCCAATACGACCTTTTTTACGTCCGCCATGCCATCACTCCACGGGGTTGTACGGAAAGCCGTTGATTCTACCGGCCTTGCCGAAATATTTACAATGGGGCGACAGCTTGTGACGACAAAGCGACAGGAATTGTCGAGAGCGCGACCCGTGGTCGCTCTCAGGATTTCGCCGAAGCGGACGGCGTGGCAGCAGCCGCAGGCGTTGGCGCAGGTGTGGTAGCCGTGGGTGTCGGGGTCGACGGCGGCACCGGCGCTGCCGGTTTCTCCACCGGCTTCTCGACCGGCGTCACGCGCTCGAGCTGGATGTTCACCCGGCGGTTGCGCGCGCGGTTGGCGGCACTGTTGTTCTTGGCCAGCGGGTAGCGCTCACCATGGAAACGCACGGTGATCTGTTCTTCCGGCACACCATGGGCCTTGAGGTACTCGGCCACCGCCAGCGCCCGTCGACGCGAGGTGTCGCGGTTGGTCAGACGATTGCCGCTGTTGTCGGAGTGACCATTGAGTTCGATGTGATTGACCGTCGGATCGGCCTTCAGGTAGTCCAGCAGCACATCCAAGCGCGCGCGCGCCGAGCTGTCCAGCTCGATCCCGCCCCCCGGGAAGCCGACCTGGGTCTGGCGGATCTGGTCGTAGTTCATCGGCAGCAGCTTGGCGGCGCACAGCTGGTAGTCGCTGTAGGCCTTGGCGAAACTGACCGGCATCACATGCACTTCCATCGGCCGGCCACCTTCGCCGCGGTAGTTGCGCACCACGGTGCTGCGTCCATCGAGCAGGCCGTTGATCAAACGGCTGGCCTGGCCCTGACTGGAGGTGAACAACACCCCGGTACGGGCCATATGCACCGCACCAAGGTTGATGTCGCCGCGCCCGGGCTGCCAGGGCGCGGCGGCGGCCAGCAAGGTGGCGGAGCCGGCGCCCAGGATATTGCTGTCCGAACGCAGCTGGAAGGTTGGCTGCTCGCCGGCGCGGCGCACGAACTCGCCGCTGCCGAAACCGTCGATCGGCTGGATCAGGCGACATTCGAACTGGTCACCCTCAACTTTCCAGGCGACGTTCTCCACGCGGGTCTGGAAGGTCATTGCCCCGGCCGGCAAGCTGGCAACGAGGGTGAACAGGGCTAGGTAACGCTGGCGCACGGTCGGCTCCACAGATTCTGGCGGCTTACCTGAACGCTATCGGTCGCCCGTCGGAAAACTTGATAGCCGTGCTCGAACAGGGGTTTTCCGGTAGCATTGGCTTCTGAGTTCGACCCGCCTGGAATCTCCAATGTCCGATCGCCTGACCCTCCTGCGCCCCGACGACTGGCACATCCATCTGCGCGATGGTGCCGTTCTGCCACACACCGTCGGTGACGTGGCGCGCACCTTCGCCCGCGCCATCATCATGCCCAACCTGGTTCCGCCAGTGCGCAACGCCGTCGAGGCCGCTGCCTACCGCGAGCGCATCCTTGCCGCACGACCCGCCGGCAGCCGCTTCGAGCCGCTGATGGTGCTTTATCTCACCGACCGTACCAGCGCTGACGATGTGCGTGCCGCCAAGGCCAGCGGGATCGTGTACGCTGCCAAGCTTTACCCGGCCGGCGCCACCACCAACTCCGATTCGGGCGTGACCAGCATCGACAATATCTTCCCGGCGATCGAGGCCCTGGCCGAAACCGGCATGCCCCTGCTGGTGCACGGAGAAGTCACACGCAGCGAGATCGACGTGTTCGACCGCGAGAAGCGCTTCATCGACGAGCACATGCGCCGCCTGGTCGAACGCTTCCCGACCCTGAAGGTAGTGTTCGAGCACATCACCACCAGCGACGCCGCGCAGTTCGTCACCGAGGCGCCAGCCAACGTTGGTGCGACCATCACTGCCCAGCACCTGCTGTACAACCGCAATCACATGCTGGTCGGCGGTATCCGCCCACACTTCTACTGCTTGCCGATCCTCAAGCGCAACACCCACCAGGTGGCGCTGCTGGATGCCGCCACCAGCGGCAATCCGAAGTTCTTCCTCGGCACCGACTCGGCGCCCCACGCCAAGCATGCCAAGGAAGCCGCCTGCGGCTGTGCTGGCTGCTACACCGCTTACGCCGCCATCGAGATGTACGCCGAGGCGTTCGAACAGCGCAACGCGCTGGACAAGCTCGAGGGCTTCGCCAGCAAGCACGGCCCGGACTTCTACGGCCTTGCTCGCAACACCGACACCATCACCTTGGTCCGTGAGGAATGGACCGCGCCGGACAGCCTGCCGTTCGGCGACAACACCGTGATCCCCCTGCGCGCCGGTGAGAAATTGCGCTGGCGCCTGCTGGAGGACAACGCGTGAGCGAAGACCTGTACGAAGACGACCAGGACAGCCAAGTCAGCAGCGGCTCGCGCCACCCCATGGCCGAGCGTTTTCGTGGCTACTTGCCAGTGGTGGTGGATGTCGAGACCGGCGGTTTCAACAGCGCCACCGACGCGCTGCTGGAGATCGCCGCCGTCACCATTGGCATGGACGAGAAGGGCTTCCTGTTCCCCGAACACACCTACTTCCACCGGGTCGAACCGTTCGAAGGGGCCAACATCGAGGCGGCCGCGCTGGAATTCACCGGCATCAAGCTGGACCACCCGCTGCGCATGGCGGTGAGCGAGGAAAGCGCACTGACCGATATCTTCCGCGGCGTGCGCAAGGCGCTGAAGGCCAATGGCTGCAAGCGGGCAATCCTGGTCGGGCACAACAGCAGCTTCGACCTGGGCTTCCTCAATGCCGCAGTGGCGCGCAACGACATCAAGCGCAACCCGTTCCACCCGTTCTCCAGCTTCGATACCGCCACCCTCGCCGGCCTCGCCTACGGCCAGACCGTGCTGGCCCGTGCCTGCCAGAGCGCGGACATCGACTTTGACGGACGCGAAGCGCATTCGGCGCGCTACGACACCGAGAAGACCGCCGAGCTGTTCTGCGGCATCGTCAATCGTTGGAAAGAAATGGGCGGCTGGCGCGACTTCAACGATTGAAGCCCGCCTAGCGCGACATGCTCGCGGGGCATAAAAAAACCGGCCACCAGGGCCGGTTTTTTATACGCGTGGCAATTACAGCTTGCCAGCGTTCTCGCTCAGATAGGCAGCAACGCCTTCCGGCGAAGCGTTCATGCCCTTGTCGCCTTTCTTCCAGTTGGCCGGGCAGACTTCGCCGTGCTCTTCGTGGAATTGCAGGGCGTCTACCAGGCGCAGCAGCTCGTCCATGTTGCGGCCCAGCGGCAGGTCATTGACGATCTGCGAGCGGACAACACCGTTGGTGTCGATCAGGAAGGCGCCACGGAAGGCCACACCGCCTTCGGACTCGACGTCGTAGGCCTTGCAGATTTCGTGGGTCATGTCGGCTGCCAGGGTGTACTTGACTTGACCGATACCGCCGTTGTTGACCGGCGTGTTGCGCCAGGCGTTGTGGGTGAAGTGCGAGTCGATCGACACACCGATCACTTCCACGTTGCGCGCCTGGAAGTCAGGGATACGGTTGTCCAGGGCGATCAGCTCGGATGGGCAGACGAACGTGAAGTCCAGCGGGTAGAAGAATACCAGGCCGTACTTGCCCTTGATGGCCGAGGCCAGGTTGAAGCTGTCTACGATCTCGCCGTTGCCCAGCACGGCTGGAACGGTGAAGTCCGGGGCTTTTTTGCCAACGAGTACGCTCATTCGATCTCTCCTGATGAGGGGTGAAAAACCTTGCCCGGGCGGAACACGTCCCCCGGATCCAGCAAAGGCCGACCATCATACACAGCTTTACGTGACAGGCCGAATCTCGACCGCCGGTCGCTCTGGAACGCACCTCACACAAAGTGCTTTGACAAGCATTCTCATTACCATTACTCTCCAACGCATCGACTCAACCCGCGACGGTCAGCCTTTATGTATGTGTGTCTCTGTGTCGGTGTCACCGATGGACAGATCCGCGATGCGATCTACGAAGGATGCTGCAGCTACAAAGAAGTGCGAGCCGCCACCAATGTGGCCAGCCAGTGCGGCAAATGCGCCTGCCTCGCCAAGCAGGTGGTACGCGAAACCCTCACCGAGCTGCAACTAAGCCAGCAGGCTAGCCTGCCCTACCCCGTTGAGTTCAATGCGGCATAATTCCCGAATTCGAAGAACCGGACCCAGCGTCCGGTTTTTTTATGCCTGCAATTCAATAAGTTAGCGCTCGAACGCGGTTCACAAACATTCTTATTCCGATTAATTTTCACTTATTATTCAATAACTTAGGTTTGACATAGGAATAGCTCAGGCTCAAACTTCTCTGTATTGGCTCAACTTCTACAGGGCAGGACCCCATCATGAAAGGCGACGTAAGCGTCATCCAGCATCTCAACAAGATCCTCGGAAACGAGCTGGTCGCAATCAACCAGTACTTCCTGCACGCGCGCATGTACGAAGATTGGGGCCTGAACAGAATCGGCAAGCTCGAGTACAAAGAATCCATCCAGGCGATGAAGGACGCTGACAAGCTGATCAAGCGCATCCTTTTCCTCGAAGGCATCCCCAACGTGCAGGACCTGGGCAAGCTGATGATCGGCGAGCACACCAAGGAGATGCTCGACTGCGACCTGAAACTTGAGAAAAAGGCCCATGCCGACCTCAAGGCCGCCATTGCCCACTGCGAAACGGCTGGCGACTTCGGCTCGCGCGATGTGCTCGAAGACATCCTCGAAGACCAGGAAGAGCACATCGACTGGCTGGAGACCCAGCTGGGCCTGATCGACAAGATCACTATCGAGAACTACCTGCAGTCGCAGATGGGCGAAGAGTAAGTTTCGCCAGCTACAAAAAAGCCCCGCCTAGGCGGGGCTTTTTGCTACTTGCGGCAAACGCCGGATCAGGCTTCGGAAGCCTTGGCCTTGGCGGCCGCTTCCTTGATCAGGGTCTGCAGCTCACCCTTCTCGAACATTTCCAGCATGATGTCGCTGCCACCGACCAGCTCACCGGCCACCCACAGTTGCGGGAAAGTCGGCCAGTTGGCGTACTTGGGCAGGTTGGCGCGGATTTCCGGGTTCTGCAGGATGTCGACATAGGCGAACTTCTCACCACAACCCATCACTGCCTGCGAAGCCTTGGCCGAGAAGCCACACTGCGGCGCATTCGGCGAACCTTTCATGTAAAGCAGAATGGTGTTGTTGGCAATCTGCTCTTTGATTGTATCGATGATATCCATGAAGCACCTCGGCTGAACTTTCCGACAGGGTCGTCGGCACGGTGACGCATTGTATCGGAAAGCCGAGCAGCGTGCTCGGCCTTACCGTACTTCATGCGGCCTCGACCTGTACCGGCACGCCATTGAGGGCGGCATTGCCGGAAACGCCATCGCGCAAGTGTTCGTCGGTCAGGTCATTGGCACTCGCCCCCGGCTGTGCAGCAGCCACCTGCAAGCGCGCGCCCTGGCGCCCATGGCCGTAGCCATGGGGCAGGCTGACCACGCCTGGCATCATTTGCTCACTGGCCTGCACCGTCACCTCGATTACCCCGGTACGCGAGCGCACCCGCACCATCTGACCGTCCTGCAAGTGCCGCCGGCGCAGGTCGTCCGGATGCATCAGCAACTGATGGCGCGGCTTGCCTTTGACCAACCGATGGTAGTTGTGCATCCACGAATTGTTGCTGCGCACGTGCCGACGGCCGATCAGCAGCAACTGGTCATCCGCAGGCGCGGCCATATGAGCGAGGCGCCGCAGGTCCTCGAGCAGTACGCCCGGGGCCGCCTCGACCTTGCCGCTGGCCGTGCGCAGGCGCGTCGTAAGGTTGGCGCGCAGCGGCCCGAGGTCAAGGCCATGGGGATGCGCGTCTAACACGCCTAGCGAGAGTTTCCAGGGCGTCTGCTCGCCATAAGGCCCCTTGCGCAGGGCGAAGTCGATCATCTGTGCCGGCGGCAGGGTGGCCTTGAGCTCGACCTGCGCGCGCTCGGCAAAAGCCTTGGCCAGCCCCACGAAGATCTCCCAGTCGTGCAATGCGCCCTCGGGCTTGGGCAGGATTGCCCGGTTGAAGCGGGTAACGTTGCGCACCGCCAGCAGGTTGAAGGTGGAATCGTAATGATCGTTCTCCAACGCCGAGGTCGACGGCAGGATCAGGTCGGCATGGCGCGTGGTCTCGTTGATGTACAAGTCAATACTGAGCATGAAGTCGAGGCCGGCCAGGGCGTCGTCCAGGCGTCGCCCGTTGGGCGTGGACAACACTGGGTTACCCGCCACGGTCACCAGTGCCCGCACCTGCCCCTCCCCGGGTTCGAGGATCTCTTCGGCCAGGGCCGACACCGGCAACTCGCCGCCGTACTCGGGCAAGCCCGAGACCCGGCTGCGCCATTGGTCGAAATGCCCGCCGCAAGTGCTGGCGACCAGGTCGACCGCAGGTGTCGTGCACAGGGCACCGCCCTCGCGATCAAGATTGCCGGTGACCAGGTTGATCAACTGCACCAACCAGTGGCACAGCGAACCGAAGACCTGGGTCGATACACCCATTCGGCCATAACACACCGCTTTGTCGGCAGCGGCGAAATCTCGCGCCAACTGGCGGATCGCCTCCGCCGGAATACCACACAGCGCGCTCATGGCGGTCGCATCGAACGGCAGGATGGCTTCGCGCACCTGTTCCAGCCCAGTGACCGGCAGATGCGAACCCCGGGCCAGGTTCTCGCTGAACAGCGTATGCAGCAGGCCACACAACAGCGCCGCGTCGCCACCGGGGCGAATGAACAGGTGCTGGTCAGCCAGCGCCGCTGTCTCGCTGCGCCGCGGATCCACCACCACCAATTGTCCGCCTCGGGCCTTGAGCGCCTTGAGACGCTTTTCCACATCCGGCACGGTCATGATGCTGCCATTGGAAGCCAGGGGATTGCCGCCCAGGATCAGCATGAACTGGGTCTGATCGATGTCCGGAATGGGCAACAGCAGGCCATGGCCATACATCAGGTGGCTGGTCAGGTGCTGCGGCAACTGGTCCACTGAGGTCGCAGAGAAGCGATTGCGGGTCTTGAGCAGGCCGAGGAAGTAGTTGCTGTGGGTCATCAGCCCATAGTTGTGCACGCTGGGGTTGCCCTGGTAAACGGCCACCGCGTTGCGCCCGTGGGCCTGCTGGATCGCCCACAACCGCTCGGCGGCCAGGGCGAAGGCTTCGTTCCAGTCGATCGGCAACCACTGGTCACCGATGCGCCGGTGAGGCTGGCGCAGACGGTCGGGGTCCTCCTGGATGTCCTGCAGGGCGACCGCCTTGGGGCAGACATGGCCGCGGCTGAACGGATCCTGCTGATCGCCCTTGATCGAGCTGATCCGCGCCGGGCCATCTGTTTCATGGGTGACTTCGATATTCAGGCCACAGATGGCCTCGCACAGGTGACAGGCTCGGTGATGCAGGGTCTTGGTCATGGCCGCCTCTGCCTTGTTATTTTAAAGACTCGACTATGCGCCCGCCGATCGAGGCTCGCTAGAAAGGTTCGCGACGTGAATCGGACGACATCAGGGGGACGATTCGCGACAACGGGTTTGCCAAAAGCGCTCCGAGCCGTGTACAACCGCTGTAGCAAATAAAAAACAGCTAGCCGGCAAGGGCTTACGACACCCATTGACACAGAGACGCTGTTTCCCCTCTTGGTTTCAGGCGACATTTAATTATAGTATTGCGCCTTTCCCTATTCCGTCCGCCCTGTGCGGCTTACGCCGCAGGTCACCCCCGTTGTCAACAAAACCCATACGGTCGACCTGCAAAACGTTGCAGATAAGGTAGTCAATCATGAGCGCTAGGCACTTTCTCTCCCTGCTGGATTTCACCGCTGACGAATTGCTCGGCGTGATCCGTCGCGGCATCGAGCTGAAGGACCTGCGCAAACGAGGCGTGCTGTTCGAGCCGCTGAAAAACCGCGTGCTGGGCATGATCTTCGAGAAGTCCTCGACCCGCACCCGGGTGTCTTTCGAGGCCGGCATGATCCAGCTCGGCGGCCAGGCCATCTTCCTGTCGCCACGCGACACCCAGCTGGGCCGCGGCGAGCCGATCGCCGACAGCGCCATCGTGCTGTCGAGCATGGTCGACGCGGTGATGATCCGCACCCACGCCCACAGCACCCTCACCGAGTTCGCCGCCAACGCGAAGGTGCCGGTCATCAACGGCCTGTCCGACGAGTCGCACCCCTGCCAACTGCTGGCCGACATGCAGACTTTCTTCGAGCACCGTGGCGCGATCCAGGGCAAGACCGTGGCCTGGGTCGGCGACGGCTTCAACATGTGCAACTCCTATATCGAAGCTGCCGTGCAGTTCGATTTCCAACTGCGCATCACCTGCCCTGAAGGCTACGAGCCTGATCAACGCTTCCTGGCGCTGGGCGGTGACCGCGTGCAGATCATCCGTGATCCGAAAGAAGCCGTGCGCGGCGCTCACCTGGTGACCACGGATGTCTGGACTTCCATGGGCCAGGAAGAGGAAACTGCACGGCGCCTGGCGCATTTCGCGCCTTACCAGGTCACACGCGAACTGCTCGACCTGGCGGCACCCGATGCCCTGTTCATGCATTGCCTGCCCGCCCACCGTGGCGAGGAAATCAGCCAGGACCTGCTCGACGACCCTCGTTCGGTCGCCTGGGACGAAGCTGAAAACCGCCTGCATGCGCAGAAGGCCCTTCTGGAATTCCTTGTAGAACCGGCTTACCACCACGCATGAGTCAACAGCTACTGCTCAACCTGCGCAACCTCGCCTGCGGCTATGGCGAGCAACGCATCGTCCAGAACCTCAACCTGCACCTGAACGCAGGCGACATCGGTTGCCTGCTGGGGTCCTCCGGCTGCGGCAAGACCACCACGCTGCGCGCCATCGCCGGCTTCGAGCCGGTGCACGATGGCGAAATCCAGCTAGCCGGCGAAGTCATTTCCCGCGCCGGGTTCACCCTGGCCCCGGAAAAGCGCCGGATTGGCATGGTGTTTCAGGACTACGCCCTGTTCCCCCACCTTACCGTGGCGCAGAATATCGCCTTCGGCATCGGCAAGCATCCGCGCCAGGCGGCGGTGGTCGACGAGATGCTCGAACTGGTCAAGCTCGGCGGCCTGGGCGGGCGCTACCCGCACGAACTGTCCGGTGGCCAGCAGCAGCGCGTGGCCCTGGCCCGGGCGCTGGCGCCGAAGCCACAGCTGCTGCTGCTCGACGAGCCGTTCTCCAACCTCGACGTGGAGCTGCGTCGGCGCCTGAGCCATGAGGTGCGCGACATTCTCAAGAGCCGTGGCACCAGCGCCATCCTGGTCACCCACGACCAGGAGGAAGCCTTTGCCGTCAGCGACCATGTAGGCGTGTTCAAAGAAGGTCGCCTGGAACAGTGGGACACCCCCTACAACCTCTACCACGAGCCGCAGACCCCGTTCGTCGCCAGCTTCATCGGCCAGGGTTACTTCATTCGCGGCCAGATGAGCAGCCACGAGTCGGTCACCACCGAACTCGGCGAGCTGCGCGGCAACCGCGCCTACACCATGGCTCCCGGCAGCTCGGTGGACGTGCTGCTGCGCCCGGATGATATCGTCCATGCTCCCGACAGCCCGTTGCGGGCGCGGATCATCGGCAAGAGCTTCCTCGGCGCCTCGACGCTGTATCGCCTGCAACTGCCCACCGGCAGCCAGCTCGAGTCGATTTTCCCCAGCCACAATGACCATCAGGTCGGCCAGGATGTCGGCATTGCGGTTGCTGCGGACCACCTGGTGCTGTTCGCGGTGCCCGGTAGCGTCGCTGCGCAGCTCTCCAGCCATGAGCAAGGCGTGCGACGCGTCAGCTGCGCACATTGATGCGCTAGATCCTCACAGCATCAATGTGCCGCTGGCGACGCGCCTTGCCATCCCGCCGATCTTCACCCGCTCGCCTTCCAGACGACAGAACAGCTCACCGCCCCTGGTCGAACACTGGAAGGCCTGCAGCTCGGACTTGCCAAGTCGCGCCGCCCAGTACGGGATCAGTGAGCAATGGGTGGAGCCGGTGACCGGGTCTTCCGGGATGCCAATGCCCGGAGCGAAATAGCGCGATACGAAATCATGCCGCTCGCCTGGAGCCGTCACGATCACTCCCAAGCCCGGCAGGCGAGCCAGCGCTGCCATGTCCGGCGCGCAATCGCGTACCGCTTGCTCCGAGTCGAGCACCACGAACAGCTCGCGGGTCTGGTAGACCTCGCGCACCTCGCAGCCCAGCGCTTCGGCAACCGCCACGGGCCCGGCCAACGGCTGCGGCTCGAGACGCGGGAAGTCCAACCACAGGCGGCCATTCTCACGGCTGACGCTCAGCAGGCCCGAACGGCTCTTGAAGTCCAGGCGCGGCGCCTGCTCACCATAGACGTCGAACAGGACATGAGCGCTGGCCAGGGTGGCGTGACCACACAGGGGGACTTCGGTGCTCGGGGTGAACCAGCGGATCCGATAGCCATCATCCTCGGCCACCACGAACGCGGTTTCGGCAAGGTTGTGCTCGGCGGCCACCTGTTGCATCAGGCCATCTTCGAGCCACTGGTCCAGGCGGTAGACCATGGCCGGGTTGCCAGCGAAGGGGCGGTCACTGAAGGCGTCCACCTGATGAAAATGCAACTGCATGCCACGACTCCTGTATCTGGCGGGAAAGGTCCCGAGCATGCGGCATGCCGCCAGGGCCCGACAGTGACAGAGTCGTAGAATTTCTATCAGTACAGATGATCAGCCGCGACCGATCTCGGCGAACTGTGCCTGGGTATAGGTGGCCAGCACCGCGGCGGCCAGCTCCACTTCAAGACCACGACGCCCAGCGCTCACATGAATCGTTTCATGTTGTTGCGCGGACTGATCGATAAAGGTGCGCAGGCGCTTCTTCTGCCCCAGCGGACTGATCCCCCCAACCAGATAGCCCGTGGCGCGCTGGGCAGCCTGCGGGTCGGCCATTTCGCACTTTTTCACTCCCGCCGCGTGGGCCAGGGCCTTCAGGTCGAGGGTCCCGACCACCGGCACCACGGCCACCAGCAGTTCGCCCTTTTCACTGCTGGCGAGCAGGGTTTTGAATACCCGCAACGGGTCAAGGCCGAGCTTTTCCGCCGCCTCCAGGCCATACGAGGCGGTTTTCGGATCATGTTCGTAACTGTGCACGCGGTGCTCGGCGCGCGCCTTCTTCAAAAGGTCCAGGGCGGGGGTCATCAACGGCTCCAGTCGATCACAAGTCGCCCGGTACTTTAGGGCAATTCCACCGGTGCAGCCAGCGCAGGTCCCAGGCTAGAGCAGCGGCCATGGATTCACGACCCGGTGCGTCAGTCAGATTGTGGCCAAGCGTTCATTTTCGACCTTTGACATCAGCGTTTCTTGTCTATATTTTTTCGTTTATGAATAAATGGTGCACCTATAAGGTGCACTACCTGTACCTGCCCGGCGTCAATGGGGATCGACTCCGGGCTTTTTTGCTGTCGAGCGCCCAGCGCCTCACAACAACAAGAACCGAGGTCACACATGACAACTGCTCTACGCGAACCCACGTTATCCGCCCAATGCCTGGCCGAGTTTCTCGGCACCGCCCTGCTCATCTTCTTCGGCACCGGTTGTGTCGCCGCGCTCAAGGTCGCCGGCGCCAGCTTCGGCCTGTGGGAGATCAGCATCATCTGGGGGGTCGGCGTGAGCATGGCGATCTACCTGACCGCCGGTGTCTCCGGCGCGCACCTGAACCCGGCGGTCAGCATCGCCCTGGCCGTATTCGCTGGTTTCGACAAGCGCAAGTTGCCGTTCTACATGCTGGCCCAGGTGTGCGGCGCATTCTGCGGCGCGGCCCTGGTGTACTTCCTGTACAGCAACCTATTCTTCGATTTCGAACAAAGCCACGCCATGGTACGCGGCAGCCAGGCCAGCCTGGAGCTGGCCTCGGTGTTCTCCACCTACCCGCACCCGGCGCTGTCCACCGGCCAGGCCTTCCTGGTCGAAGTGATCATCACCGCGATCCTGATGGCCGTGATCATGGCCCTGACCGACGACAACAACGGTCTGCCACGCGGCGCCACCGCCCCGCTGCTGATCGGCCTGCTGATCGCCGTGATCGGCAGCGCCATGGGACCGCTGACCGGCTTCGCAATGAACCCGGCGCGAGATTTCGGGCCTAAACTGATGACCTTCCTGGCCGGCTGGGGCGAAGTCGCCTTCACCGGCGGGCGCGATGTTCCGTATTTCCTGGTGCCGGTGTTCGCGCCAATCCTCGGTGCCAGCCTGGGCGCGGCCCTGTACCGTGGGGTGATCGCCCGCAACTTGCCGACAACCCAGGCTGCGGCCCAACAGACAGACGATAATCCTCAGGGTGATACCCAGGTTTCCTGATGCCAGCGCCGGGCCCGGACCGCAAGGCCGGCGCCCGCCACGCCCTGACCTACTCCCTTATTCGTGCAAGGCCACCGACATGACCGATACCCTGGACAAGAACTACATCATCGCCCTGGACCAGGGCACCACCAGTTCGCGCGCCATCATCTTCGATCGCGACGCCAACGTGGTGGGCACCTCGCAGCGTGAATTCGCCCAGCATTACCCGCAGGCGGGCTGGGTCGAACACGACCCGATGGAAATCTTCGCTACCCAGAGCGCGACCATGGTCGAGGCCCTGGCCCAGGCCGGCATCAGCCACGCCCAGGTCGCCGCCATCGGCATCACCAACCAGCGTGAGACCACCGTCGTCTGGGACAAGGAAACCGGCCGCCCGGTGTACAACGCCATCGTCTGGCAATGCCGCCGCAGCACCGACATCTGCGCCCAGCTAAAGCGCGACGGCCACGAGCAGTACATCCGCGAAGCCACCGGCCTGGTCACCGACCCGTACTTCTCCGGCACCAAGCTCAAGTGGATACTCGACAATGTCGAAGGCGCCCGCGAACGCGCCGAACGTGGCGAGCTGCTGTTCGGCACCATCGATACCTGGCTGATCTGGAAATTCTCCGGCGGCAAGGTGCATGTCACCGACTACACCAACGCCTCGCGTACGCTGATGTTCAACATCCATTCGCTGCAGTGGGACGAGAAGCTGCTCGATATCCTCGGCATTCCGCGCCAGATGCTGCCTGAAGTGCGCCCATCGTCCGAGGTCTATGGCAAGACCAAGAGCGGCATCGACATCGCCGGTATCGCCGGCGACCAGCAATCGGCGCTGTTCGGCCAGATGTGCGTCGAACCGGGCCAGGCCAAGAACACCTACGGCACCGGCTGCTTCCTGCTGATGAACACCGGCGCCAAGGCGGTCCAGTCGTCTCACGGCCTGCTCACCACCATCGCTTGCGGCCCACGCGGCGAGGTGGCCTACGCCCTCGAGGGCGCGGTGTTCAATGGCGGCTCGACCGTGCAGTGGCTGCGCGACGAGCTGAAGATCGTCAACGACGCCTACGACACCGAGTACTTCGCCAGCAAGGTCAAGGACAGCAATGGCGTCTACCTGGTACCGGCCTTCACCGGCCTGGGCGCGCCGTACTGGGATCCGTACGCTCGTGGCGCATTGTTCGGCCTGACCCGTGGCGTCAAGGTCGATCACATCATTCGCGCCGCCCTGGAGTCGATCGCCTACCAGACCCGCGATGTGCTCGACGCCATGCAGCAGGACTGCGGCCAGCGCCTCTCCGAACTGCGCGTGGACGGTGGCGCAGTGGCCAACAACTTCCTCATGCAGTTCCAGGCCGACATTCTCGGCACCTGCGTGGAGCGCCCGAAAATGCGCGAGACCACGGCGCTGGGCGCGGCCTACCTGGCGGGCCTTGCCTGCGGTTTCTGGAGCGGCCTGGACGAGTTGCGCGACAAGGCGATCATTGAACGCGAGTTCAGCCCGCAACTGGATGAAGTGGCGAAAGAGAAGCTGTACAAGGGCTGGCGCAAGGCTGTTGACCGTACCCGCGACTGGGAAGATCACGACGCCTGATCTAGTAATGCAGGGGCTGCCGTGCAGCCCCAGTTGACCAACGGCCTACTGGTCGTCATCTCCGTCCTACGGCATCATTGCAGAATTTGTCCGGCAGCCCCAAAGGACCGCCCATGAATCTGCCCCCACGCCAACAACAAATCCTCGAGCTCGTCCGCGAACGCGGCTATGTCAGCATCGAAGAGATGGCGCAGCTGTTCGTCGTCACCCCGCAGACCATCCGCCGCGATATCAACCAGCTTGCCGAGGGCAACCTGCTGCGCCGTTATCACGGTGGCGCGGCCTACGACTCGAGCATTGAGAACACCGCCTACGCCATGCGCGCCGACCAGATGCGCGACGAGAAGCAACGCATCGCCGAAGCCGTGGCACGGCAGATTCCCGACCATGCCTCACTGTTCATCAACATCGGCACCACCACCGAATCCATCGCCCGCGCCCTGCTCAACCACAACCACCTGAAGGTCATCACCAACAACCTGCACGTAGCGGCGATCCTGGCGGCCAAGGACGACTTCGAGGTACTGGTGGCCGGCGGCACGGTCCGTCGCGACGGCGGCGTGGTCGGCCAGGCAAGCGTCGACTTCATCAGCCAATTCAAGGTCGATTTCGCCGTGGTCGGCATCAGCGGTATCGACGAAGACGGCAGCCTGCTGGACTTCGACTACCAGGAAGTACGTGTATCCCAGGCGATCATCAGCAACGCCCGCCAGGTGCTACTGGCGGCGGACTCGAGCAAGTTCGGCCGCAATGCCATGGTTCGCCTCGGTTCGATCAGCCTGATCGACTGCCTGGTGACCGACCAGGCCCCTTCTTCTGCCCTGACGCAGTTGCTCAATCAGTACAAGATTCGTCTCGAGGTGGTTTGAAGCAGAGGCCGTGGGAGGGCGAAGGGCGCAGGCCTCAGCCCTTGTATCGCCTGTGAGATCAAGCGCCGCGCGGGCGGCGCTCGATCTCAATGCCCCTGAAAATCTTCAACCGTTCACCCCACCTTTTTCACAAATGTTCATTTCCCTGTCATCCGATCAGTTTTTTCTATAAAGACTGACTGGCAGCCGCCTGTTCATTGCGCTAGTATTTTCGAAAACGAACATTAATGTTCATATTCGATGTGAACAGCCCCAGGAGGCCTTGCCCGTGTCCCAGCCCGTTTCGTCCCAGCCACCACTCCAGGACTGCTACGACCTCGCCGTGATCGGCGGTGGCATCAATGGCGTCGGTATCGCTGCCGATGCCGCCGGGCGCGGTCTGAAGGTGTTCCTTTGCGAAAAGGATGACCTGGCACAGCACACCTCCTCGGCCAGCAGCAAGCTGATCCACGGCGGCCTGCGCTACCTGGAGCACTACGAATTCCGCCTGGTGCGCGAAGCACTGGCCGAACGCGAAGTGCTGCTGGCCAAGGCGCCACACATCGTCAAGCCCATGCGCTTCGTGCTGCCCCATCGCCCGCACCTGCGCCCGGCCTGGATGATCCGTGCCGGCCTGTTCCTCTATGACCACCTGGGCAAGCGCAAGCGTCTGGGCGCCTCGCGCGGCCTGCGATTCGGCCCAGGCTACCCGCTCAAGCCAGTCATCACCCGCGGCTTCGAATACGCCGACTGCGCGGTGGACGATGCTCGCCTGGTGGTGCTCAATGCCATGGCCGCCCGGGAGAAGGGCGCGCACATCCATACCCGCACCCGTTGCCTGCGCGCCGAACGCGTCGACGGCCTGTGGCAGGTGGAACTGCAGCATGCCGATGGCAGCCTGCAGAGCATCCGCGCCCGGGCACTGGTGAACGCTGCCGGCCCTTGGGTCGCCAGCTTCATCAAGGACGACCTCAAGCTCGATGCGCCGTACGGCATTCGCCTGATACAAGGCAGCCACCTGATCGTGCCGCGCCTGTACGAGGGCGAACACGCCTACATCCTGCAGAACGAAGACCAGCGCATCGTCTTCTGCATTCCTTACCTGGATCGCTTCACCCTGATCGGCACCACCGACCGCGAATACAGCGGTGACCCGGCCAAGGTGGCGATCACCGAACAGGAAACCGACTATCTGCTCAAGGTGGTCAACGAGCACTTCAACCACCAGCTCAGCCGCGCCGATATCCTGCACACCTATTCCGGCGTGCGCCCGCTGTGCAACGACGAATCGGACAACCCTTCGGCCGTGACCCGCGACTACACCCTGGCGCTGTCTGCCGCCCAGGGCGAGGCGCCGTTGCTGTCTGTGTTTGGCGGCAAGCTGACCACATACCGCAAGCTGGCCGAATCAGCCATGGCCGAGCTGCAGCCATTCTTCACCCAGATGCGCGGCAGTTGGACCGCAGGCGCACCACTCCCCGGCGGTGAAAGCATGACCACCGCACCAGCCCTGGTCGATGCGCTGGTGGCACGTCATGCCTGGCTGCCACTGGATATTGCCAAGCGTTGGGCCACGACCTATGGCAGCCGTGTGTGGCGTCTGCTCGACGGTGTCAACGGCCCCGAAGACCTCGGCCAGTCGATGGGCGGTGGCCTGTTCACCCGCGAGGTCGACTACCTGTGCACCGAAGAATGGGCCAGCAGCGCCGACGACATCCTCTGGCGCCGCACCAAGCTGGGCCTGTTCACCAGTGCGATCGAGCAACAGGCACTGGCTGACTACTTGCAGCAGACCCAGGGCAACCGCGTGCAGGCTGCCTGACGCCAAACTGCTAAAGCTTGGGTTCGATCATCATCCATGGGGCCGCTTTGCGGCCCCAATGCATCTGACTGATGCATCTGCGCGCAGCCATTCGTTCGGATTTCCGAATGCGCCACACCCCATCCTTTCGGAAATCCGTACGACACATACTGTCGTAAAGGCATCAAAAAACATTAATCCCCAGCATTTTCGCGGCGTTATGATCGACATCAGAGCTTGGCACGACTCATGCTCTACACTTGGAAGCCGAATGCACCACGCTTCATGCTGTATTCGTTGAACGAAAGAGTCCGCCAACGGCTCCATAAAAAAAACAAACACGTCGAGGAAAATTTGATGCGCATCGTTCGTCAATTGCTGGGCGCCGCCATCGCGGCAGCAGTCATTTCGTCGCCGGTCATGGCCGAAGAACTGACCGGCACCCTGAAGAAGATCAAGGACTCCGGCACCATCACCCTGGGCCATCGCGACTCCTCCATCCCGTTCTCCTACCTGGCCGGCAGCACCGCACCGGTAGGCTACTCCCACGACATCCAGCTGGCCGTCGTCGACGCCCTGAAGAAGCAACTGGGCACCGACATCAAGATCAAGTACAACCTGGTCACCTCGCAGACCCGCATCCCGCTGGTGCAGAACGGCACCGTGGACCTTGAGTGCGGTTCCACCACCAACAACGTCGAGCGCCAGCAGCAGGTCGGCTTCTCGGTGGGCATCTTCGAAGTCGGCACCCGCCTGCTGACCAAGGTCAAGGATGGCCAGCCATCCTATAAAGACTTTGCCGACCTGGCCGGCAAGAACGTGGTGACCACCGCCGGCACCACCTCCGAGCGCATCCTCAAGGCGATGAACGCCGACAAGCAGATGAAGATGAACGTGATCTCCGCCAAGGACCACGGTGAAGCCTTCAACATGCTCGAAAGCGGCCGCGCCGTGGCCTTCATGATGGACGACGCCCTGCTGGCCGGTGAAATGGCCAAGGCCAAGAAGCCTGCCGACTGGGTCATCACCGGCACGCCACAGTCGTACGAAATCTACGGCTGCATGGTGCGCAAGGACGACCCGGCCTTCAAGAAAGCGGTCGACGAGGCCATCGTCGCCTACTTCAAGTCGGGTGAAGTCAACAAGAGCTACGACAAGTGGTTCCAGCAGCCGATCCCGCCAAAGGGCCTGAACCTGCAGTTCCCGATGAGCGACGAGCTGAAGAAGCTGATCGCCGAGCCGACCGACAAGGCGGCGGACGAGAAGAAGTCCTGACCTCCGGCAAATAGTGGCCTGAAGCGCCTCCGCGCGAATCCATCCAACAGGCCACTTAGTTAGTGTCTAACCTTTACATCCGAGGGCGTCGAACGCCCCCGGATGTATCGAGGTGCCCGTGAAACAACCGTCTGAGGGGAAATCCCGATGAATTACAACTGGGACTGGGGCGTGTTCTTCAAGTCCACTGGCGTGGGCAGCGAAACCTATCTGGACTGGTACATCAGCGGTCTGGGCTGGACCATCGCCATCGCCATCTCCGCCTGGATCATCGCCTTGCTGCTGGGCTCGCTGCTCGGCGTGATGCGTACCGTACCCAACCGTCTGGTGTCAGGGATCGCCACCGCCTACGTCGAACTGTTCCGCAACGTGCCGCTGCTGGTGCAACTGTTCATCTGGTACTTCCTGGTGCCGGACTTGCTGCCAGAAGGCCTGCAGGAATGGTTCAAGCAGGACCTCAACCCGACCACCTCGGCACTGATCAGCGTGGTCATCTGCCTCGGCCTGTTCACCGCCGCCCGTGTCTGCGAGCAGGTGCGCACCGGCATCCAGGCGCTGCCCCGCGGCCAGGAGTCGGCCGGGCGCGCGATGGGCTTCAGCCTCCCGCAGATCTACATGAACGTGCTGCTGCCCCAGGCCTACCGGATCATTATTCCGCCGCTCACCTCGGAATTTTTGAACGTGTTCAAGAACTCCTCGGTGGCCTCGCTGATCGGCCTGATGGAACTGCTGGCGCAGACCAAGCAGACTGCCGAGTTCTCCGCGAACCTGTTCGAAGCATTCACCCTGGCCACCCTGATCTACTTCACCCTGAACATGGGCCTGATGCTGCTCATGCGCATGGTCGAGAAGAAAGTCGCGGTACCGGGCCTGATTTCCGTGGGAGGCAAGTAAATGGACATGGATTTCAGTGAAATCATCCCGGCCCTGCCCGCCCTCTGGGACGGCATGGTCCTGACCCTGCAACTGATGGTCATGGGCGTGGTCGGCGGTATTGCCCTGGGTACCATCCTTGCCCTGATGCGCCTGTCGTCGAACAAGCTGCTAGCTAATATCGCTGGCGCCTACGTCAACTACTTCCGCTCCATCCCGCTGCTGCTGGTGATCACCTGGTTCTACCTGGCGGTGCCGTTCGTGCTGCGCTGGATCACCGGCGAAGACACCCCGGTGGGCGCCTTCACCTCCTGCGTCGTGGCCTTCATGATGTTCGAGGCGGCCTACTTCTGCGAAATCGTCCGCGCCGGCGTGCAGTCGATCTCCAAGGGCCAGATGGGCGCCGCGCAGGCGCTGGGCATGAGCTACGGCCAGTGCATGCGCCTGATCATCCTGCCCCAGGCGTTTCGCAAGATGACCCCGCTGCTTTTGCAACAGAGCATCATCCTGTTCCAGGACACCTCGCTGGTCTACACCGTCGGCCTGATCGATTTCCTCAACTCGGCCCGCTCCAACGGCGACATCATCGGGCGCTCCCATGAGTTCCTGATCTTCGCCGGTGTCGTCTACTTTCTCATCAGCTTCTCCGCTTCCTGGTTGGTCAAGCGCCTGCAAAAAAGGATCGCCGTATGATTTCCATCAAGAACGTCAACAAGTGGTACGGGGACTTCCAGGTGCTGACCGACTGCAGCACCGAGGTCAAGAAGGGGGAAGTGGTGGTCGTGTGCGGCCCGTCCGGCTCGGGCAAGTCGACCCTGATCAAGTGCGTCAACGCACTGGAACCCTTCCAGAAGGGCGACATCGTGGTCGACGGGACCTCCATCGCCGACCCGAAGACCAACCTGCCCAAGCTGCGTTCGCGGGTGGGCATGGTGTTCCAGCACTTCGAGCTGTTCCCTCACCTGTCGATCACCGAGAACCTGACCATCGCCCAGCGCAAGGTGCTCGGCCGCAGCGAGGCGGAAGCCACCAAGAAAGGCCTGGCCCTGCTCGACCGCGTAGGCCTCGGCGCCCACGCCAAGAAGCATCCCGGCCAGCTGTCCGGTGGCCAGCAGCAGCGCGTGGCGATCGCTCGCGCCCTGTCGATGGACCCGATCGTCATGCTGTTCGACGAACCGACCTCGGCGCTGGACCCGGAGATGGTCAACGAAGTGCTCGACGTGATGGTCGAGCTGGCCCACGAAGGCATGACCATGATGTGCGTGACCCATGAGATGGGCTTTGCGCGCAAGGTCGCCAACCGGGTGATCTTCATGGACAAGGGCCACATCATCGAGGATTGCCAGAAGGAAGACTTCTTCGGCAACCCCGAAGGCCGCCACGAACGCACTCAACACTTCCTCAGCAAGATCCTGCAACACTAAGCAGGCACTGCTGCCCGGCGCTGCCGGGCAGCGGATGCTGGTGGTGACAAGGCCACTGTGATGAAATGCGACCCCTCGCTCCTTCGCCCTGCCCAGCCTGCCGTGAAATCCCGTCTGATCCGCCAACTGCTCCTCCCGCCCCTGGTCATTCTACTGATGGTTGGGCTGGGCTTCGTTGGCTTCTTGATCAGCGAGAGCAACGGCATCCGCACCCTCAGCGAGAACGGCGAGCGCCAGCTGGAGCTGCACGCCCGTACCGTCGAAAGCGAAATCAGCAAGTACACCTACCTGCCCAGCCTGCTGGAGTTGGAAGACAGCGTCTCGCGCCTGCTCACCGACCCCGAGGCCGGTGACCGTCAGGCCGTCAACGAATACCTCGAGGGCCTGAACCGGCGCAGCCGCAGCCGGGCGATCTTCGTCCTCGACACCAACGGCAGGGTCCAGGCCACCAGCAACTGGCGCGACGCCGACTCCTTCCTCGGCGAGGACCTGGCGTTTCGCGCCTACTTCCAAGTCGCCGTGCGCGGCGAGCCGGGGCGCTTCTACGGCATCGGCAGCACCACCGGCGAGGCCGGCTACTACCTGGCACACGGGTTGGAGGAACACGGCAAGATCATCGGCGTGGCGGTGATCAAAGTTCGCCTGGACACCCTTGAGGAGCGCTGGCAGCGTGCCCGTCTGGAGGCCTTTGTCAGCGACGAGAACGGCATTATCATTCTCTCCAGCGACCCGGCCCGGCGCCTGAAATCAGTACGCCCGCTCACCCCGCAGATCAAGGAGCGCCTCGCGCGCAGCCTGCAATACTACTGGTGGCCGCTCAACGAACTGCAACCGCTGGCCCGCGAAACCCTGGCCGACGGCGTGGAAAAGCTCACCTTCCCGGCCAACAGCGAGACCGACCAGGGCAAGCAACGTGAAGTCTCCTACCTGGCCCAGACCCGCCGCCTGGTCGACACCCCCTGGCATTTCACCCTGCTCACCCCGCTGCAGGACCTGCGCCGCGAATCGATGATGCAGGGCATCCTGGTGGGCGTGGCCTTCGCCCTGCTGGCGATCCTGGCCATCGCCTGGAACGAGCGGCGCAAGGTGATCGCCACCCGCCTGGCCGCCCGCGAGGCCCTGGAAGAGGCCAACAGCCAGCTGGAACGCAAGATCACCGAGCGCACCGCCGACCTGCGCGCCAGCAACGAACGGCTCAAGGGCCAGATCCGCGAGCGCCGCCACGCCGAGCAGACCCTGCGCCACGCCCAGGACGAACTGGTTCAGGCCGGCAAGCTGGCGGCCATCGGGCAGATGTCCACCAGCATTGCCCATGAGTTGAATCAGCCGCTAGCGGCCTTGCGCACCCTGTCCGGCAACACCGTGCGCTTCCTCGAACGCGGCGCGCTGGAAACCGCCAGCGCCAACCTGCGCACCATGAACGACCTTATCGACCGCATGGGCCGCATCACCGCCAGCCTGCGCTCGTTCGCCCGACGTGGCGACGACAGCGGCCAGGCCTCGCTAGAAAAGGCGGTGGAGGCTACCTTGCAGGTGCTGGCCAACCGCATCAGCGCCTGCCACCTGCAACTGCACCGACAGTTCGACGATCAACTGCTGGCCATCGACCAGACCCGGCTGGAACAGATCCTGGTCAACCTGATCGGCAACGCCCTCGACGCCATGGCCACCCAACCCCTGCCGCAACTGTGGCTCGAAGGCGAGACGCAGGGCGACAAGTATCGCCTGCGGGTGCTCGACAACGGCCACGGCATCGATGCCGAGGCGCGCAAGCACCTGTTCGAACCTTTCTTCACCACCAAACCGGGCGAGCATGGCCTGGGCCTGGGCCTGACCCTGTCGGCGAGCCTGGCCACCGCCGCCAAGGGTACACTGAGCGTCGAACATCCCGCCGGTGGCGGCACCGCGTTCGTGCTTGCCCTGCCCCTGGTCACGCCCCCTAGCGAATTGGCTGAGCCTCTATGAAACAAGCACCTCTCACCGTCCTGATCGTCGAAGACGACCCGCACGTGCTGCTCGGCTGCCAGCAGGCGCTGGCCCTGGAAGACATCGCCTGCGAAGGCGTCGGCAGCGCCGAGCAGGCCCTGGAGCGCATCGGCGACGACTTTGCCGGCATCGTCGTCAGCGATATCCGCCTGCCGGGCATCGATGGCCTGGAGCTACTCAACCGCCTCAAGGCCCGCGACCGCAGCCTGCCGGTGGTGCTGATCACCGGCCACGGCGACATCGACATGGCGGTCGGCGCCATGCGCAACGGCGCCTACGACTTCATGGAGAAACCCTTCTCGCCGGAGCGTCTGGTCGAGGTGGTGCGCCGGGCACTGGAACAGCGCGGCCTGTCTCGCGAGGTATTCGCCCTGCGCCGCCAACTGGCCGAACAGAGCAGCCTGGAAGGGCGTATCATCGGCCGCTCGCCGGCCATGGAGCAACTGCGCGAACTGATCGCCAACGTCGCCGACACCTCGGCCAACGTGCTGATCGAAGGCGAGACCGGCACCGGCAAGGAGCTGGTCGCCCGCTGCCTGCACGACTTCAGCCGGCGCCAGGGCCAGCCGTTCGTGGCGCTGAACTGCGGCGGCCTGCCGGAGAACCTGTTCGAAAGCGAGATCTTCGGCCACGAGGCCAACGCCTTCACCGGTGCCGGCAAGCGTCGCATCGGCAAGATCGAGCACGCCAATGGCGGCACGCTTTTCCTCGACGAGGTGGAGAGCATGCCGATCAACCTGCAGATCAAGCTGCTGCGCGTGCTGCAGGAGCGCACCCTGGAGCGCCTGGGCTCGAACCAGAGCATCCCGGTGGACTGCCGGGTGATCGCCGCTACCAAGTCCGACCTCGCCACCCTGGGCCAGAGCGGCCAGTTCCGCAGCGACCTGTACTACCGGCTCAACGTCGTTACCCTGGAGCTGCCACCACTGCGTGAGCGTCGCGAAGACATCCTGCAACTGTTCGAGCACTTCCTGCAGCAATCTGCCCTGCGCTTCGACCGCGAAGCGCCAGCGCTAGACAGCCAGACCCTGTCGCGGCTGATGGCTCACGACTGGCCGGGCAACGTGCGCGAGCTGCGCAACGTCGCCGAGCGCCATGCCCTGGGGCTGCCCGCATTCAAGAAGGGCCCAAGCGGCGGCGCCAGCCAGGGCCTGGGTTTTGCCGAGGCGGTGGAAGCGTTCGAACGCAACCTGCTCAGCGACGCCCTGCAGCGCACCGGCGGCAACCTCAGCCAGGCCAGCTTGGAGCTGGGCATGGCCAAGACCACGCTGTTCGACAAAGTGAAGAAGTACGGCCTCGGCTGATCGGCAACCCCAATCCTGGAATGAAAACGTGGACCTGGTATTCAAAGCGGCCCTGGGCGCCGGGGTGGTGGTGCTCCTGGCAATCCTGTCGAAGACCCGCAACTATTACATTGCCGGCTTGGTGCCGCTGTTTCCCACCTTTGCCCTGATCGCCCACTATATCGTCGGCAAGGGGCGGTCGCTGGAAGACCTGAAGGCCACCATCCTGTTCGGCATGTGGTCGATCATTCCCTACTTCGTCTATCTGGCGACGCTCTACGTGCTGGTCGATCGCCTGCGCCTGGAAGCTTCGCTGGTGCTGGCCACTGTGGCCTGGCTGATGGCGGCGACGGTGCTGGTGAGCGTTTGGGTAAGGATGCATTGAACCTATCGCGAAACGATGCTGGAAGCGGGCCTGCCGCGAGAGCCTTTAAAGCCGGGCAATATGCGTGACATCCTGTCGATGCGCCTGCAGGTAGGGTAGAACCGCCCCCAACAACGGCGCCTTGAACGGCTCCTGAAAGCGATGCGCCAGCCCAGGAATCAGCCGCAACTGGCTACCCTGGATATGCGCCGCCAGATGCACCCCGTGCATCACTGGCAACAAGGGATCGGCGGTGCCGTGCACCACCAGCGTCGGCACCCGCAATTGATTGAGCAGTTCGACCCGGCTGGGTTCGGCAAGGATCGCCATGATCTGGCGTTTGGCCCCTTCCGGATTGAACGCCCGGTCATAGGCCACGGCAGCTTGTTCCAGCAGCGCGGCACGGTCATCCCGCACCTCGGGGCTGCCCAGTGCCGCCAGCAGATCGGCCTGCTGCTCGATGGCCACCTCGCGGCTCGGCGCACTGCGCCGCGCCAGCAACTGCACCAAAGCCGGATCCGGCGCCGGCAGGCCGGCAGCGCCCGAACTGGACATCACCAGGGTCAGGCTGCTCACCCGCTCCGGGGCCATCGCCGCCAGGTGCTGCGCGATCATGCCGCCCATGCTCACCCCCAGCACATGAAACTGACGGATCCCCAGGGCATCCATCAGGCGCAAACCGTCACCGGCCATGTCGGTGAGGGTATAAGGCGCCGACACCGGCAGCCCCAGCTTGTAGCGCAGCAGTTCGACGGTCAGGTTGGCCGAGGCAGGCAGTTGGTTCCAGCGCGACAGGCCGACATCGCGGTTGTCGTAGCGGATCACCCTGAAACCCTGGCGACACAAGGCCTCGACCACATCGTCCGGCCAGTGGATCAACTGCCCGCCCAGGCCCATGACCAGCAACAGCGCCGGGTCACGGGGCGCGCCGACGCTCTGGTAGACCAGGCTCAGTTCACCCAGTTCGGCCCGTTGCACCGGCACATGGACGTCGCAGCGACCCTCGGCGAAACTCGCCGGCACGCTGACCAGCAGCAAGAAGAAAAGCAGTAAAGCCCGCATGAAAGAAACACCAGAATGCAGATCCCCAGTAGAGCGCGAGTCTGATGAAATCCGTTCGGGCGCGCTGCCACAAAACCGTGACAGTTTCGTGAACCCGGCCGAGCGGTCGTGTATATCCGGTTGTCGACAGCCCAGTGCAACATGAGGGAAACTCAACGCCAACTCGTTTTAGTTCAAAGAATGCTCACGGAGCCGTCGTGCTGGAAATCCGCCACCTGAAAACCCTTCATGCCCTACGCGAAGCCGACAGCCTTGTGGAGGCCGCCGAGCGCCTGCACCTGACCCAGTCAGCGCTGTCACACCAGTTCAAGGAGTTGGAAGAGCGCCTGGGCCTGCCGCTGTTCGTGCGCAAGACCAAGCCCATCCGCTTCACCAGCGCCGGCCTGCGCCTGCTGCAACTGGCCGACGCCACCCTGCCGCTGCTGCGCGGCGCCGAACGCGATATCGCCCGCCTGGCCGGCGGCACCGCCGGACGCCTGCACATGGCCATCGAGTGCCACAGCTGCTTCCAATGGCTGATGCCGACCATCGACCAGTTCCGCGACGCCTGGCCGGAGGTGGAACTGGACCTGGCCTCGGGCTTCGCCTTCGCCCCGCTGCCGGCCCTGGCCCGTGGCGACCTGGACCTGGTGGTGACCTCCGACCCCGTGGACCTGGCCGGCATCACCTACGTGCCGCTATTCACCTATGAGGCCATGCTCGCCGTGGCCAACCAGCATGCGCTGGCCAGCAAGCCGTTCATCGTGCCCCAGGACCTGCTCGATCAGACCCTGATCACCTACCCAGTGGAGCGCGACCGCCTGGACATCTTCACCCGTTTCCTGGAGCCGGCCGACATCGAGCCGGCGGCGGTGCGCACCTCGGAGCTGACGGTGATGATGATGCAACTGGTGGCCAGCGGCCGCGGCGTGTGCGGCATGCCGCACTGGGCGCTGCACGAGTACAGCTCGCGGGGCTACGTGAAGGGCAAGCGCCTGGGCGAGAAAGGGTTGTTCGCCACGCTCTACGCCGCAGTGCGCACCGACATGCTCGATGCGCCATACATGCGCGACTTCCTGCTGACCGCCAAGGACACCTCGTTCGCCACCCTGGACGGGGTCAGCGCGGTACGTTGAGGCCTTCACGCCACAGCGGCAGGATCAGGTCGCGAGTCAGAGGGGCCAGATCCAGGTCCGTGGCCTGGTCGGCGGACAGCCAGGTCACCTCTTCGATTTCCGCCGCCGGGCTTACCGTCTCGACGCATTGGACGCGAAACAACTCGGCTTGCACTTCGAAGCCCGGTTCGTTGGCGGCCGGGGCACTGAAACGGCCCAGGTGAACGGCCTGGGCCGGATCGACGCACAAGCCCAGCTCCTCGTGCAGCTCGCGCACCAGCGCCTGGGCCGGCGACTCGCCCGCATCGATCTTGCCGCCGGGCTGCATGAACGCCTGGGTGCCGCGTTTGCGGACCAGCAGGGTGCGGCCTTGCAGGTCGATGAGCAGAGCGGCGGCGATACGGATGGTGTTGGACATACTGGACTCACGAGCAGATGAAGGGCCGCAGAATACCTGACCAGGCCCTATCGCGGGGCAAGCCCACGCGTAATCGGCAACTCCGGAACAGGCGGACGAACGGCCCCTTGCCAAGTCGCCGGCAACCCGCCATAACCAACCCATGAACCTCCCTGCCCCGCAACACCCGGTGCTCGGCCTGTTCCACCCCGCCGTCGCCACCTGGTTCCACCAGCGATTCGCCACGGTCACCGAGGCCCAGGCCGGCGCCTGGCCGTTGATCCACGGTGGTCAGTCGATGCTGCTGGCCGCCCCGACCGGCTCGGGCAAGACCCTCAGCGCCTTCCTCGCCGTGCTCGACGAGCTGTTTCGCCAGGGCCTGGCGCAAGGCGGCGAACTGCCGGCGCAGACCCTGGTCGTCTACGTCTCACCGCTCAAGGCGCTGTCCAATGACATCCGCTTGAACCTCGACGCGCCGCTCGCAGGCATCGGCGGGCAACTCGAACAGTCTGGTCTCAAAGCCCCGCGCATCACCACCGCCGTACGCACCGGCGATACCCCGCAGAAGGAGCGCGCGGCCATGCGCAAGCTGGCGCCGCATATCCTGGTGACCACGCCGGAATCACTCTATGTGCTGATGGGCTCGGCCTCGGGCCGCGAGGGGCTGGCCAACGTGCACACGGTGATCGTCGACGAGATCCACGCGCTGGCCGGCAACAAGCGCGGTTGCCACCTGGCGCTGACCCTTGAGCGTCTGCAGGCCCTGACTGGCCGGCCGCTGCGGCGCATCGGCCTGTCCGCCACGCAGCGCCCAGTGGAGCGCGTGGCGCGTTTCCTGGTCGGGCAGGAACGTCCCTGCGCCATCGTCGATATCGGCCATGCCCGCCATCGTGACCTGGCCCTGGAAGTGCCACCCGTGCCGCTGGGCGCGGTGATGGCCACGGATGTCTGGGACCTGGTCTACGACCGCCTCGCCACCCTCGCCCGCGAGCACCGCACCACCCTGGTGTTCGTCAACACCCGGCGCCTGGCCGAGCGCCTGACCCGGCACCTTGGCGAGCGCCTGGGCAACCACGCGGTGGCAGCGCACCACGGCAGCCTGGCCAAGGAGCATCGCCTGGCCGCCGAGCAGCGCCTCAAGGGCGGCGAACTGCAGGTGCTGGTGGCCACCGCCTCGCTGGAGCTGGGAATCGATATCGGTGAGGTCGACCTGGTCTGCCAGATTGCCTCGCCGGGTTCGATCGCCGCCTTCCTGCAGCGAGTCGGACGTTCCGGCCACCAGGTCGACGGCGTGCCCAAGGGGCGCCTGTTTCCCACCTCACGGGACGATTTGATCGAGTGTGTCGCCCTGCTCGACTGCGTGCGCCAGGGCGAGCTGGACGAACTGCACATCCCGGCGGCGCCACTGGATGTACTGGCCCAGCAGATCATCGCCGAGGTCGGCAACCAACCGTGGGAAGAACGGGCGCTGTTCGACCTGCTGCGCCGAGCCAGTCCCTACGCCCTGCTCGACGAAGGCCACTACCAGGCCCTGCTGCGCATGCTTGCCGAGGGCTTCAACGGTCGCCAGGGCATCCGCAGCGCCTACCTGCACCGTGATGCGCTGAACCACACCCTGCGTGGGCGCCGCGGCAGCCAGCTGACCGCCCTGACCAGCGGCGGCACCATCCCCGAAACCGCCGACTATGCCGTGCTGCTCGAACCCCAGGCGCTGAACATCGGCAGCGTCAACGAAGACTTCGCGGTGGAGAGCATCGCCGGCGATATCTTCCAGCTGGGCAACGCCTCCTATCGCATCCTGCGGGTCGAACCTGGCCGAGTGCGGGTCGAAGACGCCCACGGCCTGCCGCCGACCATCCCGTTCTGGCTGGGGGAGGCGCCGGGGCGCAGTGACGAGCTGTCCGCCGCGGTGGCCCGCCTGCAGCAGCGGATCGACCAGCAATTGCAGACCAGCGATGGTCCGCAGATGCGCGCCTGGCTGCAAGCGACCTATGCCCTGGATGAAAGCTGCGCCGCGCAACTGCTCGACTACCTGGGCCGCACCTGGCAGGTGCTGGGCGCCCTGCCTTCGCAGCAGACACTGGTCATGGAGCGCTTCTTCGACGAGTCCGGCGGTACCCAGCTGATCATCCACTCGCCCTTCGGCAGCCGGGTCAACCGGGCCTGGGGCCTGGCCCTGCGCAAGCGCTTCTGCCGTACGTTCAATTTCGAGCTGCAGGCGGCGGCCAGCGAGGACGCCATCGTGCTGTCGCTGTCCACTAGCCACAGCTTCGCGCTGGACGAAGTGTGGCGCTACCTGCACAGCCGCACCGCGGAGTCGATCCTGGTCCAGGCCCTGCTCGATGCGCCGCTGTTCGGCGTGCGCTGGCGCAGGAATGCGGCGGTGGCCCTGGCGTTGCCGCGCTATGTGGGCGGACGCAAGGTGGCGCCGCAGATCCAGCGAATGAAGGGCGAGGACTTGGTTGCCGCAGTGTTCCCCGACCAGATCGCCTGCCTGGAGAACATTGTCGGCGAACGCCAGATCCCCGATCACCCGCTGGTGCAACAGACCCTCGACGACTGCCTGCACGAGGCCATGGACAGCGAGGGCTGGCTGGCGTTGTTGCGGCGCATGGAAAACGACGAGGTGCGCCTGCTCAGTCGCGACCTGTCGGCCCCGTCGCCGCTGGCATCCGCCATCCTCAACGCTCGGCCCTATACCTTCCTCGATGACGCGCCCTTGGAGGAACGGCGTACCCAGGCCGTGCTCAACCGACGCTGGAACGAGGTGCACAGCGCCGACGACCTGGGTGCGCTGGACGGCGATGCCATCGCCGCGGTACAGGCCGAGGCCTGGCCACAGGCGAGCAACGCTGACGAAATGCATGAGGCGCTGATGAGCCTGGGTGCCATTGCCCAACCTGAAGTCGAGGTCAATCACGGTTGGTCGCAGCTGCTGTTGCAGCTGGCCAAGGCAGGGCGTGCCTGTCATCTGGATGTTGGGGAGCGACGCCTGTGGTTCGCCCGCGAGCGCCTGCAAGCGATGCGGATCCTGTATCCCGAGGCACGCCCGGCCCCGGACGTTGCGGTGCTGCCGGGTTTCGCCGATGTATGGGACCTCGACACGGCCCTGGTCGAGTTGCTGCGCGCCCGACTCAGTGGCTTCGGGCCGCTAACCTTGCCCGAGCTCATCGATCCGCTTGCACAGGCAGCGGGTAATGCCGAACAGGCCCTGGCCCGCCTGGAAGGCGAAGGCTATGTGATGCGTGGCCACTTCAGCCCAGGCCAGACCGGCCCGCAGTGGTGCGAGCGGCATCTACTGGCACGCATCCACCGCTACACGGTCAAGCGCCTGCGCCAGGAAATCGAGCCGGTCAGCCTGCAGGACTTCATGAGGTTTTTGTTCGACTGGCAGTACCTGGGCGACGAAACACGCCTGCGCGGGCCGCAGGCGCTGGGCGAGGTGCTCGCCCAACTGCAAGGTTTCCCAGCCGCCGCCGGGGCCTGGGAAAGCGACCTGTTGCCGGCACGGATCAAGGGCTACAGCCCGCACTGGCTGGACGACGCCTGTCGCAGTGGCCAGTGGGCCTGGAGCCGGCTGGCGTCCACGCTGTCAGCCAGCACCCTGGTCAGCACGCCGCTGGTGCTGCTGCCCCGCGAGCACCTGGGACTGTGGCGCAGCCTGGCGCCCACTCCGGACCTCGAACAACTGGGTGCACGCGCACGGCGGGTGTTGCAGACGCTGCAGGAACAAGGCGCCTTGTTCTTCGATGAGCTGGCCCACGAAGCTCATCTGCTACCCAGCGAGCTGGAGTCGGCCCTGCAGGAGCTGGTCGGATCGGGCTTGGCCAGCGCCGATGCTTTCAGTGGCCTGCGCAGCCTGATCACTCCGGCGGCCAAGCGCGCTTCGCGTAACAGCCGCCGCGGCCATCCGGCGCTGTCGAGCAGCATGGTCCACGCCGGACGCTGGGCGCTGCTGCGCCGTTCGAGCGTTGCGGTGGATGCAGGCAAGCGCCTGGAGCATGTCGCCCGCAGCCTGCTGCGCCGCTATGGCGTCGTCTGCTGGCGCCTGCTGGAGCGCGAGAGCGATGTGCTGCCGCCGTGGCGCGACCTGTTGCGCTGCTACCACCGCCTCGAGGCCCGCGGCGAGATCCGTGGCGGACGCTTTATCGCTGGGCTGGCGGGGGAGCAGTTCGCCTTGCCCGAAGCGGTGGGGCTATTGCGCCAGGTACGCAGGCGCTCACCGCAAGGCGAGCTGGTGGTGGTCAGCGGCTGCGATCCGTTGAACCTGGTGGGTACCTTGTTGCCTGGGGCCAAGGTACCGGCGGTGGCGGGCAACCGCGTCCTGTACCGGGAGGGTGTCGCGGCGGCCACCCGGGTGGCGGGCAAGTACCAGTTTCTTGTCGATGCGCCAGCCACCGAACAGGCACAATGGCGCCAGTATCTGTTGCGCGACGCACCGTCTGTTTGACTACGCGATCAACGCTTGGCCTGGAAACCGGCGAAGCGCTTGTTGAACCCGGCCACCCGCCCTTCGACCGTGGTCTTGCGCTGCTGCCCGGTGTACACCGGATGCGAGGCACTGGAGACATCCAGCGCCACGTACGGATAGGTCTGCCCATCGCTGTGCACCTGGGTGCGGTCGGTCTCGACGGTCGAGCCGATCAGGAAGAACACATCGGCGGCAGTGTCGTGGAACAGCACGGGGCGATAGGCAGGGTGGATACCAGCTTTCATGGGGGCAATCTCCTGTAAGTTATGGTTACTTTATAACATATCTTATCGCGAATGATTTTCGATACCCCAATTTTCATTTTTCCCCCAGCGCCCAACCGGGCTATGGTCGGGGTTTGCCCCAGGCCCCTGAGCCTGACCGAGCCATTCGCAAGGACACCGTATGAGCCTGTCACTCCTCAGCCGTTACGCCTTCTTCGCCGCCTGCGTGCTGTTCACCCTCGCCAGCCTGCCGTTCCTCGCCCACGACTGGTTGTGGCCGTTCACCCTGACCACCGGGGTACTCAGCCTGATTGGCGTGTTCGACCTGCTCCAGCAACGCCACGCGGTCCGTCGCAACTACCCGATCCTGGGCAACATCCGCTACCTGGTCGAGGGCATCCGCCCGGAGATCCGCCAGTACCTGCTGGAATCCGACAGCGACGCGCTGCCCTTCTCCCGCGCCCAGCGCTCACTGGTCTACGCCCGGGCCAAGAACGAAGCCTCGGACAAACCCTTCGGTACCTTGATCGACGTCTACGAGTCGGGCTTCGAGTTCATCGGCCACTCCATGCGCCCCGCGCCGTTGGCCGACCCGGCGAGCTTTCGCGTCAGCGTCGGCGGCCCGCAGTGCACCCAGCCGTACTCGGCGTCGATCTTCAACATCTCGGCCATGAGCTTCGGCTCGCTCAGCGCCAACGCCATCCGGGCCCTCAACCAGGGCGCCAAGCTGGGCAATTTCCACCACGACACCGGCGAAGGCAGCATCAGCCCCTACCACCGCGAACATGGCGGCGACCTGGTCTGGGAACTGGGCAGCGGCTACTTCGGCTGCCGCACCGCGGACGGCCGCTTCGACCCCGAGCGCTTCGCCGTCCAGGCGCAGAACCCGCAGGTGCGGATGATCGAAATCAAGATGAGCCAGGGCGCCAAGCCCGGCCATGGCGGCATCCTGCCCAAGCACAAGGTGACCCGGGAAATCGCCGAGACCCGTGGCGTCATGATGGGCGAGGACTGCATCTCGCCATCACGCCACAGCGCCTTCTCGACCCCGATCGAGATGATGCAGTTCATCGCCCAGCTGCGTGAGCTGTCCGGCGGCAAGCCGGTGGGCTTCAAGTTCTGCCTGGGCCACCCATGGGAATTCATGGGCATCGCCAAGGCCATGCTGGAGACCGGCATCCTGCCCGACTTCATCGTCGTCGACGGCAAGGAAGGCGGCACCGGCGCCGCCCCGGTGGAGTTCACCGACCATATCGGCGTGCCGCTGCGCGAGGGCCTGCTGTTCGTGCACAACACCCTGGTCGGCCTGAACCTGCGCGACAAGATCAAGCTCGGCGCCAGCGGCAAGATCGTCAGCGCCTTCGACATCGCCAGCGTGCTGGCCATCGGCGCCGACTGGGCCAACTCGGCGCGCGGTTTCATGTTCGCCATCGGCTGCATCCAGTCGCAGAGCTGCCACACCAACAAGTGCCCGACCGGCGTGGCCACCCAGGACGCCCTGCGCCAGCGTGCGCTGGTGGTGCCGGACAAGGCCCAGCGGGTGCTGAACTTCCACCACAACACCCTGCGCGCCCTGGCCGAGATGCTCGCCGCGGCGGGCCTGGAACATCCGGCGCAATTGGAGGCCAAGCACCTGGTGCGGCGCATCTCGGCCACCGAGATCAAGCTGTTCTCGCAGATGCACGTGTTCCTCAAGCCGGGCGAACTGCTCACCGGCGAGGTCAATGGGCAGTTTTATTCGCGGATGTGGCAGTTGGCCCGGGCCGACAGTTTCGAGCCGCATAGCGAGGTGGCGGCCTGATCGGCCACGCGATGAGGGCCATACAAAAACAAAGCCCCGGCACTGGCCGGGGCTTTGTTCATCAGGAGGCGGTACTCGCCACGCCTTGGGCCTCTTTCGGCGCCAGACGGAAGGTGTAGTACAGCGCCGTCAGCAGCACCAGGAATGCCGGACCGATGTACAAGGCCACGCGGGTATCCGGGAAGTACGCCATCAGCCCCACCACCAGTACCAGGAACGCCAGCGCCAGGTACGAACTCAACGGCCACAGCCACATGCGGTATTTCAGCGCGTTGCGCTCGGCGGTACTCAGCCCGGCGCGGAACTTCAGTTGCGCCAGCAGGATCATCACCCAGGTCCAGATCGCGCCGAAAGTGGCGATCGAGGTCACCCAGACGAACACCTTCTCCGGCACCAGGTAGTTGGCCAGCACGCCCAGCAGCAGCGCGGCGATCGACAGCAGCAGCGCGTTGCGCGGCACGCCGCTCTTCGAGGTACGGGCGAAAGTGGCCGGGGCCTGGCCGTTCTGCGCCAGGCTGTAGAGCATGCGCCCGGTGCTGAAGATACCGCCGTTGCACGACGACAGCGCGGCGGTGATCACCACGAAGTTGATGATGCCGGCGGCGGTCTTGATGCCGAGGCGCTCGAAGGTCATCACGAACGGGCTGCCCTGGCTGCCGATCTCGTTCCACGGATAGATCGACAGGATCACGAACAGCGCGCCCACATAGAACAGCAGGATGCGCCAGAACACCGAGCCAATGGCCTGGGGGATGGTCTTCTGCGGGTTGCGCGCTTCGCCGGCGGTCAGGCCGATCATTTCCACGCCCAGGTAGGCGAACATCACCATCTGCAGCGACATCAGCACGCCGGTCACGCCATTGGGCATGAAGCCGCCGTTGCGCCACAGGTTGGAGATACCCATGGCCACGCCGTCGTTACCGAAACCGAAGGCGATGATGCCAATACCGCCGAGCACCATGGCGATGATGGTGACGATCTTGATCAGGGCAAACCAGAACTCGAACTCGCCGAACGCCTTGACCGCAATCAGGTTGATCGCGCCCATGCTGCCCAGGGCCATCAGCGCCCAGATCCAGCGCGGCACATCGGGGAACCAGATGCCCATGTAGATGGCCACCGCGGTGATCTCGGCGACGCAGGTCACCAGCCACAGGAACCAATAGTTCCAGCCGGTGAGGAAGCCCGCCAGGGGGCCGAGGTAGTCTTGCGCGTAGCGGCTGAAGGAGCCTGCCACCGGGTTGTGCACGGCCATCTCGCCGAGGGCGCGCATGATCACCAGGATGGCCAGGCCACCGATGATGTAGGAGAGCATGATGGCGGGGCCGGCCATTTCGATGGCCTTGGCCGATCCCAGGAACAGGCCGACGCCGATACAGGCGCCAAGGGCCATCAGACGGATGTGCCGTTCGCCCAGCTCGCGCTTGAGCGGGCCGCCCTGGACGGACGCGTCGTGGGCAGGATGGTTGCCGACTGGCATAGCAATACAACCTCATTTTGTTATTGGATTTGACCTTCGTGCAGCACCGACCACGCCGATAGGCGGGGCGTCGTCTCGCCAGGCCGCGTTGTGGGCGGCCTGTCCACCGGACGCGGGGCGCCGGCGGGTCGAAGGGGGCGAGCAGTATAGGAAGCCAATTGCAGGGCTTTTCACTATATAAAACGGGATATTTGGCGAGAATTCTCGGCAAAAAGCCCTTAACCGGAGGGGCATTCTGGCCTCGCTCCACCCATGCACAGGAATGGGGCAGCTACATTAACAACATTGCCGAAGAATGGAAGTCGCACCAAAGGCGCATGTTCATACGCTATCGCTCGAAGCTTCTTACAAATTTTTCACCAAACTTGGCCAGCGTCTAAGCTTCAGACAAGCAACGCGAAAACACCTGGCCGGACTCAAGACTATGGGCGCACTGTGGCAATCGGAACCAACCAGAACGGAAGCACCCAAAGCACCTCAGGCTGAAGCCCCCTTGCCCAAGACCCCACGTCAGCGCCGCCTGTGGTGGCGCCTGATCCTGCTCATCCTGTTGATCGGCCTGGTCGCGGTGGGCCTTGCCGCCTATGACGAATTCCAGACCTCGCGCCTGCAATCGCGTGAGTTCAGCCGCCTGGCCGGTACCCTCACCTACGCCCTTGAGCCCGGCCCGAGCGATGCCATCGTCTACCCGGGCGAGGGTCCGTTCGACAGGCGCCTGGGCTACAGCGCCCTGGGCGAATTCCTGCCGCGACTGCTCAAGCGCGACTACCTGATCAACCAGCAGGTGCGTTTCTCCCCAGCGCTGATGAACTACGTCGATCACGGCCTGTTCGTCCCCTATGTGGAGAAGATCCAGGCTGGCCTGTCGATCACCGACTGCCGCGGCGACATGCTCTATCAATACAACTACCCGCAGCACCTGTACCCGAACTTTGCGGCGATCCCGCCGGTGATGGTCAACAGCCTGCTGTTCATCGAGAACCGCGACCTGCTCGACCCGAAAGACCCGCAGAACAACCCAGCGGTGGACTGGCCACGCTTCGCCAAGGCCGCCTATAGCCAGGTGGCCAAGTACCTGGCCCTGCCCGGGCAGTCAGCCGGCGGCAGCACCCTGGCCACCCAATTGGAGAAATACCGCCACTCGCCGGACGGGCTGACCGTCTCAGGCGCCGAGAAGATCCGCCAGATGATTTCCGCCAGCGTGCGTGCCTACCAGGGCGGCCCCGACACCACCGAGGCTCGCGAGCGCATCGTGCGCGACTACCTCAACAGCGTGCCGCTGTCGGCGGTACCCGGCCACGGCGAGGTGCACGGCATGGCCGAAGGCCTGCGGGTGTGGTACGGCGCCGACTTCGACCAGGTCAACCAGGCCCTCACCTCCACCGCCAGCGACGAAAAAAGCATGGCCGAACGCGGCTTGGCCCTGCGCCAGGTGCTGTCGCTGATGATCGCCCAGCGCCGCCCTTCGCATTACCTGTCCAAGGGCCGCATCGAACTGGCCGAGCTCACCGATTCGCACATCCGCGTACTCGCCGCCAACGGCATCATCGAGCGTGCCCTGGCCGACGCCGCCCTGGCCAGCAAGGCGGTGTACCGCGACTGGGTGGCCCAGCCGACCATCGTGCCGATTATCACCAACAAAGGCATCAGCCTGGCCCGCAACCGCCTGGCAGCCATGCTCAACCGGCCGCTTTACGACCTCGACCGCCTCGATCTGTCGGCCACCAGCACCCTGCAGGCCGACCTGCAGGTGCAGGTCAGCCAGTACCTGAAAAACCTCGCCGACCCGGTATTCGCCGCGCAGATGGGCCTGATCGGCGAACGCCTGCTCACGGCCAAGACCACCGACCAGGTGAGCTACAGCTTTACCCTGTTCGAACGTACCGCCGACGGTTCGCGGGTACGGGTGCAGACCGACAGCACCAACCAGCCCTTCGACATCAATGAAGGCAGCAAGCTCGAACTGGGCTCCACCGCCAAGCTGCGGGTGCTGACCACCTACCTGGAAATCATCGCCGAGCTGCACGACAAGTATGCCGGCAAGCCGGCGGCCGAGCTGAAGAAGGTCCCGGTGGCCGAGCTCGACCGCATCACCCAGTGGTCGCTGGAATGGCTGATGCAGAACAGCAAGAACCAAGGCCTGGATGCCATGCTCGACGCGGCGCTCGAGCGCAAGTACTCGGCCAACACCGGCGAGGCCTTCTTTACCGGTGGCGGCATGCATGTGTTCAACAACTTCCGCAAGGAAGACAACAATCGCAACCCCACGCTCAAGGATGCCCTGCGCGAGTCGATCAACCTGCCGTTCATCCGCCTGATGCGCGACATCGTGCGCTACGTCACCTATCAGCAGCCGTTCAACCGCGAACCACTGCTCAGGGACGACAGCGATCCGCGCCGCCAGGAATACCTGGCGCGCTTCGCCGACCGCGAAGGCTCCAACTACACCATGCGTTTCTGGAAGAAGTACCAGCGCAAGACCTCGCAGCAGCGCCTGGACACCTTCCTCGACAGCATGCGGGTAACCCCGCAGCGCTTGGCCGCGGTGCACCGCTACCTGTTCCCCGAGGCCGGCCAGGAGACCTTCAACGCCTTCGTTCGCGCCCACAGCAAGGAAGACAAGAAGGCCATGGCCAAGCTCACCGACGGCCGCCTGGTGGAGATGTACGAAGCCTACGGCCCGGGCAAGTACGACTTGCCTGACCAGGGCTACATCGCCAAAGTCCACCCGCTGGACCTGTGGCTGCTCGGCTACCTGCTGAAGAACCCCGGCGCCTCGCTCAAGGACGCCCTCAACGCCAGCCGCTTCGAGCGCCAGGAGGTCTACAGCTGGCTGTTCAAGAGCCGCCACCAGGGCGCCCGCGACAGCCGCATCCGCACCATGGTCGAGATCGAGGCGTTCACCGATATCCACCAGCGCTGGAAGCGCGTCGGCTACCCGTTCGACCACCTGGTACCGTCGCTGGCCACCGCCATCGGCAGCTCCGGCGACCGTCCGGCCGCGCTCTCCGAACTGGTCGGGATCATCCAGAACGACGGCGTGCGCCTGCCCACGCTGCGCATCGACACCCTGCACTTCGCCCAGAACACCCCCTACGAAACGCAGCTGATCAGCGACCCGGACCGTGGCCAGCGGATTCTCCCGGTGGAAGTCGCCCGGGCGCTCAAGGGCGCCATGTCGCAGGTGGTCGACGCCGGCACCGCGCGGCGCATCTCCGGCAGCTTCAAGCTGCACGACGGCACCCCGCTGGTGATGGGCGGCAAGACCGGCACCGGCGACAACCGCATCGAAAGCTTCGGCGCCGGCGGCCGGTTGATCGGCTCGCGTTCGCTGAACCGCACCGCGACCTTCGTGTTCTTCCTCGGCGACAACCACTTCGGCACCCTTACCGCGTTCGTCCCGGGGCGCTCGGCAGAAGCGTTCACGTTCACCTCGGCGTTGCCGGTGCAGGTGCTCAAGGGCATGGCACCGATTCTCATGCCGTATCTGGAGCCGGGCAATCCCACCGCCTGCAAGGCACCACAAGTGGCGGGCCAGTCCTGAACCATCAAAAAAACAGATGATAATCATCTGCATTTGAGGGCTTGTCTTTAGATATATCTTGAGTAATATCTTGCGATATATCTAAACAGACGGAGCCCTTCCCCATGCGCGACCACGACCCCTTCGAACGCCGTCCCGGCCGCGGCGAACGTGGCCCGCGGGTATTCGCCCCCGGCGACCTGAAGTTGCTGATGCTTTCGATGCTGGCCGAGCAACCCGGCCATGGCTACGACCTGATCCGCCAGATCGAGACCCTCTTCGACGGCAGCTACAGCCCCAGCCCCGGGGTGATCTACCCCACACTTAGCTATCTCGAGGAAGCCGAGCTGGTCACCGGCGCCATCCAGGGCAGCAAGCGCCTCTACGCCATCACCGATGCCGGCCGCAGTGCCTTGCAGGAACAGGCCGTCGCCCTCGACGGCGTGCGCATGCGCATCGAGGTTAGCAAGCGCGCCCTGCGCGGCCACGACCGGCCGCCGGAAATCCATGAAGCGGTCGGCAACCTGCGCCACGCCCTGCACATGCACAGCGGCCGCTGGACCAGCGAAGAGATCGAGCGGGTGCGCAACCTGCTCAACGACACCGCCAAGGCCATCGCCTCCAGGCCGGCCAACCTTGTTACGGAGAACACCCCATGAGCGACACCATTCATCGCGTCAACCATGAGATTCGCCAGCGCCGCCTCGAAGTGCTGCGGGTCACCGACCTCACCCCGCGCATGCGCCGCATTACCCTCGGTGGCGCGGAGCTAACCGGTTTCACCAGTGTCGGCACGGACGACCACATCAAGCTGCTGTTCGCCTGCACGCCCGAAGAGCAGCAGGCCATCGACGCGCGCAACCTGGGCCGTGATGGCGGCGCCCGGCCGACCATGCGCGAGTACACGCCACGGCGCATCGACCTGGTGAACAACCAGCTGGATATCGATTTCGTCCTGCATGGCGATGGCCCCGCCTCCACCTGGGCGGCCCAGGCCGCGCCCGGCCAGACCCTGGACATCGCCGGCCCGCGGGCCTCGATGGTGGTGCCGGATATCTTCGACAGCTACTTGCTGATCGGCGACGAGACGGCGATCCCGGCCATTGCCCGTCGCCTGGAAGAACTGCCGGCGGGCCGCCAGGTACTGGCGGTGATCCAGATCGAGGACGAGCAGGAGCGCCAGGTGCTGACGAGCAAGGCCCAGGTCGAGGTGATCTGGGTGCGCCGGCACCAGGAGGATGTGCTGGAGCGGGTGAAGCACCTGGCGTTGCCCCAGGGCCGGTTGTATGGCTGGGTGGCGCTGGAGAAGGCTCTGACCCGCCAGGCCAAGGCGCTGCTGCTGGAGAAAGGCGTTCCCGAGGATGCCCTCAAGGCTGCGGCTTACTGGCGAGCTGACGGCACTGCCGACGACGAATGATCAGAATCTGCACACCCCGTGTAGGAGCGGCCTTGCCGAGGTGTCGGCCCGGTCGGAAAGGGCTGCAAAGCAGCCCCGGGATCTCAGCGCCAAGGCAGAAATTGCCGAGGCAAGGCCGCTACTACAGGGATTGCATATGGCCAATCTCATGAATGCCTGCGCCAGCGATCCAACCCCAGCAATACCAACCCGATCCCCCAGAATCCCGCCAGCACCATCAGGGCATTGCCCAGCACCTGCCCATATCCCAACCGTGCCACGTCGATGAACGGATAGGGATAGACCCCAATCTCATGCCCGCGTAGCAGCACGAAGGCAAAATACAACACCGGGTACAGCGCCCAGGCCGCCAGGTGCCAGAGCCGCAATTGCCCCTTGGGCACCTCCAGCCACCAGTACAGGACGAACACCAGCGGCACCACATCGTGCAGCAGTTCGTCCGCCAGCCACTGCCAGCCCCGGGGCTGCCAAAGGTGGCGCAGCAACAGGCTGTAGGCCAGTGCCACCAGCAGAATGCTCGCGGCGATGCATGAGCTCACAGCGGGTGACAAGAACCAGCGCCTGGCCGCCGACTCGCGGCCGAACGCGGCCTGGCTGAGCACGGTGGCCACCAGCGTATTGCTCAACACCGTGAAAAAACAGAATAGGTTAACCAGCCCGCCGATCAGGCTGGCCTGCTCCTGCCAGCGCGCCAGCAGCACCAGGTACAACTGGATCGCCAGGCCCGTCCAGCCGAGGACGGCCGCCAGGGTCAGCCAGGGGCGGGGCGGCATCAGCCTTTGCGCTGCAGCTTCACGTACAGCTGCTCGACCTTTTCCCGTGCCCACGGGGTCTTGCGCAGGAAGGTCAGGCTCGACTTGATGCTCGGGTCGCTTTTGAAGCAGCGGATGTCGACGCGCTCGGCCAGGCCCTGCCATTGGTAGTGCGCCACCAGTTCGGTAAGGATCTGCTCGAGGGTCTTGCCGTGCAGCGCGTTGTGATTGGCCGTGCTCATGCCAGTGCTCCAGGTTCGGGAAGGTGCGCACCTTACACGAGTGTAGTGGCATCTACAGCCTCTACCGCTGAGCCCTGTAGGAGAGTGCCCAGCCCTTCGGGCCACGCTGTCGCGCTGGAAACTGTCCTCTGTGGGAGCGGCCTTGCGTCGCGAAAGGGGCGCGCAGCGGCCCCAGGTTCTGAGCCACCATCAAAAATTGCCGGGGCTGCTGCGCAGCCCTTTCGCGACGCAAGGCCGCTCCCACAGGGCTGGACGATCGCCTACAGGGTAAACACGTTACTTCACAAAGTACTGGCCCATGGCAAACAGCTTGTGATGAAATGTTATAAAGTAACTATTAACAATTCTGCCAAGGAACGCCACATCCCCATGCGTCACATGCCGCTGCACCTCTCTCCCCTTGCCGTCGCGCTCTGGCTGGCCTCCACCTCCAGCCAGGCCGTGGAACTGCAACCCCAGGTGATCACTGCCAACCCGCTGGGCAACGCCCAACTGGCCGCGCCCAGCACCGTCCTCGAAGGCGACGACCTGCTGCAACAGCAACACGCCAGCCTCGGTGAAACCCTCAACAAACAGCCCGGCGTCGCCTCCACCTGGTTCGGCCCCGGTGCCAGCCGCCCGGTAATCCGCGGCCTGGACGGCGACCGTATTCGTATCCTGCGCAACGGCGTCGGCGCCCTGGACGCCTCGTCGCTGTCCTACGACCACGCCGTGCCACTGGACCCGGTCACCGTCGAGCGGGTCGAGATCGTCCGCGGCCCGGCCGCCCTGCTATATGGCGGCAACGCCATCGGCGGCGTGGTCAACACCTTCGACAACCGCATCCCCGACTCACCCATCGACGGCATCCATGGCGCGGGCGAGCTGCGCTACGGCGGCGCCGACACCACCCGCAGCAGCGCTGGCAAGCTGGAGGCCGGCAACGGCGCCTTCGCCCTGCACCTGGACGCCAACAGCCGCCAGTTCAACGACCTGCGCATCCCCGGCTACGCCCGCAGTTCGAAGGTCCGCGATGCCGACGAGCCCGGCGGCAAGCACCGCCTGGAGAACAGCGACGGTCGCCAGGACGGCGGTGCGATCGGCGGTTCGTACCATTGGGATCACGGCTACACCGGCCTGTCCTACAGCCGCTACGACAGCAACTACGGCTCGGTGGCCGAGCCCGGCGTGCGCCTGGACATGCAGCAGGACCACTACGGCTTCGCCTCGGAACTGCGCGACCTCGACGGGCCGTTCAGCTCGGTCAAGGTCGATGCCGGCTACACCGACTACCAGCACCGCGAAATCGAAAGCGGCGAGGTGCACACCACCTTCAAGAACAAAGGCTACGAAGCGCGCATCGAGGCCCGTCACCAGCCGCTGGACCCGGTCGAGGGCGTGGTCGGCGCCCAGGTCAGCCGCAACGAATTCTCCGCGCTGGGCGAGGAAGCCTTTGTCCCGCACACCGATACCGACAGCCTGGCGCTGTTCCTGCTTGAGCAATGGCAGGCCAGCGAACGCCTGAACCTGAGCCTGGGCGCGCGCCTGGAACACACCCGGGTCGATCCGGATGCCAAGGGCAACGAGAACTTCGCCGGGGCCGACAGCGCCAGCAGCTTCAACGCCTTGAGCCTGTCCTCGGGCGCGGTGTACCAGCTCGACCCGATCTGGTCGCTGGCCGCCAACCTTGGCTACACCGAGCGCGCGCCGACTTTCTACGAGCTGTACGCCAACGGTGCCCACGTGGCCACCGGCGCCTACGAGATCGGCGATCCGAACCTGAACAAGGAGAAGGCCATCTCCACCGACCTGGCCCTGCGCTTCGACAACGGCACCCACAAGGGCAGCGTCGGCGTGTTCTACAGCCATTTTCGCAACTACATCGGCCTGATTGGCACCGGCAACCTGCGTGAAGGCCATCATCACGACCACGACGATCATGACCATGACCACGATCATGATCATGACCACGGCGATATCCCCGAGTATGCCTATCAGGGCGTGCGGGCACGTTTCTACGGCATCGAGGCCCAGGACCGCTGGCAACTGCTGAAAAACCGCTACGGCAGCTTCGCCCTGGAACTGTCCGGCGACTACACCCGGGCCAAGAACCTCGACAGCGGCGAGCCGCTGCCGCGCATCGCCCCGCTGCGCCTGAACAGCGGCCTGGTCTGGGAGCTGGACCGCTGGCAGGCGCGTGTCGATGTGCAGCACGCGGCGTCACAGCATCGCAAACCGGCCAACGAGACCAGCACCGATGGCTACACCACCCTCGGCGCCAGCCTGGGGTATCGCTTCGACATCGGCCAGAGTGAATGGCTGGCCTTCGTGCGCGGCGAGAACCTCACCGACCAGACCGTGCGCTATGCCAGCTCGATCCTGCGTGATATCGCGCCGGCGCCGGGGCGTAGTGTGCAGGTGGGGCTGCGTACCAGCTTCTGATTGCCAGGGGCGCTATGCGCCCCTTTCGCCGGCAAGCCGGCTCCCACAGGACTGCGCTGTACCGGTGGGAGCCGACTTGCCGGCGAATAGGCTACAAAGCAGCCTCCTGCGCACTTACTGTTACCCCGTCAGCAACAATCCCCTGCGACATTTTGTCTTTTTTTCTTACAACTTCCCCTATATCCTCCCCGCCGCAAGCTGAATCGCTTCATTCGATACCCAACGCAGTCATTTCCCTTCGAAGATCTCGCACTTCGTTGCGCTTGCCGTTTCTTCAACAATCAAAAGATAGCGCTATCTCATGCTCCAGCTGCCCTATACCCGCTACTCCGGCCTCGCCCTCGCCACCCTGCTCGGCGCCCTGTCCCCCACCACCAGCGCCAGCGAAATGTTCGCCAAGGACTCGCCGTGGATGCTCGGAGACTGGGGCGGAACCCGCAGCGAGCTGCTGGAGGAAGGCTATGACTTCACCCTCGGCTACACCGGCGAGATGGGCAGCAACCTGCACGGCGGCTACAGCCATGACCGCGCGGCGCGCTACAGCGACCAGTTCACCTTCGGCGTGAACATGGACCTGCAAAAGATCCTCGGCTGGCAAGACACCGAGTTCCAGCTGACCGTCACCGAACGCCATGGCGACAACATCAGCAACGACCGCATCAACGACCCGCGCGTCGGCGGTTTCACCTCGGCCCAGGAGGTCTGGGGCCGTGGCGAGACCTGGCGGCTGACGCAGATGTGGATCAAGCAGAAATACTTCGATGGCACGCTGGACGTGAAATTCGGCCGCTTTGGCGAAGGCGAGGACTTCAACAGCTTCCCCTGCGACTTCCAGAACCTGGCGTTCTGCGGCTCGCAGGTGGGCAACTGGGTCGGCGGCATCTGGTACAACTGGCCGGTCAGCCAGTGGGCCCTGCGCGTGCGCTACAACCTGAACGACGCACTTTACGCCCAGGTCGGCGTTTTCGAGCAGAACCCCTCCAACCTCGAGAGCGGCAACGGCTTCAAGCTCAGCGGCAGCGGCACCCAGGGCGCGGTGATGCCGATCGAACTGGTCTGGAGCCCGCGGGTCAATGGCCTGAAAGGGGAATATCGCGCCGGCTACTACTACAGTAATGCCAAGGCACAGGATGTACTCAAGGACAGCACCGGCGCGCCTGCCGCCATCAGCGGCGCCGCCTACCGCAGCAGCTCGAGCAAGCATGGCCTGTGGCTCGGCGCCCAGCAGCAGGTAACCGCGCTGGCCTCCGACCAGTCGCGCGGCCTGAGCCTGTTCGCCAATGCCACGGTGCACGACAAGAAGACCAATGCCATCGACAACTATGTGCAGGCAGGTGTGGTTTACAAAGGGCCCTTCGATGCCCGCGCCAAGGACGACATCGGTTTCGCCCTGGCCCGCGTGCACGTCAATCCCGGCTACCGCAAGAACGCCCGCCTCATCAACCAGGCCAACGGCCTGGACGACTACGACAACCCCGGTTTCCTGCCCGTGCAGGACACCGAATACAGCGCCGAACTCTATTACGGCATCCACCTGGCCGACTGGCTCACCGTGCGCCCGAATCTGCAGTACATCCGCCATCCGGGCGGGGTGTCGCGGGTCGACGACGCCCTGATCGGCGGCCTGAAGATCCAGAGCAGTTTCTAACCCGACCCTTTCACACTACGGAGAACAGACGATGAGCACTGACGGTGCCAAGAATGGAACCCGCTGGCTACCGCGCCTGATGGGCGTATTGCTGCTGCTGATGGGGCTGGCCCTGCTGGCCGGCGGCATCAAGCTGAGCCAGCTGGGTGGCTCGCTTTACTACCTGATTGCCGGTATCGGCTTCGCCTTGTCCGGCATCCTGCTGCTGGCCAAGCGTCGCATCGCCCTGGGCCTGTATGGCCTGATGCTGCTGGGCAGCACCGCCTGGGCGCTGCTGGAAGTCGGCCTGGACTGGTGGCAGCTGGTGCCGCGCCTGGCCATCTGGTTCGCCATCGGCGTGGTCCTGCTGCTGCCGTGGGCACGCCGCCCGCTGGTCGGCCCCGCGTCGAAAGTCAACACCGCCCTGCTCAGCGTCGCCGTGGTCGCCTCCGGCGCCACCGCCGTGGCCAGCCAGTTCACCCACCCGGGCGAGATCCGTGGCGAGTTCACCCGCGACAACAGCGAGATGGGCAGCGCCGCTCCGGCCATGCCGGAGGGTGAATGGCAGGCCTACGGCCGCACCGAACACGGCGACCGCTACTCGCCGCTGCGCCAGATCACCCCGCAGAACGCCTACCGCCTGGAAGAGGCCTGGCGCATCCGCACCGGCGATCTGCCAAGCGAAAACGACCCGGTGGAGCTGACCAACCAGAACACCCCGCTGAAGGTCAACGGCATGCTCTATGCCTGCACCGCCCACAGCCGCCTGCTGGCCCTGGACCCAGATACCGGCGCCGAAATCTGGCGCTACGACCCCCAGGTCAAGAGCCCTACCGGCACCTTCAAGGGCTTCGCCCACATGACCTGCCGCGGCGTCTCGTACTATGACGAGAACAACTACGTCAGCCGTGACGGCAGCCCCGCGCCGAAGATTACTGACGCCGGCCAGGCCGTGGCCCAGGCATGCCCGCGCCGCCTGTACCTGCCCACCGCCGACGCCCGCCTGATCGCCATCAACGCCGACACCGGCAAGGTTTGCGAAGGCTTCGCCAACCAGGGCGTGATCGACCTGACCCGCGGCATCGGCCCGTTCACCGCCGGTGGCTACTACTCCACCTCGCCCGCGGCGATCACCCGCAGCCTGGTGATCATCGGTGGCCATGTCACCGACAACGAATCGACCAACGAGCCGTCCGGCGTAATCCGCGCCTACGACGTGCACGACGGCCACCTGGTGTGGAACTGGGACAGCAACAACCCGGACGACACCAAGCCCCTGGCCGACGGGAAAATGTACAGCCGCAACTCGGCCAACATGTGGTCGATCGCCAGCGTCGACGAAGACCTGGGCATGATCTACCTGCCGCTGGGCAACCAGACCCCCGACCAGTGGGGTGCCGACCGCACTCCGGGTGCCGAGAAGTACAGCGCCGGCATCGTCGCCCTGGACCTGGCCACCGGCAAGGCGCGCTGGAACTACCAGTTCACCCACCACGACCTGTGGGACATGGACGTCGGCAGCCAGCCGACCCTGGTTCACCTGAAGACCGACGACGGCGTCAAGCCGGCGGTCATCGTGCCGACCAAGCAAGGCAGCCTGTACGTGCTCGACCGCCGCGATGGCACGCCGATCGTGCCGATCCGCGAGATCCCGGTACCGCAGGGCGCCGTGAAAGGCGACCACACCGCGCCGACCCAGGCCCGCTCCGACCTCAACCTGCTCGGCCCCGATCTGACCGAACAGGCCATGTGGGGCGCCACGCCGTTCGACCAGATGCTCTGCCGCATCCAGTTCCGCAGCCTGCGTTACGAAGGCCAGTACACGCCGCCTTCCGAGCAGGGCAGCCTGGTCTACCCAGGCAACGTCGGCGTGTTCAACTGGGGCAGCGTGTCGGTCGACCCGGTGCGCCAGATCCTCTTCACCTCGCCGAACTACATGGCCTTCGTGTCGAAAATGATCCCGCGCGAGCAGGTAGCAGAAGGCAGCAAACGCGAAAGCGAGACCAGCGGCGTGCAGCCGAACGCCGGCGCGCCGTACGCGGTGACCATGCACCCGTTCATGTCGCCGCTGGGCATCCCGTGCCAGGCACCGGCCTGGGGCTATGTGGCGGCCATCGACCTGTTCACCAACAAGGTGGTGTGGAAGCACAAGAACGGCACCACCCGCGACAGCACCCCGGTGCCGATCGGCATGCCGGTGGGCGTGCCAAGCATGGGTGGCTCGATCGTCACCGCCGGTGGCGTGGGCTTCCTCAGCGGCACCCTGGACCAGTACCTGCGCGCCTACGACGTGAAGAACGGCCAGGAGTTGTGGAAGGCTCGTCTGCCGGCCGGCGGCCAGGCCACGCCGATGAGCTACACCGGCAAGGACGGCAAGCAGTACGTGCTGGTCACCGCGGGCGGCCATGGCTCGCTGGGCACTAAAATGGGCGACTACATCATCGCTTACAAATTGGCTGAGTAAGCGTCACGCCTGTCGCAGGGCAGGCCCGCTCCCAACCAGGGAGCGGGCTTACCCGCTATTGTTCCCCCCGCGGTTCTCCCCCCTTCGTCTACCATTGAAACCTGCCCACCACCGCCCCATCTAAGCACCATAGCCATTCACGCAGGTGCCCCATGAGCGACCAGCAGGATTTCCCAGAACATCCCGACGAACACAGCGAAGTCGAACACCTCGATCCCCAGGCCGCCCCCGGCCACCACCTCGCCCTGCCCGGCCAGCAGCTGCCGGACAAGGTCTATGTGATCCCGATCCACAACCGCCCATTCTTCCCCGCGCAAGTGCTGCCGGTGATCGTCAACGAAGAACCCTGGGCCGAAACCCTCGACCTGGTCGCCAAGACCCCGCACCACGCCCTGGCGCTGTTCTTCATGGACACCCCGCCGGAAGACCACCGCCACTTCGACACCAAGGCCCTGCCCGAGTACGGCACCCTGGTGAAGGTCCACCACGCCAGCCGCGAAGGCGGCAAGCTGCAGTTCGTCGCCCAGGGCCTAACCCGCGTGCGTATCCGCACCTGGCTCAAGCACCACCGCCCACCCTACCTGGTGGAGGTCGACTACCCACGCCAGCCGGCGGAGCCCACCGACGAAGTGAAGGCCTACGGCATGGCCCTGATCAACGCGATCAAGGAACTGCTGCCACTCAACCCGCTGTACAGCGAAGAGCTGAAGAACTACCTCAACCGCTTCAGCCCCAATGACCCCTCGCCACTCACCGACTTCGCCGCCGCCCTCACCTCGGCCACCGGCAACCAGCTGCAGGAAGTGCTCGACTGCGTACCCATGCTCAAACGCATGGAAAAGGTCCTGCCGATGCTGCGCAAGGAAGTCGAGGTGGCCCGGCTGCAGAACGAGATCTCCGCCGAGGTGAACCGGCAGATCGGCGAGCACCAGCGCGAGTTCTTCCTCAAGGAGCAGCTCAAGGTCATCCAGCAGGAGCTGGGCCTGACCAAGGACGACCGCAGCGCCGACCTGGAGCAGTTCCAGCAGCGCCTGGAGGGCAAGACCCTGCCTGACCAGGCGAAAAAACGCATCGACGAGGAGATGGGCAAGCTAGCCATCCTCGAGACCGGCTCGCCGGAGTACGCCGTCACCCGCAACTACCTGGAATGGGCCACGGCTCTGCCCTGGGGCGTGTACGGCAAGGACAAGCTCGACCTCAAGCACGCGCGCAAGGTCCTCGACCGCCACCACGCGGGCCTGGACGACATCAAGGAGCGCATCCTCGAGTTCCTCGCCGTGGGCGCCTGGAAAGGTGAGATAAGCGGCTCCATCGTGCTGCTGGTGGGTCCGCCGGGCGTCGGCAAGACCAGCATCGGCAAGTCCATCGCCGAGTCCCTGGGCCGACCGTTCTACCGCTTCAGTGTCGGCGGCATGCGCGACGAGGCCGAGATCAAGGGCCACCGCCGCACCTACATCGGCGCCCAGCCAGGCAAGCTGGTGCAGGCGCTGAAGGAGGTCGAGGTGATGAACCCGGTGATCATGCTCGACGAGATCGACAAGATGGGCCAGAGCTACCAGGGCGACCCGGCCTCGGCGCTGCTGGAAACCCTCGACCCGGAACAGAACGTCGACTTCCTCGACCATTACCTCGATCTGCGCCTGGACCTGTCCAAGGTGCTGTTCGTCTGCACCGCCAACACCCTCGACTCGATCCCCGGCCCGTTGCTCGACCGTATGGAAGTGATCCGCCTGTCCGGCTACATCACCGAGGAAAAGCTGGCCATTGCCAAGCGCCACCTGTGGCCCAAGCAGCTGGACAAGGCCGGCGTGGCCAAGACCAGCCTGAGCATCAACGACGCCGCCCTGCGTGCGGTGATCGAGGGCTATGCCCGCGAAGCCGGTGTGCGTCAGTTGGAGAAACAGCTGGGCAAGCTGGTGCGCAAGTCGGTGGTCAAGCTGCTGGAAGATCCGCAGGCCAAACTCAAGATCGCCGCCAAGGACCTCGAGCCCGCCCTGGGCATGCCGGTGTTTCGCAGCGAGCAGGTACTGGCCGGCAAGGGCGTGATCACAGGTCTCGCCTGGACCAGCATGGGCGGTGCCACCCTGCCGATCGAGGCCACGCATATCCACAGCCTCAACCGCGGCCTCAAGCTCACCGGGCAGTTGGGTGACGTGATGAAGGAATCGGCAGAGATCGCCTACAGCTACATCAGCTCGAACCTCAAGCAGTTCGGTGGCACGCCCGGCTACTTCAACGAGGCGTTCATCCACTTGCACGTGCCCGAGGGCGCCACGCCCAAGGATGGCCCCAGCGCCGGCGTGACCATGGCCAGTGCCTTGCTCTCGCTGGCCCGCGACCAGGCGCCGAAGAAAGGCGTGGCCATGACCGGCGAGCTGACCCTGACCGGCCAGGTGCTGCCGATCGGCGGGGTGCGCGAGAAAGTGATCGCCGCGCGACGGCAGAAAATCTTCGAACTGATCCTACCGGAGGCCAATCGTGGCGACTTCGAAGAGCTGCCTGACTACCTGAAGGAAGGGTTGAGCGTGCACTTCGCCAAGCGCTTTACCGACGTGGCGAAAGTGTTGTTCTGACAGCCCGTCTTCGCGGGGCCAGCCAGCTCCCACGCATACGATGTGGGAGCTGGCTGGCCCCGCGATGGCCCCCCCCACCACCCCACAAAACTGCGACAGCTTCGGTTATCCTCAGGCCATTCCAGCTTCAGGAGCCAACATGTCTCTCCCTCGCCTGCTTGTTCCCGCCGCCCTGGCCCTGCTCACCGCCTGCGCCCAGCAACCGCAACGCTCCGTCGAACTGGACGGAGAAAGCGAGTGCCCCAAGCGCCTGGTCGTCGGCCAGACCATGACCCTCACCCTGCCCAGCAACCCCACCACCGGCTACCGCTGGCTGCTGCAGAACCCGGCTTCGGAGATCCTGCGCAGCCTCGGTCCCGAGGTATACAGCTCCCCGGAACAAGCCGGCATCGTCGGCAGCGGCGGGCTTTCCACCTGGCGCTTCCAGGCCAAGGCCGCCGGCGAAGGCCACCTGATCCTGGTCTACCAGCAGCCCTGGGCCCCTGAAGTGCGACCGGTGCAGACCTTCGATTGCGCCATCCGGGTGAAGTGAGCGCACGGCGCCGGTCAGCGAGTCATGCAAGCTTGCCGTGGTTTGGCTAGAATGCCGCCCCTGTAGATTGCCAGCCGCCTGGACCCGCCCGTGAGCAAACAACCCGACCGCCTTTTCGCCCAGCCCCTGGAGCAGGTGCCCGACTTCGTCTTCAACGAAGACGTGGTGCAGGTGTTCCCGGACATGATCAAGCGCTCGGTGCCCGGTTACCCGACCATCGTCGAGAACCTCGGCGTGCTGGCCGCGCGCTTCGCCCAGCCGAACTCCGTGCTGTACGACCTCGGCGCCTCGCTGGGCGCGGTGACCCAGGCGCTGCGCCGCCATGTGCGCACGGACGGCTGCCGGGTCATTGCGGTGGACAACTCCGCGGCCATGGTCGAGCGCTGCCGCCAGTACCTCACCGCCCAGGACTCGATGTTCCAGGAGCTGCTGCCGGTACAGGTGCTGGAGGCGGACATCCTCACCCTGCCCTTCGAACCGGCCTCGGTGGTGGCGATGAACTTCACCCTGCAGTTCGTCGCCCCAGAGCAACGCCTGGAGCTGCTCGGCCGCATCCATCAGGCCCTGTTGCCGGGCGGTGCGCTGATTCTCTCGGAAAAACTGCGCTTCACCGACGCGCAGGAGCAGGACCTGCTCAACGAACTGCACCTGGACTTCAAACGTGCCAATGGCTACAGCGAACTGGAAATCGCCCAGAAACGCAGCGCCATCGAGAACGTGATGAAGCCCGACACCCTGGAAACCCATGAGCAGCGCCTGCGCGCCGCCGGCTTCTCCAAGGTCGTGCCCTGGTTCCAATGCCTCAACTTCGCCTCGCTGATAGCCCTGCCATGATCGATCTGTCCCCCCTCGTCCGCCGCCTGGCGGGCACGCCCCTTGCCACCTGGTCCCAGGGCCTGCAGGCGCAACTCGAAGCCAAGCTGGAAAAGGGCCACGGCGATCTCGACCGCTGGCGCGGCGCCCTCGAGGCACTGCCGCGGCTGACCCCCAGCGAAATCGACCTGGTCGACGGCCTGCGTCTGGACTGCGCCTGCGACGACGCCACCCGGGCGCAGATGCGGCAGGCACTGATGGGCCTGTCACCCTGGCGCAAGGGCCCGTTCGACCTGTTTGGCGTGCATGTCGACACCGAGTGGCGCTCTGACTGGAAATGGTCACGGGTCGGCCCACACCTGGACCTCAAGGGCAAGCGCGTGCTCGATGTAGGCTGCGGCAACGGCTACTACCAGTGGCGCATGCTCGGCGCCGGCGCCGACATGGTCATCGGCGTGGACCCCAACTGGCTGTTCTTCTGCCAGTTCCAGGCCGTGCAGCAGTACCTGCCTGAACTGCCGGCCTGGCACCTGCCGTTCGCCCTCGAGGAGCTGCCGGCCAACCTCGAAGGCTTTGATACCGTATTTTCCATGGGCGTGTTCTATCACCGCCGCTCGCCCATCGAGCACCTGCTGGCGCTCAAGGACTGTCTGGTCAAGGGCGGCGAACTGGTGCTGGAAACCCTGGTGATCGAGGGTGACGAAAACCAGGTGCTGGTACCCGAGGATCGCTACGCGCAGATGCGCAACGTCTGGTTCCTGCCGTCGGTGCCGGCCCTGGAGCGCTGGTTGCGCCGCGCCGGCTTCAGCGATGTGCGCTGCGTCGATGTCAGCGTCACCAGCGTCGAGGAGCAGCGCAGCACCGAGTGGATGCGCTACCAGTCGCTGGGCGACTTCCTCGACCCGAACGACCACGGCAAGACCATCGAAGGCCTGCCAGCCCCGCGCCGCGCCACGCTGCTGGCACGCAAATAAAAAAGGGCGCCCGTTCGGGCGCCCAGGTTCACCTGCGCCGAGGAGCTGTCGCGGCGCAAGTGTGTGGTACTCAGTCCTTGGCCAGTTCCCGGGCCTTTTCCTCGGCCTTGCGCTCGCGCTCGGCCAGCGCCTGCTGCTTGTCCCCGTACAGGCGCGCCTGGTCGTCGCGGAACGCTTGCCAGAATTGCTTCGAACGCTCAGCCCCGCCTTCGGCGAAAACGCTGGTGCTGCCCAGGGCGAGAATCGCCAGCAGCAGGTACTTGGTCAGGTTCATCGTGCTTGCCTCGTGATAACCGTTTCGACAGGGCCATCATCGCAAGCGGGAGCTAACACCAAGGTGAGGCGGACATTACAGTCTTGCAAGAGAGCCGTATCGCGGTGCAAGCCCGCTCCCACAGGATCGCCCTGTCAGGCACATGACCCGCGCATTACAAATCCGTTATTCCCGCCGCTTGCCCATTCGCATCCAGTAACATCCTCGCCGCTTGACCCTGATGTCACTACAGGGTCGAGAATCGCCCCCTTTCCACACAGAGCCCGACCATGCGCCTACTGATCATCGAGGACGAACCCCGCACCGCCGACTACCTGCAACAGGGCCTGCGCGAGAACGGCTACGTGGTCGACTGCGCCCATACCGGCACCGACGGCCTGCACCTGGCCCGCCAGCAGGCGTACGACCTGGTGATCCTCGACGTCAACCTGCCCGGGCTCGATGGCTGGGGCGTGCTGCAGCGCCTGCGCGCCGAATCCTCGACGCGGATCATGATGCTCACCGCCCATGGCCGTCTGGCCGACCGGGTCAAGGGGCTGGACCTGGGCGCCGACGACTACCTGCTCAAGCCCTTCGAGTTTCCCGAACTGCTGGCGCGCATCCGCAGCCTGCTGCGGCGCAACGACCAGCACCTGCAGCCGAGCACGCTGAAGGTCGCCGACCTCGAACTCGACCCCGGCCGCCACCGCGCCTGGCGCGGCGGCCAGCGCATCGACCTGACCGCCAAGGAGTTCGCCCTGCTGCACCTGCTGATGCGCCAGAGCGGCGAAGTGCTGTCACGCACACAGATCATCTCGCTGGTGTGGGACATGAACTTCGACTGCGACACCAACGTGGTTGAGGTCTCGATCCGCCGCTTGCGAGCGAAGATCGACGACCCGTTCGAGGACAAGCTGATCCACACCCTGCGCGGCGTCGGCTACGTGCTCGAGGCCCGGGCGTGAAGCGCCGCCCGAGCCTGTCGCTGCGCCTGGGCCTGACCGTCACCCTGCTCGGCGCGGCACTGGTCTTGCTGCTGGCGTGCCTGGCGGTGTTCGCCCTCGACCACGAGCTGGACAGCCGGGCGCGCAAGGACCTGGCGCGCAAGATGCTGCAAGTCGAGCACAACCTGCGCGTCGATCTGCGCAGCGATGACCTTGGCGCCCGCGCCCACCCGCTGCTCGACCTGGTCATGGGCCATGACAACCTCAGCCTCAGCGTGATGGCCATCAACGGCCGCCACCCGGCCCTGCTCAGCCTGGGGCCGGCGCTGCAGTCGCAGCACCTGCTGGACCTGGAGGCCGACAACCGGCTGACCTTCCACACCTGGCGCGACGACGATGGCAACCAGATCCTCACTGTCAGCCGCCTGATGCGCCTGCGCGACGACACCCCGGTCAAGGTGCTGATGTCGCTCAACCGCAGCGACGACAACAGCCTGTTGCAGGCCTACCTGCACTCCACCCTGCTGGCCCTGCCGCTGCTGCTGGTGCTGATCGGCATCGCCGCGTGGAAGCTGGTGCAGCGAGGCCTGCGCCCGCTGCGGCACTTTCGCCGGATCGCCGGGCAAGTCTCGGCCCAGGACCTGGAGCATCGCCTGCCGGACGAGGGCCTGCCCGTCGAACTGGCCGACCTGGCCCGCGCCATCAACGTGATGCTCGACCGGCTCGACCAGGGCGTGCGTCAGCTGTCGCAGTTCTCCGACGACCTGGCCCACGAACTGCGCACGCCCATCGGCAACCTGATGGGCAAGGCCCAGGTGACCCTGGCCCGCGAGCGTGATGGCGACAAGTACCGCGAGGCGCTGGAAGACAGCGTCGAGGAGCTGACTCGGCTCAACCGCATCATCAACGACATGCTGTTCCTGGCCCAGGTCAGCCAGCCGCAGACCCAGGTGGCTCTGGTGCCGGTAGCGCTGGCCGACGAGATCGCCCGCGTCAGCGAACTGTTTGCCTTCAGTGCCGAGCTCAAGGGAATATCCCTGCACCTACAAGGTTGGGGAACGGCGCTGGTGGACAAACTGATGTTCCAACGCGCGCTGTCGAATCTGCTGAGCAATGCAATCCGCCATGGCTCGGAGGGCAAGCCTGTGGCCGTGGGCATCGAGCGGCATGACAACGGGATTGATGTATGGGTGGAAAACCAGGGAGCTGGTATTGGCCTGGCGCAGCAGCCACACCTGTTCGAACGCTTCTACCGGGCAGGCGCCGGGCGATCACGACTCGAAGGAGGGACCGGGTTGGGGCTGGCGATCGTAAAGTCGATCATGCAACTGCACGGGGGGCGGGTCGAGGTGCAAAGCCGGGCCGAAGGGCCGACCCGGTTCACATTGGTGTTCAAGGGCATCCAATCGCAAGACTAGCCTCAAACAGCAGTAAACACCGCTTGATGGTTGCGATGGAACTGGTCGACACCATACTGGCGCAACCGCTCCAACCACTCCTCGGCCACGGTACGTGAATACCCTAGGTCGATCGCGGCCTCGCGTATCAGTTCGAACTCGGTTCGCAGTGTGGTGGGCATGATGCCCGGATCATCGGTATTGATCAGAACGCGCATCGGTCCTCTGCGCAGGCCGAATCGGTTGTATTCCCCACCTTCGTGGAGTTCGCGTTCATCGGGTGGATTCCAGCGGAAGATGGGGTGTTCGCCGTAGTGTTCCAGGCGGGCAACATACAGGTTCGAAGTAGGGTTGGCTTCGATGATCAGCCCCTTGCGATCGTATTCATCCAGCAAATGATCCTGCAGCGCCTGCATGAACGCCAGCTCTTCAGGTGTCTCGAAGTCTCGCAGCGGTGAGTCGGAGCTTTCACCAGGGCGATTCGCCAACTCGTGACGCTTGCCCTTGTCGCAGGCCTCGATGATGACCGTTCGTGGCGGTTGTTTGCTGCCTGCGCGGATGGACATATGGCGCAGCAGATAGAGTTCGGTGGCTGATTGCTCAGTGTCATTGTGCAACGCCATCGAATCCTTGCTCATGGCCAAGCGCTGGTAATCCGGCACTGAGGCCGTCAACGTTCGATCAAGCAGTGCAACGGGGTGATTCTGCTCGAACTGAAAGTGGCAGTTACGCCGCAGTTGCCAGGCGTCGAACAACAGATCCGGACTCGGCGTTGCCCCTCCCTTGCCCCTGGCCGCCCGGGTGGACGTGACAGGCGCCAACAGGTCGATATCCTTCAGCGCGCCACACCAGTCCACTTCCCTGGCGAATCGTGCAATGCGGCGCTCGAGGCGGTGGATGATACGGCTGGCCAGCTCTACTCTGCCGCCAAGCTCGCACGCGTAGTGCCACATCCAGACCAGGTTATCCAGATGTTCGTCCACGGGCAGGATCATGTCGCCCTGGCGATTAACCCAATCCAGCGGCGTAATGCCCAATGCCAACGCATGCCCCAGGCGATCGCCGCTACGCATTTCGCAGAAACGCACGGTTTCATCCACATGGCGCATGCCGGACAACGGATGCGCGTAGTCCTCGCCCGCATGAATGCTCAGGTGAAAACCTGGCGTCGCGGCATGTGTTTCGCGCTGGGTATGAATATGACTGCGCATCCAGCGCAGCACCGGAGCGAACCATTCGATGCGCAAGGCATTCTCATCGCCAGCCACGTCCAAGCCACGTAGCCAGCGGCTCGGCTGAAAATGAAAGTTGGGGTTGGCTACACCGCCGAGAAATGCCGGGTGGTCGGTGCCATCTTCCGACTCCAAGGCTTGAAGCAGCCCTGCGGCCTGCTCCCAACAACGTCTTGCATCATGCTCGGGCACCAGGCGGCGGCCCAGGTTGCTCTTCTTCTTTGAACCCGACCGGGAAAAATGCATGCAGAAGTGCCAACGCTCGTTGCTCTCCAGATACTTCTGATGCGCAGGCTTCATGGGGTTGTAATCTGGAAACCCGAACGCGCCTTCCGCTTCCGGCAGCGGAGCACCCTGGGCTTGACCTATGACACGTGCCATTTCGGCAAAACGAATGGGCTTGATCATCGACTCAGGTACCTTGAACTCGACAAGGTCACCCCGTGCTGACAGCACCCTGGCAATATTCTCGGCGTTAGTGGCGCTCTTGGCGAAGGACGCCAGACTACTGTGGGAGTAGTCCTCAGTGAAGCGTGTCAGGCCCTGACCATCCATGATCAGCTCCTTGCGCAACGTCATCAGTTCGCTGAAGAGGTAAAAAATGCTAACACGGACAGTGAGCGGCGTGTTTTGCTGGCGATACGTATGCCACAACCAGATCACCAGCCAGGCCCACCCTTCGCTGTAGCGAGCGGCGCCACCATCCAGCGGTTTCAGAGCATCGGCAACCTGCCGTAGCAGCCAGTGGCTATCGATATCCCGTTCTGGCCGGTTGCTGAACTGGAAGTAATCCCAGAAGAGATTCAAAGGCATCGGCAGATCCGAGGACTCGCTCATGCAGGCCTTCTTCAGCTTTCCAACAATGCCCTTGTTGCGCTCCTCGCCTGTGCGCTGTTCCCTCTCGATCAGCACTGCCAGCACGCGTCTTAGCCGCCTCAGCGTATCCCTGTCACCCTTCGATCCCCCCTCGATGGCGAACAGGCTGCTCGCCAGTACCACACCATCGAAAGCAATCCCGCCCAGATGCACATGACCTTCGGCGTAGGGCCTGTTGCTGGCCGTATCTGGCGCGTGGAAAAGTTTCTGGCTGTTGACGATACGCCGGAAGTCCCCAGGCTCGTGGTGTTCATGCCGATTCAACCAACCAGACAGGTTCCAGCCTGCCAGCAAGACCGGGTCCAGGTCGGCGGCCATTCGAGCGAAAGCCTGGACCTGGTCATCGCGGTAATGCAGGAAGTCGCCGTTACGCACCATCAATCGCTCGAACAATGCGTCGAGCATCGGAAAGTCAGGCGTATCGAACATGTCCTCCGCTAGCAGGCCACCGAACGCATGGTCCATGTCCGTTCGCCGGAAGCGTCGCGAATGGTTGGCATCCAGGGACCTGGCCAAGCCCTCCATGCGCTGTGCGTGCCAACGGCTGTAGTCGTCGGCAGGGGCGAACTTTACCTTGCCCTGCAGAAAGTCGAGCAGCAGGCTGGACTGGCGCGGACTGGTGAAGACTTCGCTGACGGCAAGTTCGAGGAGGGAGCGTTTGATCATGCTTTGTACGCTTTCAAATTCAGCACATACTTCATGGCTGCCTTGACTTGTCGCTCATAAACTGCAGGCATGTACTTAAACTCCGAGCTGAGCGCTTCATAGAACGCCTCTACACTCTCACGATCCGGACAAGTCTTTCTCAACCCATCTTTTATCGTATTGATACTGAGTTTGGATCCCTCCAACCCCAGGCGAGCCTTGATCCATGTGGACACGGACTCCGATAGTGGTCTCCAATCATCACTTTCTGTCCCTTCGATAATCCCTCTGAGCGGATGGTCACCCAGTGCATAAGTGATGGAACGAGTCGCTTGACCAAAATGCATCACGGACTCGCTGAAATCAGAAATATCGCTGAAATCAATATCCATCACGCCGCCAAAGGCAGCCCCTTCCCTAGGATAGAATGGCTGGACATTCATTGTATAAAGTATGCTACTTTCGAATGATGTCTGATCCGAAATATTGACTGTCGCGATCAATGAAGGCAAACCAAACAAGCGACCTTTTTCAAAACTTCCAAAAGCTGACCAGATGCCATTGAAGGCTTGCCTGGCGATACTCAGAACCTGCTCCTCAGTCAAGGCGGTGTTTGTTGGCGGATTAAACAACCACGCCTGATTCATAACCTTATTTACGACATTATAAACAAGCCAAGGGGACACTCGACGCTCAGAGAATCCGTGCCGATCACGCCATTCGTTAATTTTGGCAGCTAGCTGATCAACCCCATCAAAATATGCATCAAAATCAAAAATCGCATTAAATTTCACCTCATCATCATCATCGCCGTCATCGTCCGACGTTCGGTCGAAGTGAGCTTTGGTCGCTGCTATAGAGGCTGTGGAGTAGAACGGCGCCCGAGCCAGCAAATAACGAATGTCATCGGTATCAACTGCTTTGACCAGACTCATGACCACCAACTCAAGTAGCCTACCAACACTTACCATCCGCCCCCTACTAGTCTTTGAATAGTAGTTCACATGCAACATTAGGGCAGACACAATGCTAAATCCCGGGATGATAGGCAGATCGAATTTGAAGCCTTTTTTTATTCGACCGCCTACCTCTGGCACGGGAAAAGGCAATATCGATGCCGAAGGCAAACGATCAAGCCAATCTTGAGGCAGCCGCTCTTCGAGGGATGACTTCCAACCCGCCAGCAAATCACCTTTCTCAAAAATCTCTAGCTCAGTGGAGCCCTGCCGCTGTGGTTGGTACAACAGCGTATCGAAAATACTGATGGTACTGTCTTCCTGTCGATACCAGTGCTGCTGCGCGCACAAGACCAGGTAAGCAGATCCGCCACTCCGTTCGTATGAGAAATAATCCTTAAGCGCATCGCACCAAGCATTCTCCTGATCTTCGGAAAGTAATCGCTGGACACTATCATCACGGTCGCTTGATACCTTCGCAAAAACCGCATAAGCATTGCTGTAGTCACGCTTACGCTTGCTAGTTGCTTCGCTGTATTTCGCTTCGAACTCTCGAAGAACAGATCTCGGAACATCAGGCATTTGATAAAAATGAGCAATATCGCCTCGTTCCCCGGCGCTGAAGAAGCATGACGGCAACTCGGGTATCAGACGTCTGCAGCTATGTATCAATTGAGAGACGGCGCGCACAGAATCAAGCGGCAGTCTGAGCTGGCTTTTCTCGGCCCGGTTGACAGGCCCCATCAAGAAAGCTTCAACCCATTCATGGAACGCCCTGAGCTGAATTTTTTTATCCGTCCCCTGCCCCATTCCACTCAGATAAATATTTTTATCCGAGAGATAGGTAGAAATTTCCGGCATCCGAAGACGATACTGAAAGGGCAGTACTTTCCTTTGATACTCAGCAGCCAGCTCCTTCGCATGTTTGTAGGCCGACTCGACATTATAGTCAGAGTCTTCCTTTATGCGACCGTGAAAGTCCCGCCATGTCAACTCTTCATACAGAATGCCATCACCACTGATGACCGGCAGTACCGCAGGGCTCGTCAAGTAACGGCGAACAATTTCCAGATTCTCAAATGCCTTGCTCAGCGAGGTATCGACATCATCTACTGTCAGGACCAAGAGGTCTTTACCAATCAGCTTCAGCACCAGCTCGAAGAACAGATGCACTTCTTCTACCAGCTGCTGATTACCCATGAAGGCCCTAAGTTTGTCGAGACCTTTCGTATTATCCTGCGACTGCATTTTTTCCAGCGCATGCCCCAACCTCTGCAACTGCAACGCGAGCGACTTGCGCGCATGATCATCGCTCTTCTGCGCAAGCTTTACTGTTTCGTCAGAGAGAATAGCGGCGACAATCACATTGAGAAACAGGTCATCATGATCTTCCAACAGTGTTGGGTCAACTGGCTTTAGCACATGAACACGCCCTACCCAGTCATGATCCTGTTTCTGCCCTTCCAGGAACATCGGCAAATTCACAAGCACGGAACTTTTACCCGTGCCCCGTTTGCCATCCAAGAGAATCGCACTGTGGGAGCGGCACTTATCGAGGCTGAGTTTTTTGGTTCTAGCAGCAACTGCGCGCTGCTGGGCATCTCCTATGAAGCCCAGCAAATCTTTGTAAACCGTCTGCGCGAGCAAGGTGTTGGAATTCGCTTGATAGGCGCTTTCAACCTGATCGATTGGAATAAAACGAAGGCTCTGATCGCCCATTGCAGTACTTCCCTTTAATCATATTCCTGAAACAGGCGGCTCACAGCCCAAGTTTCAACTTGAACGTTCTTCGTTCAGCGCGAAGCGGCGACGATCAGCGCCTTCATCTCCGCCACCGCCGCCTTGAAGCCGACAAACAGTGCATGGGCCACCAGCGCATGGCCGATGTTCAGCTCGTTGATGCCCTTGATTGCCGCCACCGCCTCGACGTTGTGGTAGTGCAGGCCATGACCGGCATTGACGATCAGGTCCTGGCCAACACCAAACGCCACGCCATCGACGATGCGCTTGAGCTCCTCGGCGACCTCGGTCGGCGTCTCGGCATCGGCATAGCGGCCGGTGTGCAGCTCGATAGCCGGCGCACCGACCCGGCGCGAAGCTTCGATCTGCCGCTCGTCGGCATCGATGAACAGCGACACTTCGGCGCCGGTGCGCGACAGACGCTCGACCGCCGCCTTGATCCGCGCCTCCTGGCCGGCCACATCGAGGCCGCCTTCGGTGGTCAGCTCCTGGCGGGTTTCCGGCACCAGGCAGATATGCGCCGGGCGGATCTTCTCGGCGAAGGCCATCATCTCCTCGGTGACGCCCATCTCGAAGTTCATGCGGGTCTGCAGCACGTCCTTGAGCAGCAGCACATCGCGCTCCTGAATATGCCGGCGGTCTTCGCGCAGGTGCACGGTGATGCCATCGGCACCCGCTTCCTCGGCGTCCAGGGCGGCCTTGACCGGGTCCGGATAGCGGGTGCCCCGGGCCTGGCGCAGGGTCGCCACGTGGTCGATGTTGACGCCGAGAAGCATGCGGTTGCTGTGAGTCACGAAAGGGCTCTCCTGAAGATTGAGCCCCACAGCATACGTCGTGCTCAGCGCTTGCGAAACAGTTCCCGGCTGACCAGCGGCTTGGGCCCCAGGTGAACCGCCAGGGCCTGGCGCATCAGGCGCTTGGCGGCGAGCAACGCACCAGGCGCTTCCCAGTCGGCCTGGGCCAGGGCCAGCAGTTCGCTGCCCTTGAACAGCCCGGGCTGGAACAGCTCGACGCGCTCCAGGCCGGCGTCAACCTGCAGGCGATAGAGCCCTTCGGCGACGACGGCAGTGTCGTTGACGTCATGATCCAAAGCGAAGGCATAGCCCAGCTCGTCCAGCAGGCGCCATTCGAAGGAGCGCAGCAACGGCTCCAGCGGCCGCCCGGCGGCCAGGGCCTGCAAGGTCAGGGTGTAGTGCTCGAACAACGCCGGATGCGGCGCCTCGGCGGGCAGCAGGCGCATCAACAGCTCGTTGAGGTAGAGCCCGCTGAACAGCGCATCGCCGTGCAGCCAGGCTGCGATGCCAATGCTGTCCATGCGACCGACGTTCTTCAGTTCGCCGCGCCCGCGCAGTTCGACTTCCAGCGGCACGAACGGCCGCACCAGGCTGCCACCCTTGCCCCGCGCCCGGCGCAGCACCGCCCGCACCCGCCCCAGGGGGGTGAGGAAGTCCACCAGCGCGCTGGTTTCCTTGTAGGCGCGGCTGTGCAGCACGTAGGCGGGTTGGGGGGTGGGTTGGTCCATTCGGATCTCTCGATGCCAGAAATGCCTGTGGGAGCGGGCTTGCCCCGCGATCGCCTTCGCGGGGCAAGCCCGCTCCCACAGGAGCAAAAGCAGGGATTGGGGCTTACAGGTCGCCGTAACCCAGAGAACGCAAGGCGCGCTCGTCGTCGGACCAGCCACCCTTGACCTTCACCCACAGGTTGAGCATGACCTTGGAGTCGAACAGCACTTCCATGTCCTTGCGCGCCTCGGACCCGATACGTTTGATACGCTCGCCCTTGTCGCCAATGATGATCTTCTTCTGCCCGTCACGCTCGACCAGGATCAGCGCATGGATGTGCAGCACGTGGCCCTGCTGCTTGAACTCCTCGATTTCCACGGTGATCTGGTACGGCAGCTCCGCACCGAGCTGGCGCATGATCTTCTCGCGCACCAGTTCGGCGGCGAGGAAGCGGCTGCTGCGGTCAGTGATCTGGTCTTCCGGGAAGAAGTGCTCGTTTTCCGGCAGGTGCTTGGCGATCTGGGCTTCCAGCGCTTCGAGGTTGTGCCCTTGCTGCGCGGAAATCGGCATCACTTCCGCGTTCGGCAGTTGTTCCTGCAGCCATTGCAGATGCGGGATCAGCTCGGCCTTCTCTTCCATGCGGTCGGTCTTGTTGACCGCGATGATCAACGGGCCGGTCACGTACTGCACCCTCTCCAGCACAAGCTGGTCCTCGTCGGTCCACTTGGTACGGTCGACCACGAAGATCACCACGTCGACATCCTTGAGGGCCGCCGAGGCGTTGCGGTTCATGTAGCGGTTCAGCGCCTTGTCGTTGGCCTTGTGCATGCCGGGGGTATCGACGTAGATCGCCTGCACGTCACCCTCGGTCTTGATGCCGAGCATGTTGTGGCGGGTGGTCTGCGGCTTGCGCGAGGTGATCGCCAGCTTCTGGCCGAGGATGTGGTTGAGCAGCGTGGACTTGCCCACGTTGGGGCGACCGACGATGGCGACATAGCCGCAGCGGGTCGAAGTATTCTCAGTCATTGCCATTCTCCACGCCCAGGGCGATCAATGCGGCGGCGGCGGCGACCTGCTCGGCGATACGCCGGCTCACGCCCTGGCCACGGCTTTTCTTGTTCAGCAGGACCACTTCGCATTCGACGAAGAAGGTCCGGCAGTGCGGTTCGCCCTGGATATCCACCACTTCGTAACGTGGCAACTCGCAGGCACGCGACTGCAGGAACTCCTGCAGGCGGGTCTTGGGGTCCTTGTTGGTGTCGACCAGGGTCAGCCCATCGAACTCGTCGGTCAGCCAGGCGAGGATCCGCTCGCGGGCGGTCTGCATGTCGGCGTCCTGGTAGATCGCCCCGATCAGGGCCTCGAGGGCGTCGGCAAGAATTGACTCGCGACGGAAACCTCCGCTTTTCAGCTCACCCGAGCCCAGGCGCAGGTACTCGCCCAGGTCGAAGCCGCGGGCCAGCCGCGCCAGGGTCTCGCCCTTGACCAGGCGTGCGCGCAGGCGCGACAACTGGCCTTCACGGGCCTGCGGGAAGCGCTCGAACAGCGCCTCGCCGACCACGAAGTTGAGGATGGCATCGCCAAGGAACTCCAGGCGCTCGTTATTGCGCCCGGCGTAGCTGCGATGGGTCAGGGCCAGCAGCATCTGGTCCTGGTTCTTGAAGGTGTAGCCGAGCTTGCGCTCCAGGCGGGCCAGGGAAGCGCTCATGGGGCCACCCGTGCAATGTTCAACGCGTTGTTCAAATCAACATCCTGAAAGACGGTTTGACTGCGGTCTGTCGCCGGAACCGACGAAAGCTCTCGCTCCTTGAGAACACAGCCTATGTCAGAAATGCAATCGGCGCTGTCCGTGGACAGCGCCGTCGTTACTCAATGGATCAGCCCGACCCGCGACAGATTCGGGAAGTGGCTGAGCTTTGGCTCGGGCCAGCTCATCCAGACCGCGAACGCCTTGCCGACGATATTGTGGTCCGGAACCATGCCGTGCAGCTCCTTGGGAATGTTCGGATCATCCCAGAAGCGGCTGTCGTTGGAGTTGTCGCGGTTGTCGCCCATCATGAAGTAATGACCGGCCGGCACGGTCCATTGCTGGTCCGGCGGCATGCGGTAGCGGGTCATTTCCTTGCGGATCAGGTGCTCGGCTTCACCGAGCTTCTCCTTGTACAGCTCGGCGCTGCCCAGGGTGCCCGGCTCGCTGCCGACCAGTTGCTCGGCGATCGACTGGCCGTTGACGAACAGTCGCTTGTCGCTGGTGTAGCGCACCACGTCACCCGGCAGGCCGACCACACGCTTGATGTAGTTGACATTGGGGTCGCTCGGGTAGCGGAACACCATCACATCCCCGCGTTGCGGATCGCCCACCTCGATGACCTTCTTGTCGATCACTGGCAACCGAATACCGTAGGAGAACTTGTTCACCAGGATGAAGTCGCCCACTTCCAGCGTCGGCTTCATCGACCCCGACGGGATCTGGAACGGCTCGACCAGGAACGAACGCAGCACCAGCACGATGAACAGCACCGGGAAGAACGACTTGCCGTATTCGACGAGCAAGGGCTCCTTGTTCAGGCGTTCGACCACGGCCATTTCGGGCTGGCTGACGCTGCCCTGGTAGTTGGCGATCGCCGCCCGCCGGCGCGGGGCCAGGAACAGCAGGTCGATCAGACCCAACAGACCGCAGACGGCGACGGCGATGACGAGCAACAGCGGGAAATTTAGCGACATAGGACCTAGCTATCCAACCTGAGCACGGCAAGGAAGGCTTCCTGTGGAATCTCCACGTTACCCACCTGCTTCATGCGTTTCTTACCGGCCTTCTGCTTCTCCAGCAGCTTCTTCTTACGGCTGACATCGCCACCGTAGCACTTGGCCAGTACGTTCTTTCTGAGCGCCTTGACGGTTGTCCGCGCGATGATCTGGCCGCCGATAGCTGCCTGGATCGCCACATCGAACATCTGCCGAGGGATCAGTTCCTTCATCTTTTCGGTCAACGCGCGGCCTTTGTAGGCGGCGTTGTCGCGGTGCACGATCAGGGCCAGGGCATCGACCTTGTCGCCGTTGATCAGTACGTCCAGCTTGACCAGGTTGGCCGACTGGTAGCGGTCGAAATGGTAGTCCAGCGACGCATAGCCGCGGCTGGTCGACTTCAGGCGGTCGAAGAAGTCCAGCACCACTTCGTTCATCGGCAGGTCGTAGCGCACCTGGACCTGGCTGCCGAGGAACTGCATGTCGCGCTGCACGCCACGCTTCTCGATACACAAGGTGATGACGTTGCCCAGGTGCTCCTGCGGCACCAGGATGGTCGCGGTGACGATCGGCTCACGGAAGTCGTTGACCGCCGAGACGTCCGGCAGCTTCGACGGGTTGTCGACAGTGATGGTTTCGCCGGTCTTGAGTTCGAGCTCGTAGATCACGCTGGGCGCCGTGGTGATCAGGTCCAGGTCGTACTCGCGCTCCAGGCGCTCCTGGATGATCTCCATGTGCAGCATGCCGAGGAAGCCGCAACGGAAGCCGAAGCCCAGGGCGTCGGAGCTTTCCGGCATGTACTGCAGCGACGAATCGTTCAAGGTCAGCTTCTGCAGGGCGTCGCGGAAGTCCTCGAAGTCGTCGGAACTGACCGGGAACAGGCCAGCGTAGACCTGCGGCTGAATCTTCTTGAAGCCTGGCAGCACTTCGACTTCAGGGGTGTTGGACAGGGTCAGGGTGTCACCCACCGGGGCGCCATGAATGTCCTTGATACTGGCGATGATGAAACCCACTTCACCGGCTTTCAGATCAGCGGTCTGGGTGTGCTTGGGCGTGAACACGCCGACGCTGTCGACCAGGTGCACCTTGCCGGTGGACTTGACCAGGATCTTGTCGCCCTTCTTGACGCGGCCGTGGCGCACGCGCACCAACGAGACCACGCCCAGGTAGTTGTCGAACCAGGAGTCGATGATCAGCGCCTGCAACGGCGCGTCGATATCGCCTTCCGGCGCGGGGATGGTCTGCACGAGGCGCTCGAGCACCTCGTCGACGCCCATGCCGCTCTTGGCGCTGCAGGCCACGGCGTCGGTGGCGTCGATACCGATGATCTTCTCGATCTCGTCCTTGACGCGGTCCGGATCGGCCTGGGGAAGGTCCATCTTGTTCAGGACCGGCATCACCTCCAGGCCCTGCTCGATGGCGGTATAGCAGTTGGCCACCGATTGGGCCTCGACGCCTTGACCGGCGTCCACCACCAGCAGCGCACCCTCGCAGGCGGCCAGCGAGCGCGAGACTTCATAGGTGAAGTCGACGTGGCCGGGGGTGTCGATGAAGTTCAGCTGGTAGACCTTGCCGTCCTGCGCCTTGTAGTTGAGCGTGACGCTGTGGGCCTTGATGGTGATCCCGCGCTCGCGCTCGAGGTCCATGGAGTCCAGGACCTGGGCTTCCATTTCGCGCGCCGACAGGCCACCGCACATCTGGATGAAACGGTCGGCCAGCGTCGACTTGCCATGGTCGATGTGGGCGATGATGGAGAAATTGCGGATATGACTCAAATCACTCACGGGTCAACACTCGAAAAGGCTGCGAGCCGGACGCCCGCCGAAAAATAGCCGGGAATTGTACCTCAAGCCGGAGGGATATGGGAGAACCCTTGTCACCTGCCTATCGGTTAGCGTGGGAGCGGGCTTGCCCCGCGATGGCGTCCGATCAGCTGAAAATGTTGCCTGATCGAGCCACATTGCGGGGCAAGCCGGCTCCCACGCAGGACCATCAAGCCTGCTGCTCATGAAAAAAGGCAGCCGAAGCTGCCCTTTCCCTACCGTTCAACTCGCTTATTCAGCCAGTTTGAAGGTGATGAAGCTCGCACGCCCCTGTCGCAGCACGCGCATGGACACCGAACGGTTCTTCGGCAGTTCCTTGGCGATCTCGGTGAACTGCTTGGCCGAGGCGATGGCCTGGTTGTTCAGGTGGCTGATGACATCGCCCGGACGCAGGCCGATCATGGCCGCCGGACCATCCTGGACTTCCTTGATGACCACGCCGCCCTTGAGCTCCAGCGACTTCTTCTGCTCGGCGGTCAGGTCGGACACGGACACACCCAGGCGGTTGCTGCTGCGCTCGGCGCTGCCATCGGCACCCGCGCCCAGGCCGATGTCGGCGTCATCCTCGGGCAATGCGCCAATGGTGACGTCCAGGTTCTGGCGCTTGCCATTGCGGATGATCTCCAGCTTGGCCTTCTCGCCGTCCTTGAGGCTGCCGACCAGGTGCGGCAAGTCGGCGGACATGACGATCGGCTGGCCATTCATGCTCAGGATCACATCGCCCACCTGCAGACCGCCCTTGGCTGCCGGGCCGTTTTCCAGGACCTGGGCGACCAGGGCGCCGGCCGGCTTGTCCAGGCCGAAGGATTCAGCGAGGTCCTTGTTGACCTCCTGGATCACCACGCCCAGCCAGCCGCGGCTGACCTTGCCGTCTTTTTTCAACTGGTTCGACACATCGATGGCGACGTCGATCGGGATGGCGAACGACAGGCCCATGAAGCCACCGGAACGGGTGAAGATCTGCGAGTTGATACCCACCACCTCGCCCTTCATGTTGAACAGCGGACCACCAGAGTTACCCGGGTTGATCGCCACGTCGGTCTGGATGAACGGCACATAGGTGTCGTTGGGCAGCGTACGGCCCTTGGCGCTGACGATCCCTTTGGTCACCGAATGGTCGAAGCCGAACGGCGAGCCGATGGCCAGCACCCACTCACCGACCTTGAGTTTCTCCGAGTCACCCAGCTTGACAGTCGGCAGGTTCTTGCCCTCGACCTTGAGCAGGGCCACGTCAGTACGTGGGTCGGTGCCCACCAGCTTAGCCTGCAATTCACTGCGGTCGGACAGGCGGACGATGATCTCGTCAGCGTCTGCGACCACATGATTGTTGGTCAGCACATAACCGTCACTGGAGATGATGAAGCCCGAACCCAGCGACTGCGCCTCGCGCTGGCGATCGCCACGAGGCGAACGCGGCTGCTGCGGCATGTTGCGCTCGAAGAACTCGCGGAACATCGGCGGCAGGCCTTCGAGGTCCGGCATCTGCCCGGCGGCGACGCGACGGTCCGGCAGTTTCTGCTTGGTGCTGATGTTGACCACCGCCGGCGAGGCCTGCTCGACCAAGGTGGTGAAGTCCGGCAGGGACTCTTCGGCCTGGGCGCTGAGCACCTGGCCAAGCATGAGCACGGCGGCGAACATCGATAGGTAGGTTTTCAAGCGTGGTATTGACATACGGCTCCCGTCACAACGAGCGTAGTTAGCAGTAAGGTTCCCGCAGACGCAGGAAAGGCCAGACTCCGAGAAGCCTGACCTATAGAAAATTTGCAGCAGGATTGCAAATGACAATGCCTTAATTTCATGTCAGCTCTGTGTAACAAGAACTGTCAGAGGGCGCGCCGTCATTGGCGCGCCTGGGCATCCTGGGCCCGCATCGACAGGGCGACACGCTCGGCGGTACCCAGCGGGATCTCGCCGACCACAGTGACCATCACCTTGCCCTTGGGCGTTGTAAGGCGCCGCGACACCGCGACGGTGGGACCGAGCTGGGCACGGGTATCGACACCAGCCTCGTTGCCGATCGGCTCGAGGAACACCGAAAAACGGGCCAGGCCATCGTCATACATGAGACTGCTGACTGTATTCTTGCGCTCCGGATCGCGGCGGACCGAGCTGTTGACCAGCTCGAACCCTGGCGGCAGCCAGTCCGAACGCCACCCGACGACGGTTTCGGCGGTGCCGGACTGCGTGCGCTCAACTGGCTTGCAACCGGCGCTGGCGGCCAGTTCGGCGTCGGTTGGCGCAGCATCAGTGTCAAGGCGGGTCATCTGGAAGCGCTCAAGCAACTGGCCCTTGTCGTTGAGCATCAACGAGCGCAGGGGCAGCCCGGTGCGGCGGTCCAGATGCAATTCGAAAGCATAACGATGCTGGTCACGCGGTGTGAGCGCGACAATCACCGCATCGCGCCCGGCGACGCGCGACTTGCCTGACACGCTCAGGTCGTACCAGCTCATCAGCTTCAGGGGGTCGAGCACCCGCAGGGCGCTGTCCGGTGGTGTGCCCACGCTACTGGCAAGGTTGCCACTGACGCATTGCACCTTGCCGTCGACCCGCACGATTTCCTGGGCCGAGCCATCGAGTTGCAACAGCCGCTCGCTGACCTTGCCGTCCTGGACGCGATGCCAGATGTCATGGGATGAGAAGCTGCCGTTGCGTTCGTAGACGAAGGATCCCTGGTAACTCTGCTGCTGCTCGGCCCGTGCCAGCTTGTTCAACCACTCGCTCGCCTCGGGCGAGGAGTTGGCGGCCAGGGCCTGCACCGTCAGGCTGCTGCCAAGCAGCAGCGACAGGAGAGGTAGCGCGCGCATGATCCTCCTTAACTTAGCGGTTTTCCAGGCTGGCAGCGCGGGCGTAAGGCAGCGCGGTCTCGTTGCCCTTCAGCGCGGACTCCTGGGCGTGCTGGCGCAGGTAGCCCGGCAAGCGTTGATCCCAGCCGGCCTGGTTCTGCAGCACACCGTTAGCCATTGGCCCGGTCGGTTGCTCGTTGCTTTCACTATAGCCTGCCAAAACGGCCGGACCTTGCGCCTGCGGCATGCTCAGCCCCTGCTGGGCAGGCTGCTGGGCGGCCAGTTCGGCACCGCTGATCTCGTCCTGGTTGTAGAAGCGCACACCGGCCAGCACGGCAACGGTCACCGATGCGGCCACGGCCAGGCGACCGAGGCTGCGCCAAGGGCCCTGCTTGACCTTGGCCGGCACGGCCTCATCGGCCAGCGCTGCGGAAACCGCCGAGGCGATGTCCAACTTGGGCAGCAGCAGCTCTTTGTGCATGGCTGCGCGAGCAATCTGGTAACGCGACCAGGTAGCACGGGTTTCGGCATCGTCGACGGCATTCAGCACGCGACGCAGTTCCAGTTCGTCCGCTTCGTTATCCATCACCGCGGACAGCGATTCCTGCAAAGCTTCACGACTCATGGCGGTTCCTCTCTTGGCTGTCGCCGCTGTCTCAGGTTTCCTGCAACAAGGGTTGCAGGGCTTTGTCTATGGCCTCCCGAGCGCGGAAGATTCGAGAGCGCACGGTACCCACTGGACATTGCATGACGCTGGCAATGTCCTCGTAACTCAATCCATCGAACTCACGCAGGGTCAGCGCCGTACGCAAATCTTCCGGCAGTTGCTGGATGGTTCGATGGACGGTGCCTTCGATTTCATCCCGCAACAACGAGCGCTCTGGGGACTCGAGATCCTTGAGACCATGATCGCCGTCATAGAACTCCGCATCCTCGGAGCTCACATCACTGTCTGGTGGCCGCCTTCCGCGGGACACCAGGTAGTTCTTCGCCGTGTTGATGGCGATGCGGTAAAGCCACGTATAGAACGCACTGTCACCGCGAAAATTCCCAAGCGCACGGTATGCCTTGATGAAGGCTTCCTGCGCCACGTCCTGCGCCTCATGGGTGTCGTGTACGAAACGCACGATCAACCCGAGAATCTTGTGCTGATACTTCAGCACCAACAGATCGAAAGCTCGCCTGTCGCCACGCTGCACGCGCTCTACAAGCTGCTGATCCTCTTCCTGGGTTAGCATGAACACTCCTCAGTGATCTCGAAGGAGCGCTGCATCAGCCATCGTTCAGGCTTGCAACCATAGACTCGGGCTTTGCGCAAAAGTTCTCCCCTCCAAGCAAGTTTCCTGCGGCCCTTGGTCGGCTCGCACGAAAGACGCAGCGCGGTCACGGCCGGCTGCGTCGATATTCTGGTTTCGTTACGCAGGTGTCAGCCCAAGATAGAGCTGCCGCCTTGCGTCGCCGCGGCAATCTGTGGCGTACGGGCAGCCTTTATAGGATTTCCAGGGGTATCGGAAAGTTCCCATAAAGATCGCCAGCCACCCGTATGCACCATTGGAAATCAGGCGCCCGGGGCTGCTATAAAGGCATCCCGGCCAGGTTTCACGATAGTTTCACAGTGCCATCTGCGCTCGACTATTGTGCCGTGCCCCCTCCAAAGATTACTAGTGTCCCGACATGAGCCAACAATTCCAACATGATGTCCTGGTGATCGGCAGCGGTGCCGCCGGTCTCAGCCTGGCACTGAACCTTCCCCGCCACCTGCGCATCGCCGTACTGAGCAAGGGCGACCTGGCCAACGGCTCGACCTTCTGGGCCCAGGGCGGCGTTGCCGCGGTGCTTGACGATACCGACACCGTACAGTCCCATGTCGAGGACACCCTTAACGCCGGTGGCGGGCTGTGCCACGAAGATGCCGTGCGCTTCACCGTCGAGCACAGCCGCGAGGCCATCCAGTGGCTGATCGAACAAGGCGTGCCATTCACCCGCGACGAGCACTACAGCGTCGACGACGGCGGCTTTGAGTTCCACCTGACCCGTGAGGGCGGTCACAGCCACCGGCGCATCATCCATGCCGCCGACGCCACGGGCGCGGCGATCTTTACCACCCTGCTGGAACAGGCCAGGCAACGCGCGAACATCGAACTGCTCGAACAGCGCGTGGCCGTCGACCTGATCACCGAGCGCCGCCTGGGCCTGGACGGCGACCGCTGCCTGGGCGCCTACGTGCTTAATCGCAACTCCGGGGAGGTGGACACCTTCGGCGCGCGCTTCACCGTGCTGGCCACCGGCGGCGCGGCCAAGGTCTACCTGTATACCAGCAACCCCGACGGCGCCTGCGGCGACGGCATCGCCATGGCCTGGCGCGCCGGATGCCGGGTGGCAAACCTTGAGTTCAACCAGTTCCACCCGACCTGCCTGTACCATCCGCAGGCCAAGAGTTTCCTGATCACCGAGGCACTGCGCGGCGAGGGTGCCCTGCTGCGCCTGCCCAATGGCGAGCGCTTCATGCCGCGCTTCGATCCACGCGAAGAGCTGGCGCCACGGGACATCGTCGCCCGCGCCATCGACCACGAGATGAAGCGCCTCGGGGTGGACTGTGTCTACCTCGACATCAGCCACAAGCCGGCCGACTTCATCACCAGCCACTTCCCGACAGTGTACGAGCGCTGCCTGACCTTCGGCATCGACATCACCCGCCAGCCGATTCCGGTGGTGCCCGCAGCCCACTACACCTGCGGTGGGGTAATGATCGACGAGCACGGTCACACCGACGTGCCCGGCCTGTATGCCATCGGCGAGACCAGCTTCACCGGCCTGCACGGCGCCAACCGCATGGCCAGCAACTCGCTGCTCGAATGCTTTGTCTACGGTCGCGCCGCCGCCGCCGACATCGAGGCGCGCCTGGACCAGGTCGCCATGCCCCGCGCCCTGCCTTGCTGGGACGCAAGCCAAGTGACCGACTCGGACGAGGACGTGATCATCGCGCACAACTGGGACGAGCTGCGGCGGTTCATGTGGGACTATGTCGGCATCGTGCGCACCAGCAAGCGCCTTCAGCGCGCCGAACACCGGGTGCGCATGCTGCTGGACGAGATCGACGAGTTCTACAGCAACTACAAGGTCAGCCGCGACCTGATCGAGCTGCGCAACCTGGCGCAGGTGGCCGAGCTGATGATCCGCTCGGCCATGCAACGCAAGGAAAGCCGAGGCCTGCACTACACCCTGGACTATCCGGGGATGCTGCCCGAAGCCCGGGACACCATTCTGGTGCCGCAGAACCACGAGTGAGGTTGCAGTCTGCGCGCTCCTACAGGGGCATGCGCCAGATCACACGAGCGTCGGGTCGATCACCAGCACCAGCTTGCCGGATACCTGGTTGCTCGCCAGCTCCGCATAAGCCGCCTCGGCGAAGGCTACCGGGTAGGTGTCGACCAACTGTGGCGACAGGCGTCCCTCGGCGAAAAGCGGCCACACGTGCTGACGCAGCTCCTGTAACAACTGCGCCTTGAACGCGTCATCGCGATTGCGCAAGGTCGAACCGGTGATTTCCAGGCGCTTGCCCAGCACCAGCGCCAGGTCCAGCTCGACCTTGCGACCGCCCATCAGGCCGATGATCACCCAGCGCCCGTCACGCGCCAGCAGCTTGAGGTTGAGCGGGCCATAGCTGGCGCCCACCGGGTCGAGGATCACATCGAACGGCCCGAGCTGTTCCAGATCATCAAGATTGCCATTGCGTACCACGCCGCCCACGGCGCCGAGGGACTGACAATAGGCCAGGCGCTGCGGCGACCCGACACTGACCCACACCGGGTTGCCGAACGCCTTGCACAGCTGGATGGCTGCAGAACCCACGCCACTGGCACCGGCATGCACCAGCACTTTCTCACCGGCTTTCAATGCACCCAGCTGGAAGATGTTCAGCCAAGCCGTGGCGTACACCTCGGGCACAGCCGCCGCCTCGTGCAGGCTCAGGCCTTCGGGCACCGGCAGCACGTGCCGGGCGTCGACCACGACTTCCTCGGCCATGCCGCCACCGGCCAGCAACGCGCATACCCGGTCGCCCACGCGCCAGTCGGCGCCGGCCCCGACCTGCTCGACGATCCCTGAGCATTCCAGGCCCATATAAGGGCTGGCCCCGGGCGGCGGCGGGTACAGCCCGGCCCGCTGCAGCAGGTCGGCGCGGTTCAACCCGGCGGCGGCTACGCGAATACGCACCTGCCCGGCATCACAGGCCGGGCGCTCGGCCTCAACCCACGCCACATGTCCGTCAACGCCTTGCAATGCCTTCACAGTGCCTCCATAGTTGAATCATATGACCGAGCCTGGGAACGCCAAGTCCCAGGCTTTTTGCAGTATGCGTCCGGCTCCGATGGAACCGGCGAACGGAAAAGACGGCCTACTATGCGTGATCAATTGCCTCCACGTCGAATCAGCATGAAGCATTTCCTCCCCAGCACCGCCCTCGCCCTCATGATCGGCCTGGGCAGCCTCACGCTCGGTGGCAATGCGGCCGCCGCCAACAAGTGGGACAGCCTGCAGCCGGACCGCGACGAGGTCGTGGCCAGTCTCAACATCGTCGAGCTGCTCAAGCGCCACCACTACAGCAAGCCACCGCTGGACGACGCCCGTTCGGTCATCATCTACGACAGCTACATCAAGCTGCTCGACCCGTCGCGCAGCTACTTCACCGCAGCCGACATCGCCGAATTCGACAAATGGAAGACCCAGTTCGACGACTTCCTCAAGAGCGGCAACCTCGAACCTGGCTTCACTATCTACAAGCGCTACCTGGACCGCGTGAAGCAGCGTCTGGACTATGCCTTGGGCGAGTTGAACAAAGGCGTCGACAAGATCGACTTCAGCGTCAAGGAAGACCTGCTGGTCGACCGCAAGGACGCGCCGTGGATGAAGAACCAGGCCGAGCTCGACGAGCTGTGGCGCAAGCGCGTGAAAGACGAGGTGCTGCGCCAGAAGATCTCCGGCAAGGAGCTCAAACAGGTTCAGGAAACCCTGATCAAGCGCTACAAGAACCAGTTGGCGCGCCTGGACCAGACTCGCGCGGAAGACATCTTCCAGGCTTACATCAATACCTTCGCCCAATCCTACGACCCACACACCAACTACCTGTCGCCGGACAACGCCGAAAACTTCGACATCAACATGAGCCTGTCGCTCGAAGGCATCGGCGCGGTGCTGCAGAGCGACAACGACCAAGTCAAGATCGTGCGCCTGGTGCCGGCAGGCCCTGCCGCCAAGACCAAGCAGGTCGCCCCGGCCGACAAGATCATCGGCGTGGCCCAGGGCAACAAGGAGATGGTCGACGTGGTCGGCTGGCGCCTGGATGAAGTGGTCAAGCTGATCCGCGGCCCGAAAGGCTCGGTGGTACGCCTGGAGGTCATTCCGGCCAGCAACGCGCCGAACGATCAGACCAGCAAGATCGTCTCGATCACCCGCGAAGCGGTCAAGCTCGAAGAGCAGGCGGCGAAAAAGTCGGTGCTCAAGCTCAAGCAGGACGGGCGTGACTACAAGCTGGGGATCATCGAGATCCCGGCCTTTTACCTGGACTTCAAGGCCTATCGTGCTGGCGATCCGGACTACAAGAGCACAACCCGCGACGTGAAGAAGCTGCTCACCGAGCTGCAGAAGGAAAAGGTCGACGGCGTGGTCATCGACCTGCGCAACAACGGTGGCGGCTCGCTGCAGGAAGCCACCGAGCTGACCAGCCTGTTCATCGAGAAAGGCCCGACCGTGCTGGTGCGCAACGCCGACGGCCGTGTCGACGTGCTCGAGGACGAGAATCCGGGCGCCTTCTACAAAGGCCCGCTGGCGCTACTGGTCAACCGCCTGTCGGCCTCGGCGTCGGAAATCTTTGCCGGTGCCATGCAGGACTACCACCGCGCGCTGATCATTGGCGGCCAGACCTTCGGCAAGGGCACCGTGCAAACCATCCAGCCGCTCAACCACGGCGAGCTCAAGCTGACCCTGGCCAAGTTCTACCGGGTTTCCGGGCAGAGCACCCAGCACCAGGGCGTACTGCCAGACATCGCCTATCCGTCGATCATCGACACCAAGGAAATCGGCGAAAGCGCGCTCCCCGAGGCCATGCCGTGGGACACCATCCGCCCGGTGGTCAAGCCGGCCTCCGATCCGTTCAAGCCGTTCCTGGCCCAGCTCAAGGCGCAGCATGACGCGCGCAGCGACAAGGATGCCGAGTTCGTCTACATCCGCGACCGCCTGGCGCTGACCCAGAAGCTGATGAACGAGAAGACCGTCAGCCTCAACGAGCAGCAGCGTCGCGCCCGCCACGACGAGATCGAGTCCAAGCAGCTGACGCTGGAGAACATCCGCCGCAAAGCCAAGGGCGAAGAACCGCTGAAGGAGTTGAAGAAGGAAGACGAGGACGCCCTGCCCGCCGAGCCGGACGACACCAAGCCCGAGGACGATGCCTACCTGTCCGAGACCGGTCGTATCCTGCTCGACTACCTGAGCCTCAGCACGTCGGTGGCCAAGCACTGAAGTGATGGCGAAATAATGTGACCTGTCATCAAACAGTCACTGGACTGTCGTGAAATGGAAGGGCCGGACGTGCAAGCGTCCGGCCTTTTTCACTTCAGGAAGCAGTCCATGACCGTCACCGAACAGCTCAGCGCCTTGAGCGCCATCCTGGCTCAACGCAGTATCCACTGTCTGTTCCAACCCATCGTCTGCCTCTCTGAAAGGCGCATTCTCGGCTATGAGGCCCTGAGCCGCGGCCCGTCCAACAGCCCGCTGCACTCGCCGCTGAACCTCTTCGCCATCGCCCGCCAGGCCGGTCGCCTCGCCGAACTGGAGGTGCTGTGCCGTGAAACCGCCTGCCGCCGTTTCAGCGAGCTGAACCTGCCGGGCCAGTTGTTCCTCAACGTCTCCCCCGAATCCCTGGTCGAGCCCGACTACCCGTCCGGGCGCACCCTGAAAATGCTCGAACGGGTCGGCCTGGCGCCGAGCCGGGTAGTCATCGAGCTGACCGAGCAGACGCCTACCGAAGATTTCCAGCTGCTGTACAACGCCCTGCACCACTACCGCGACATGGGTTTCTCCATTGCCCTGGACGATCTGGGCGCCGGTTACTCGAGCCTGCGCCTGTGGTCGGAGCTGCGCCCGGACTATGTGAAGATCGACCGTCATTTCATCGATGGCATCCACCAGGACCCGCTCAAGCGCGAGTTCGTCGGCTCTATCCTGCAGATCGCCCGGGCCTCCCGCGCTCAGGTGATCGCCGAGGGCATCGAACTGGCCGAGGAACTGACAGTGCTGGGCGAGATGGGGGTGTTCCTGGTCCAGGGCTACCTGCTTGGCCGCCCCCAGGAGTTTCCAGTGGCAGACTACCTAGGCTTGCCCCCCCCGGCGCCAGACTCGGTTGTAGCGCTGGGCGAGGACAGCCGCGACCTCAGCGCCCTGCTTCTCCAGCAGCCTTCGGTCACCCTCGATACTGCCACGCAACAGGTACTAGACGCCTTCCGCCGCCAGGCCAACCTCAACTCCCTCGCCGTGCTGGACGAGCAAGGCAGCCCTTGCGGCATCGTCCATCGCCACTCGCTTGCCGATGCCCTGCTCCAACCCTTCGGCACCGACCTGTTCGCGCGCAAGCCGATCAGCCGACTGATGAGCCAAGACTTTCTCGCCGTCGAGCGCGGCCAGTCGCTGCAGCAGGTAAGCCGCCTGCTTACCAGCCGTGCGCGCCAGCGTATCGAGGAAGACTTCATCATTACCCAGAATGGGCGTTACCTGGGGCTTGGTCGGGTAATCGACGTGCTCAAGCTGATCACCGAGCAGAAGATCCAGCAGGCAAGGCACGCCAATCCGCTCACGTTGCTACCGGGCAACGTGCCGATCCAGCAGTGCCTGGCGCGCCTGTTGCTGCAGCGACGCGAGGCCGCCGTGTGCTACGTGGACATCGACAGCTTCAAGCCTTTCAACGATATCTACGGCTATGCCCGTGGCGATGAAGTGCTGTTGTGCCTGGCCCAGTGTCTGAACGACTGCGTCGACCCGAGCCGGGATTTCGTCGGCCATATCGGCGGCGACGACTTCATGCTGGTGCTGGGCTCGGCGGACTGGCGCGAACGTCTGCAATTGCTGCTGGAGACCTTTGGCCGGCAATGCCGACGCTTCTACCGCAGCGATCACCTTGAGGCAGGTTGCTTCATCGCTCATAACCGCCAAGGGCAGCGGGAGACCTTCGCCTTGCTGTCGCTGTCAATCGGCGTGGTCTGGCTGGAGCCCGGCAGCAGCGACGGGCTGGATGCCGGTCAATTGGCCGAGCTTGCCTCCCAGGCCAAGCGTCAAGCCAAGGATGACGGTGGCTCAGGGCTGAGCCTGATCGATACAACCGTGCTGAGTTAAACCTGGGGACCGCTGTGCGGTCCTTTCGCCGGCAAACCCGCTTCCACAACCAAGCCTACAGCCACGATTTCAGGCCTCTTCCGGATAGCGATACTCGAACACCCGCACCACTTCAGAGGCATGCCAGGACGCCGCCTCCATGCCATCCACCGGTCCGGAAAACCGTCCCAGGCGCTCGACGCACTCGAAGAAGCCGGTGCGCGGCAGGCGGCTGGCTCCCTGGCTGATCACCAGCGAACTGCGCAGTGGCTGCTCGGCGCGGGCGTCAAGCGCCGCCAGGTATTCAAGCGCCGCGGTCAGCGTCTGCATCGCCGGACTGGGCAATTGCAGGCGCTCAAGCAGCGCACGGTACGTGAGCAGGTGGCGTTGACGGCGGGCCAGGTCGAGCTCGGTCAGCAGGCTCTGCCATTGCTGACGGCTGATCCTGACCTGGCTCATGACGGCTCGCTCCAGCCGGCCACGCCAAGGTGCCAGGCCAGGCTGCGCAGGATCGCAGCGTCCGGGCGGCGCTCCCCGGACTCGATCATCGCCAGGTAGGCCGGGCTGATGCCGACGCTGCGTGCCAGTTGCTCCGGCGCCAGGCCCTTGGCCTGACGCAAGGACGCCAGCTGGTCCAAGGAGGACAGGCTGGCGCTTGGTTGAGTGCTCTCGTTGTGACTGGCTGAGTCGGGAGCCGCGGCCGGCGCCTGGCCTGCGGCCGCCAGCAACTTCTGATATTGCTCCCAGGGAACCACTGCGTACTCGGGCTGACCGTCCCGGCTGATGACCTGAATACCCATACAACCCCCTTGACGTTGGATTACGGCATGTAATCCGTAGGCATAACCCTTATGCCAATTATATTACCAAGCTCGGGGGTCTGTGCGAATCAGCTACCGGGCCGCTCGAGACGCAGCGCCTCCGGGGTGTCCGGAAGGCGCTCGACCACCCGCAGCCGTTCCGGCGCCTGGGCGTCGCGCCAGGCCTTGAAGCGACCCAGCTCATCGGCGACGGTCTTGAGCACCCAGCCCAGCACGGCGATGTCGTCGAGCAGGCCGACGCCCAGCAGCCAGTCGGGAATGGCGTCCAAGGGGCTTACGAAGTACAGCAGTCCGGCCACGATGGTCACCAGTGCCTTGGGGCTGACGGCGCGGTACTCGCCACGCCACCAGGCCAGGCACAGCGCCTGCATCAGGCGCAGATCCTCGCGCAACTGGCCCAGCTTCGGCCCCTTGCGGGCCACCGCGAACAACAGGGCCGGCAGCCGCCCGCGGCTGAGCAGGCGCTCGGCCAGGGGCAGGAAGCGGGCGAAATTCCAGGGTGCGCTCATGGGACCTCCAGAGGACCAGGGGTTATCCACATTTATTGTGGATAACCTTGTGAACAGGGCGACATTGGCGCCGCGTGGTGCCCGCCGGGCAAGGGCCTGGTACGAATCGGGCGTTTTTTACACAACCGTTTCAATCGCGCAAACGTTTTGCGACACCGGCCTCCGTGCCTGCGTGGGTACTGCTTGCGACAGTGAATGACGCCGACGGTTCGCGTCAAGCCGGACTGAAAACGACGACGCCCCGTCGAAACGGGGCGTCTTCTTGCAACGGGCCGGGTATTACTTGGCCGGTGCCTGGTCGGCCTTGGCCGGATCCTTGATGGCAATCAGTTCCAGGTCGAAGACCAGGACCGAGTTGGCCGGGATCAGCGGGCTCGGGCTCTGGGCGCCATAGGCCAGCTCGGCCGGGATGTACAGCTTGTACTTCTCGCCGACGTGCATCAGTTGCAGACCTTCGACCCAGCCCGGGATCACGCCGCTGACCGGCAGGTCGATCGGGCTGCCGCGCTCGACGGAGCTGTCGAAGACCTTGCCGTCGGTCAGCTTGCCTTCGTAGTGGACGGTGACCACGTCGGTCGGTTTGGGTTGCGGGCCGTCGGCCTTCTTGACCACTTCATACTGCAGGCCCGAAGCGGTGGTGATCACGCCAGGCTTCTTGCCGTTTTCCTCGAGGAATTTCTTGCCGGCGGCGGCAGCTTCCTCGCTAGCCTTGGCCAGGCGTTCTTCGGCGCGCTTCTGCAAGGCGGTGAAGGCTTCGACCAGCTCTTCGTCCTTGATGCGCTGCTCTTTCTTGCCTACCGCGTCCTCGATGCCCTGGGCGACGGCTTTCGAGTCCAGGTCGTCCATGCCTTCCTGGGCCAGGCTCTTGCCCATGTTCAGGCCGATACCGTAGGAGGCCTTCTGTGCCGGAGTCTTCAGCTCGACGCTGCTGGTCTGGGCGTCGCAGCCCGCGAGGACCAGGCCTACCAGGGCAACCGCGGCCGCCAAACGATGCTGTTTCATGTAATTTCCTTGTTCATGCGCCATGAGGGCAATCAGGGTAAAGCCGCGAGCTTAGCAGGCGGCCGCGACCAATGGCTACCGGCATAAGAGCGGGTTGCGCGCAGGAAGTTCCTGGGTGAAAGGTTGTTCATGGTCGCAGTTGCAGCCTATGGCCAGCATTGACGGCTCTTGCGCGGAGGGAACGAGCCGATGGAGACCGGATCATGCAATGCCAACCTGGTTGCGTCCGCTGTTCTTGGCCAGGTACAGCCCCTTGTCCGCCGCCGAGATCAGCTGACGGCAATGACTGCCGACACTCGGCGTCAAGGTCGCCAGACCGATACTCACGGTCAGCAGGGAGGCCGCCTCAGGCACGGTGTGGGCGATCTTCAGGCCCATGATGGTCTGGCGCAGCTTCTCCGCCACCAGCCGCGCACCACCAGGGGAGGTGTTAGGCAGCACCAGGGCGAACTCCTCGCCGCCATAACGCGCCGGCAGGTCGGTCGGCCGCGAGCAGCAGCCGCGAATGGCCTCGGCCACCTGACGCAGGGCCTCGTCACCGGCCAGGTGACCGAAGCTGTCGTTGAACGCCTTGAAGTAGTCTACGTCGACCATCAGCAGCGACAACTGCTGCTGTTCACGGATAGCCCGACGCCACTCCAATTCCAGGTACTCGTCGAAATGACGACGGTTGGACAGCCCGGTGAGACCGTCCGAGTTCATCAACCGCTGCAACATCAGGTTGGTATCGAGCAACTGCTGCTGGCTCACCCGCAGTGCGCGATAGGCCTCGTCGCGCTGCAACAGCGTGAGGTACGAGCGCGAGTGATAGCGGATACGCGCCACCAGCTCGATGGTGTCCGGTAGCTTTACCAGGTAGTCGTTGGCCCCGGCAGCAAAGGCCGCGCTCTTGACCAGCGGGTCCTCCTTGGTCGACAGGACGATGATCGGGATATCCTGGGTGGCCGGGTTGTTGCGGTACTCGCGCACCAGGGTCAGGCCATCGAGGCCCGGCATGATCAGGTCCTGGAGAATTACCGTGGGCTTGATGCGCATGGCCTGGGCCACCGCCTGGTGCGGGTCGGCGCAGAAATGGAAGTCAATGTTCTCTTCATGGGCCAGACCACGGCGCACAGCTTCGCCGATCATCGCCTGATCATCGACCAGCAGGACCATCGCCGCGCTTTCGTTGATGGTCGTGAAACCTTCGATCGGTAGATCATTCATCCGTAGTCACCCGTTGACCGCCGGCCACGCGGCGCGCCTCAATACATATCTTCATTTCGAAAAGATTTCCACCAGTCGCCCGGCAATTCGCTCCAGCGGGCGGATTTCCACCGCCGCGTCGATCGCCGCGGCGGCCTTGGGCATGCCGTACACCGCGCAGCTTTGCTGGTCCTGGGCGATGGTCAGGAAGCCCTGCTGGCGCATCAGCTTCAGGCCCTGGGCACCGTCGCGCCCCATGCCGGTAAGCAGCACGCCCACCGCGTCGCCTGACCAGTAGCGCGCCACGCTCTCGAAGAACACGTCGATCGAGGGCCGGTAGATTTCGTTGACAGGCTCGGCAGTGTAGGCCAGCTCGCCATTCCTCAGCAGGCGGATATGGTGGTTGGTGCCGGCCAGCAGCACCTGCCCCGGCTGCGGAGGCTCACCCTCGCGGGCCAGGCGCACCGGCAGACCCGACGCGGTGCTGAGCCATTCGGCCATGCCGGCGGCGAACACCTGATCCACATGCTGGACCAGCACGATGGCCGCCGGAAAACTGCGCGGCAGGCCCTTGAGCAGCACTTCCAACGCCGCCGGCCCTCCGGCCGACGAACCGATGGCCACCAAGGCACGGCGCTGCGAGGTCTCGCGTAGCGGCGCGGCCACCGTACGAGCGGCACTGGGACGCTGCTGGCCGATCAGCCAGCCAATATTCAGGATCTTGCGTAACAGCGGCGCGGCCGCTTCCCGGGCGTCACCCGCGCCCAGCGCCGGGGTATCGACCACATCCAGAGCGCCATGGCCCATGGCCTCGAACACCCGATGCACGTTCTGCTTGCGGTCCACGGTGACGATGACGATGGCGCACGGCGTCTGCGCCATGATCCGCCGGGTGGCCTCGACACCATCCATCACCGGCATGATCAGGTCCATGAGGATCAGGTCCGGGGTCTGCTCGGCGCACAGGCGCACCGCCTCGGCGCCATTGCCCGCCACCCAGATCACCTGGTGCGCGGGTTCGAAGGCCAACGCACGGCGCAGGGCCTCCACGGCCATGGGCATGTCGTTGACGATGGCTATTCTCATCCCTGTGCACCTCCGATCAGCTCCACGACCGCCTCCAGCAACGCATCGTCATGGAAGCTGGCCTTGGCCAAATAATAGTCGGCGCCGGCATCCAGTCCACGACGCCGGTCTTCTTCGCGGTCCTTGTAGGAAACCACCATCACCGGCAGCGATTGCAGGCGACTGTCGCGCCTTACCAGAGTGACCAGCTCGATGCCATCCATGCGCGGCATGTCGATGTCGGTGATCAGCAGGTCAAAATCATCGCTGCGCAGTGCGTTCCAGCCGTCCATGCCATCGACGGCCACTGCCACGTCATAGCCGCGGTTGCCCAGCAGCTTGCGCTGCAGCTCGCGCACGGTGAGCGAGTCGTCGACCACCAGGATGCGCTTGCGCGCCACACCCTTGCCGCCCCGCCCGCCCCGTTCGATACGCTCCAGGCGGCCGGTGCTGAGCAACTTGTCCACCGAGCGCAACAGGTCCTCGACATCGACGATCAGCACCACCGAGCCATCATCGAGCAAGGCGCCCGCGGAAATGTCCTGGACCTTGCCCAGGCGCGGGTCCAGCGGCATCACTACCAACACCCGTTCGCCGATCAGGCGCTCGACCGCCACCCCATAGAGCTGTTCGCGCTCGCGGATCACCACCACCCGCAGGCTCTGCTCGTCGCCCTGCGCCGCTGGCCGGTTGAGCAACTGGCTGGCGGCCACCAGGCCGATATGCCGGCCTTCGTGCCAGAAGTGCTGACGACCTTCGATCTGCACGATGGCCTCGGCCGGCACTTCGACGGTGCGCTCGATATGCGCCAGGGGGAAGGCATAAGCCTCGCCGCCCACCTCGACCACCAGGCTGCGCACCACCGACAGGGTCAACGGCACTTCCAGGTGGAAGCAGCAGCCCTGCCCCGCCACCTGGGTCAACTCGATGGACCCGCGCAGTTCGCGGACCATGTGCTGCACTGCGTCCAGCCCGACACCGCGCCCGGACACCTCGGTGACCGTGTCGCGCAGGCTGAAGCCCGGCAGGAACAGGAACGTCAGCAGCTCGGCCTCGCTCATCTGCGCCACGGTCTCGGCCGGCGACAGGGCTCGCTCGACGATACTGCGGCGCAGGCGCTGCAGATCGATACCGGCACCATCATCGGACAGTTCGAGGATCAGCAACCCGGCCTGGTGCGAGGCGCGCAGGCGTACCGTGCCCTCGCTCGGCTTGCCGGCCAGCAGGCGCTGCTCGGGCAGCTCGATACCATGATCGACCGCATTGCGCAGCAGGTGCGTCAGCGGAGCCTCGAGTTTTTCCAGCACATCGCGATCGACCTGGGTCTTCTCGCCCTCGACCAGCAGGCGCACGGGCTTGTCCAGCGAACGTCCAAGGTCGCGGACCATCCGGCTCTGCCCGGTCAGCACATCGGCGAACGGACGCATGCGACAGGCCAAAGCCGTGTCGTAGAGCAACTGCGCGCGCTGGCTGGCCTGCCAGCCGAATTCGTCCAGGTCAGCCGCCTGTTGCAACAGGATTTGCTGGGTTTCGGCCAGCAACTGCTGGGTCTGGGCCAGGGCTTCGAGCACTTCTGGCCCCTGCCCGCTCTCCTCCAGCTGGGCCTTCAGCCCGTCGAGCCCCCGCATGCCCTGGCCATGCATGCGTTTCAGGCGCTGCAGAGTGGCCAGGTAGGGTTTCAGGCGCTGGGTCTCGACCAGCGACTTGCTCGACAGGTCCAGCAGGCTGTTCAGTCGGTCGGCGGTGACCCGCAACACCCGCTCGCCGCCCTCGCCACCGCGTTTTCCAGCCTTGCGGGCAGGCATCGGTTCCGCTTCGACATCGGGCTCAGGTGGCGGCAGGGGCTCGGGCTCCGGCAGTGCGGGCTGGACGACAGGCGGCAGGCTCGGTGCACTCGGCTGTGCGTTGGCCAGCAACGGCGCCGAGGGGTCGAGCAAGGACGCCATCTGCGCCAGAAACACCGCCACGGCGGCTTCGCTGTCCTGATCGCCCGGCGTGGCGATGCGCATCAGCAGATCGGTGCCCTGCAACAGTGCGTCGATATGCTCGGGGCGCAGCAGCAGGCGGCCTTCCTGGGCTGCTACCAGGCAATCTTCCATGACATGGGCGACACTGACCCCGGCGTCGATGCCGACGATCCGCGCCGCGCCCTTGAGCGAGTGCGCCGCACGCATGCAGGCCTCGAGCTGATCGGGTTGCGCAGGGTTGCGCTCCAGCGCCATCAAGCCCGCACTGAGCACCTGGGTCTGGGCCTCGGCCTCCAGGCTGAACAGCTCGAGCAGCGACGCATCGCGCATTTGCTCCGGGGTCATGACAGGCTCCGCTTCACGGCTGACATCAGGTGTTGTTCATCCAGCACGCGCACGCTGCGCCCACGCCACTGCAGCACCGCCGCAGTGAAGTGCGCCGCATCGCGGCCGTTGTCCAGGGTCGCCGGGTCAAGGCGATGGATACCGTCTATCTCGTCCACCGGTACCACCACCGGCCCGCCTTCGGCCGCCAGGATCAGCATGCGCGGCATGCTCCGCCCACCGCGCTCGCCGCCCGCCTCGACCGATACGCCCAGCAGGTCGGCCAGCGACAGGCAAGGCACCAGCGACCCGCGCACATTGGCGACTCCCTGCAGCACCCGCGAACGCTGGTGAGGCAATGAGTGCACCGGCTGCAACGGGGAGATCTCGGCCAGGCAGGCGGTAGCCAGGGCCAACCATTCCTCGCCCAGGCGGAACAGCAGCATCGAGCGGCCGACCGCTTCTTCCTGCACGAGCGGCGCCTCGAGCGGTTCATCCTGAATCAGCGCATAACGGTCGAGCAGGCGCATTGCCGCCTCGGCATAGACCTCACAATTGCGGCAGTGCACATGCCGTGGCAGCAAGGGGCACTGCTTGTCGCCATGCACCCCGATACGATTCCAGCAGTCATCGATCTGCTCGTCATCGTGGGCGATCAGTTGCATAGGGTATTCGCCGCTCATCGTTCAGACTCCCTGCCTGCCCGAGCGGCACGCTCCTGCAGGCGTCGCGCGCCCGCCTCGTCGCCCTGCGCGGCCAGCAGCATGGCCAGGTGCATCAGCGCCTCCGGGTGCTGCGGCTCGAGGTAGAGGGCCTTGCGGTAATGGGTAATGGCCTGCGCGGCATCGCCCTCGGTATCGCTGAGCAACCCCAGCCAGTAGTAGACCTGTGCCTTGGGCGCAAACTTGCGTAGATAGCGCTCGCAGCCTTCCCTGGCCTGGGCGCTGTCGCCGGCATTGGCATGCTGGGCGATGCTGGCCAGCAGTTGCGCCTCACCTTCGGCTGGCATCACCTTGGCGACTGGCGCGGCGTTCGGTCTGCCAACCCGCGGCGGCAGCGTCAAGATACGCGGTGGCACGGATGGCGCGACTGTGGGGCGGGACGCCGGCTTGGCGATGGGGACCGGCGGCGCTTCATCCTGACGCACGTAGGCGAACGACTGGGCGATCCCCAACGGCCGCATGCCCAGGCGCGCCAGCAGGCTGCCCTCGGCCGGCCCGATGAACAGCACGCCCTGGACATGGGTCATGTGCTTGAGCACCTCGAACACTCGCTGCTGGGTCGGCACATCGAAATAGATCAACAGGTTTCGGCAGAACACGAAATCATAGAGACCTTGGCGCGCCCGCAGCGCCGGATCGAGCACGTTGCCCACCTGCAGGCTGACCTGCTGGCGCACCCGCTCATCCAGGCGATGGGCCTCGCCGACGGCGGTGAAATGCCGCTCGCGAAAGGCCAGCTCGCTGCCGCGGAACGAGTTGCGGCCATAGACCCCTAGCTCGCCCTTGGCCACCGAACTGGGGCTGATGTCGAGGCCGTCTATTCGAAATACCCCAGGGCTCAGCCCGCCGTCGAGCAACGCCATGGCGATCGAGTACGGCTCCTCGCCGGTGGAGCAAGGCAGGCTGAGGATCCGCAGCGGCCGGGCACCGGCCAGCTCCGCTACGCGTTTGTGGGCCAGGCCCGCCAGCGCGGTGAAGGATTCGGGATAGCGGAAGAACCAGGTTTCCGGAACGATGACCGCCTCGATCAGGGCTTGCTGTTCATCGGTCGACTGCAACAGGCGCACCCAGTAGTCGTCCAGGTTCTGCGCCTGCACGAGGGTGCAGCGTTGGCGCAAGGCACGCTCAACCATCGCCGCGCCGACCGACTCGACGTCCAGGCCGATACGCTCCTGCAGGAAACGAAAGAAACGCTGCTCAGTCATGCCTGCACCTGCCCTGGCTCCAGCGGATAGAGCAACTCGCGCACCGCATCCGACAACAGGTCATCCACCTCGATGCGTTGCAACAAACCCCGGGCGTCCTGGCGCACAGGCCCGAGGTAACGCGCCTCGGCATTGTCCAGCCCGTAGGGTTGGAAGTCGTCAGGCGCGCAGCGCAGGGTGTCGGTGGCCTGCTCCAGGATCAGCCCCAGCTGCAACTGCGGACGCTGTGGATCGGCGCGGTAATGCACCAGCACCAGGCGTGTGCTGCTGCGCGACTGGGCCGAGGAGCCGAAACTGAGCGCCGACAGGTCGATCACCGGCACCAGCACACCGCGATGGGCGAGCACGCCAGCCACCCAGACCGGAGCCTGGGCAATGGGCTTGAGCGCACGTTGCGGCAGGACCTCGATCACCTCGCGCACGTCCAGGGCGAAACGCTGGTCGGCGATGCGAAACTGCAGGTACAGCACGCCCTTTTCAGTGCTGGCGCGCGCCTCGCGGGGGGACATGTCGTTCATCGTCGTCAGACTTTGAACCGCGACACACCACCGCGCAGCCCGGCGGCCACCTGGCTCAGTTCGTCGATGGCGAAACTGGCCTGGCGCAGCGACTCGACGGTCTGGGTGCTGGCATCGCTTAGCTGGGCCAACGCCTGGTTGATCTGCTCGGCGCCGGTGGCCTGGGCCTGCATGCCCTCGTTGACCATCAGTACTCGCGGCGCCAACGCCTGCACCTGGTGGATGATCTGGCTCAGTTGCTCGCCGACCTGCTGCACCTCGAACATGCCGCGGCGCACTTCCTCGGAGAACTTGTCCATGCCCATCACCCCGGCCGACACCGCCGACTGGATCTCGCGCACCATCTGCTCGATGTCGTAGGTGGCCACGGCGGTCTGGTCGGCCAGGCGCCGCACCTCGGTGGCGACCACGGCGAAGCCACGACCGTATTCGCCGGCCTTCTCGGCCTCGATGGCGGCGTTGAGCGACAGCAGGTTGGTCTGGTCGGCGACCTTGACGATGGTCACCACCATCTGGGTGATGTTGCTGGCCTTTTCGTTGAGGATCGCCAGCTTGGCATTGACCAGGTCGGCGGCGCCCATCACCTGGTGCATGGTTTCTTCCATGCGCGCCAGGCCCTGCTGGCCGGAGCCGGCAAGGCTCGAGGCCTGGTCGGCGGCACTGGTGACTTCGGTCATGGTACGCACCAGGTCCCGCGAGGTGGCGGCGATTTCCCGCGACGTGGCGCCGATCTCGGTGGTGGTGGCGGCAGTTTCGGTGGCGGTGGCCTGTTGCTGCTTGGAGGTGGCCGCGATCTCGGTGACTGAGGTGGTCACTTGCACCGACGAGCGCTGGGCCTGGGCCACCAGGTTGGCCAGGGACTCGGCCATCTCGTTGAAACCACCCTCGATCGCGCCGAACTCATCCTTGCGGTCCAGGTTCAGGCGCATGCTCAGATCACCCGAGCGCAGACCGTCCAGACCGCGGACGATGCGTTGCATGGGTGCGGTGATCTGGCGCATGAGCAGCAGTCCGCAAACACCGGCGGCGATAATGGCCAGCAGCAGCGAGACGACCATGCTGCCTTTGGCGGTGTTCACCGCACTGACGATGTCGTTGGTGGCCTTGTCGGCGGACTCGCGGTTGCGCTCGATCACTTCGTTCAGGTGCTGGCGCCCTTCTTTCCAGGCCGGCGTAAGCACATCCATGATCAAGCGCTGGGCTTCGGGGTAGTTCTTCTGGCGGTAGGTCTCCAGGACCTGGTCGACGAGCTTGACGTACTCCTCCTCCAGACGGGTGAAGTCGTCGAACGCCGCCTGGTCGGCGGCGTCGCGGATGGTCGCCTGGTAGCTGGCCATGTGTTTCTTGAGGCGATCGTTGAAGCCCTTGAACAGCTCCAGGTCGGCCGAGGTGATCTCGCGGTGGTTCGACAGCCCCACCAACTGCTGGCTGGTGACGTAGCTGTCGACCCACGCACTGCGGATCATCGAGCTGTAGTAGACGCCGGGGATGCTGTCGGACCCCACGGCTTCCTCGCTGGACTCGATCGCCACCAGCCGCGAGTAGGCGGCCACAATCATCAGCAGCATGATGGCGATGATCACGGCGAAACTTGCCAGGATCCGTTGGCGCAAGGTCCAGTTCTTCACATTCAGCCCTCAGGAATTCGATACGAGCGGGAAAAATCGCCGAAGTATAGCCCAGGCTTCCCGTTCAATTGCGGCTGAATGCAGCGGTATTCAGGCGTCCGTGCCCGTTCAGGCGGCCAAATGCCGGTTCACTGACCTGCGGCAAGCCTGACCTGATTCTCCAGTTCCTGGCGCAGGTTCGGGTCGAGGCGCAGCTGGCGGGCCAGTTCATCGAGATAGGCACGCTCCATGAAGTTCTCCTGATCGACCATCATCACACTGGCCAGGAACATTTCGGCGGCCATCTCCGGCGTCTGCGCGGCGCGGGCCACCTCGGCCGGGTCCAGCGGCTTGTTCAGTTCGGCATGCAGCCAGTGCTGCAACTCACGGTCGCTGTCCAGGCGGGTGAACTCGCCTTCGATCAATGCCCGCTCTCGTTCATCGATATGGCCATCGGACTTGGCCGCTGCCACCAGTGCCCGAAGCACGGCTTGGCTATGCTGCTCGGCCTGGGCCGGCGGCAGACGGTCGAGGGTTTGCGGCTCGTGATTGCCCGCGCCCTGGCGCGCCTGCCAGTTGCCATAGGCCTTGTAGGCCAGCACGCCAAGTGCGGCCAGCCCGCCGTAGGCGAGTGCCTTGCCGCCGTACTTGCGCGCCTTCTTGTTCCCCAGCAGCAGGCCCATCGCTCCAGCCGCCAATGCGCCGCCGCCGGCACCGGACAACAGGCTGCCAAGGCTCCCGGAGCCCTTGCCCTGTTGGTTCTGCAGCATGGATTGACCGGTTTTCAATAGCTGATCGAGCAGACCACGGGTGTTCATCTGGCAGACCTCGCAAGCATCCAAAGTAGGTAGGACTGCAGAGTAGGCCGGCAAGCTGAAGCCACGCTTAACGCATTTGCATCCGGATGTTGCCCAGCTTGGTTTGTTTGTTCAGCCAATCGCTTTCGAGGAAGCCGTCGATGACTACCTCGAAACTTGCAAGCACCCGGGGCGCGAACCGCAGAAGACCTACTCCGGAACACTCAGCCTGCGCCTGGAGCCCACCCTCCACGCCAGCGTGGCGGCCGAGGCCGAGCTGGCGCAGAAGAGCATCAACCAGTGGGTCAGCGACATTCTCAGCCAGGCGGCCTGTCGCTGAATCAGTCGCGCAGGTCCGACTCGTGGATGGGGTTGGCCCGGCTGGTGGCCCGCTGATACTGCGCTGGCCAGGTCGCCTTGTTGCCGCCCAGGTCGTCGTCGGCATGCAACGGCCAATAGGGGTCGCGCAGCAGCTCGCGGGCGAGGAAGATCACATCGGCCTGGCCGGTGCGCAGGATATGCTCGGCCTGGGCCGGTTCGGTGATCATGCCGACGGTGCCGGTGGCGATTTCCGACTCCTTGCGTACCCGTTCGGCAAAGCGGGTCTGGTAGCCGGGGCCGGTGGGGATCTCGGCATTGACCGAGGTCCCGCCTGACGACACATCAATCAGGTCGACGCCCAGGGCGCGCAGGCGACGGGCTAGCTCGACGGTCTCGTCCGGGTTCCAGCCATCCTCGACCCAATCGGTGGCCGACACCCGCACGAACAGCGGTAGTTCCTGCGGCCAGGCCTTGCGTACCGCCTCGGCAACCTGCAGGGTCAGGCGAATGCGGTTTTCGAAGCAGCTGCCGTATTCATCGAGGCGCTGGTTGCTCAACGGCGAAAGGAACTGGTGCAGCAGGTAACCGTGGGCGGCGTGGATCTCGACCACCTTGAAGCCAGCCTGCAATGCCCGCTCGGTCGCGGCGACGAACGCGGCGACCACGTCCTGGATCTCGTCCTTGGTCAATTCACGTGGTGCGGTGTGCTGCGGATCGAAGGCGATCTTCGACGGCCCGACCGGCTGCCAGCCACCCTCCTCGATCTTGACGCTGCCTTGCTTTCCGAGCCACGGCCTGTGGGTGCTGGCCTTGCGCCCGGCATGGGCCAGCTGGATACCGGGCACGGCGCCCTGGGCGGTGATGAAACGGGTGATGCGTTGCAAGGGCTTGATCTGGTCGTCAGTCCACAAGCCGAGGTCCTCGGCAGTGATGCGCCCATCGGCGGTGACCGCGACGGCCTCGCTGATCACAAGACCCGCGCCACCGACCGCGCGGCTGCCCAGGTGGACCAGGTGCCAGTCGTTGGCCAGGCCGTCGACGGCGGAGTACTGGCACATGGGGGAAACGGCGATGCGGTTGGGCAGGGTCAGCTGACGCAGGGTGTATGGCTCGAGCAGCAGGCTCATGGGGCACCTCCCAGGGACTCCAATGGTTTCCGGGCCGGCGGTTGTAGTCGAGCGTGGGCCGGTACCGGTAGTTTCAGACTAGACCATGAAGATGGGAGGCGAGCCTGAGCGCCAAGTTCCGATGACGGGCTGCACCATGACCCAGGCATCCGTGCTTAGGAACCCTTTGCAGCCTGCCGCTCTTCCTCACGCAAGGTCAGCACCTCGAATCCGCTCTCGGTCACGGCCACCGTGTGCTCCCATTGCGCCGACAGCGTGTGATCGCGAGTGATCACCGTCCAGCCATCGCGCAGACCACGGGTCCCACGCCCACCCTGGTTGATCATCGGCTCGATGGTGAACACCATCCCCGGTTGCAGCTTCATGCCCATGCCGCGCTGGCCGTAGTGCAGCACCTCCGGTGCCTCGTGCATCTGCCTGCCGATGCCATGCCCGCAGTATTCGCGCACCACGCTGTAGCCAGCGGCCTCGGCGTGGACCTGGATGGCATGACCGATATCACCGAGCGTCGCGCCGGGGCGCACCTGCTCGATGCCCTTCCACAATGCGGCATAGGTGGTATCGACCAGGCGCCGGGCCTGGTCGCCGATCTGACCGATGCCGTACATCTTCGACGAGTCGGCAATGTAGCCGCCCTGCTCCAAGGTGATATCGACATTGACGATCGAGCCTTCCTTCAACACCTCGTCGGCCTTGGGCATGCCATGGCAGACCACATGGTCCACCGAGGTGTTCAGTGAATAGGGGAAACCGTACTGGCCCTTGCTCGCCGGTCGGGCCTTGAGGGTTTCGACGATGAAGGCCTCGGCGCGGTCGTTGATCTGCATGGTGGTCACTCCGGGGCGGATGAAACCGTCGAGGTCGGCAAACACCCGGGCCAGCAGTTGGCCTGCGCGGCGCATCAGCTCGAGCTCGGCGGCGTCCTTGAGGATGACCTTGCTCATTGCAGAAGCGCCTTGAGGTTGGCCTGCTCCTGGCGCAGCAACTGGCGCAGCAGTTCCTGATAGGTGGCTTGCGGGTGCAGTTCGGCCAGCATGCCGAGGCGGATCCAGTGCTCGGCCTGGGCGTTGATCGAACGCGACAGCGCGGCGCTGGCCACGCGCAGGTCTTCGTGGAGGTCGTCGCAGATCTTGACGATACCCATGGTGTAGTTACTCGCATATATGAAACGTACGCGAATCATATATCCGCCCGTATGCACGCGCCATCCGTTGGTGCGTGGTTCCCCGTATTGGTGCACGCCTTTGCCAAGCTAACCATCGAACCTGTGAGCGGGCTTGACCCGCGATGACATGGCCCGGGATTTGCTGCCTGGTTGCCATCGCGACCATCAACGCCGATGGTCCCTTTCATCACGACGAAGGCGCCGTGTTGCCCCGCTTGCCGCTTGCAGGCCGGGCAGCCGGCGCCTTTGTCGTTTCGTCAGCAGGAGATTGCCGATGAGCGACAGCCAAGTGCGCAGTGTTTGCCCGTATTGCGGGGTCGGCTGCGGCATCGTCATGCACGTGAGCGATGCCAAGGTGGTCAAGGTCAGTGGCGACAAGCAGCACCCGAGCAACTTCGGTCGCCTGTGCACCAAGGGCCTGAGCGCCCATGTGCCGCTACAGGCCGGGCGCATGACCCACGCCTTCGTGCGCGACCAGCGCAGCCAGCAGCCGGCGCGTTGCAGCCTGGACATGGCCATCAGCGAAGCCGCCGCGCGGTTGCGCGCGATCATCGACACCCATGGCGCGGATGCCGTGGCCTTGTACGTGTCCGGACAGATGTCACTGGAAGCCCAGTACCTGGCCAACAAGCTGGCCAAGGGCTTCATCCGCACCCGTCATATCGAATCCAACTCGCGCCTGTGCATGGCCAGTGCCGGCAGCGGCTACAAGCAGTCACTGGGTGCCGACGGACCGACGGGCAGCTACCAGGACTTCGAACGCGCCGAGGTGTTCCTGGTGATCGGCGCGAACATGGCAGACTGCCACCCGATCCTGTTCCTGCGCCTGCGCGACCGGCTCAAGGCCGGGGCCAGGCTGATCGTCGTCGATCCCCGGCGCAGTGCCACCGCCGACAAGGCCGACCTGTTCCTGCAACTGCGCCCGGGCACCGATCTCGCGCTGCTCAATGGCCTTCTTTACCTGCTGCATGTCAACGGCCACACCGACGCGGATTTCATCGCCCGCCACACCGAGGGCTGGGAGGACCTGCCGGCGTTTCTCGCGGACTACACCCCGGAACGGGTCGCGGCCATCACCGGGTTGGACGAGGCCGACCTCCACGAAGCCGCCCTCCTGATCGGTGAGGCCGGCGAATGGATGAGCTGCTGGACCATGGGCCTGAACCAGAGCATCCACGGCACCTGGCACACAAATGCCCTGTGTAACCTGCACCTGGCCACCGGCGCCATCTGCCGCCCCGGCAGCGGGCCGTTTTCGCTGACCGGCCAGCCCAACGCCATGGGCGGCCGCGAGATGGGCTACATGGGACCGGGCCTGCCGGGCCAGCGTTCGGCGCAGGTGGCGGCGGACCGCGCCTTCGTCGAGCGGCAGTGGCAGCTGGCGCCCGGCACATTGCGCAGCGAGGGCGGCGAAGGCGCGGTGGCGCTGTTCGAACAGCTCAAGAACGGCGAAGTGAAGGCCTGCTGGATCATCTGCAGCAACCCGGTGGCCAGCGTCGCCAACCGCCAGCAGGTGATCGACGGCCTGAACCAGGCGCACCTGGTGATCAGCCAGGACGCCTTCCTCGACACCGAGACCAACCGCTACGCCGACATCCTCCTGCCCGCGGCGCTGTGGGCCGAGGGCGAGGGGGTGATGATCAACAGTGAGCGCAACCTGACCTTGATGCCACGCGCCGTCGAGCCGCCTGGCGAGAGCCTGGAGGACTGGCGCCTGATCGCGCGCATCGCCTGTGCCCTGGGCTACGCGCATGCCTTCGACTACCCCGACGCCGAGGCGGTGTTCGAAGAGATCCGCCGCTTCCATAACCCGGACACCGGCTACGACCTGCGCGGCATCGACTATGCCGGGCTGCGCGACAGCCCCCGGCAGTGGCCCTGCGCGCCGGGGCGCGAGGATAACCGCAGCCCGCTGCGCTATCGCAACGACGCAGACGGCCAGCCAGCGGCGCTGAGCTTTCCGACTACCAGCGGCAAGGCGCGTTTTCATGCCCGACCCTGGCTGGCGCCGGCCGAGTTGCCGGACGATGCCTACCCCTTCATCCTCAACACCGGCCGCGTGCAACATCAGTGGCACACCTTGACCAAGACCGGCAAGGTCCCAAGCCTGAACCGCCTCGACCCCGGCCCCTTCGTCGAGATCCACCCCGCCGATGCCCGGCGCCTGGGCATCGGCGACAAGGACCAGGTGGCGATCCGTTCACGTCGAGGCCAGGCGCTGCTGCCGGCCCGCCTCAGCGACCGGGTGTTGCCCGGCGGCTGCTTCGCGCCATTCCACTGGAATGACCTGTACGGCGAGCAGTTGGCGATCAACGCGGTGACCTGCGACGCCGTCGACCCCACCTCGCTGCAACCGGCCTTCAAGTACTGCGCCGTGACCCTCGAACGGGTCGCGGGTGAACGCATCGAGGTCCTCGACCTGGACGTCACCATTCCTGCGGAGCCCGTCCCCATGCCGACCGCCACCCTCGCCCGCCTGCTGGGCCTGGAGACACAACCTGCTCCGGTGCTTGCCGAAGAGGAGCGCCATTACCTGCAAGGTTTCCTGCTTGGCCTGCAACAGACACGCGCCGAGGGTGTGCCAAGCCTCCCGGCCACCGCACCATTGGCGCCGGCCCGGCGCCTGTTCGTCGATGGCCTGCTGGCGGGGCTGTTCGCCCAGCCCCAAGCACAGGCGGCAGTACCTTGCCATCGCGTGTTGTGGGCCTCGCAGACCGGCAACGGTGAGGCGCTGGCCGAACGCTGCGCCCAAGGCCTGCGCGAGGCGGGGCTGATGGTGGAGCTCAGCAGCATGGAAAGCGTCAGCCCGGCGCAATTGCACGGCTGCGCCAGCGTACTGCTGATTGCCAGCACCTTCGGTGACGGCGATGCTCCGGACAGTGGCGCCGCATTCTGGCAGGCCCTGCAGGGTGCGGGCGAAACCGATTGCGCCAATCTGCCCTACGCGGTGCTGGCCCTGGGCGACTCCAGCTACGACCAGTTCTGCGGCTTTGGCCGCAAGCTCGACCAGCGCCTGGCGGAACTGGGCGGCCAGCGCCTGCTGGAGCGGGTCGAGTGCGAACCGGACTTCGAGGCTGCATTCAGTACGTGGCTCGAGGCCCTGCTGCTGGCCCTTGGCACAAACACGGTGGCTACGCCGGCGCCACCGACTGCCGAGCCTCACGGCAGAAACCAGCCATGGCCTGCACGCCTGGTGGAGAACCGCCTGCTCAATGGCCCAGGTTCGACCAAGGAGACCCGTCAGCTGGTGTTCGACCTGGCGGGTAGCGGCCTGGACTACCAGCCCGGCGATGCGCTGGGCGTGTGGCCGCGCAACTGCCCGGCGCTGGTCGAGGAACTGCTTGGCCTGATGCAGCTCGATGGCCAGGCCGTGGTCGAGCTTGAAGGCCAGAAACCGATGCCCCTGAGCCTGGCGCTGGAGCGGCAGCTGGACATTACCCGTGTCACGCCACGACAGCTCGAAGCGTTCAGCGAAAACACGCCAGTTCTGCAACAGCTGTTGCAGCCTGAATGCAAGGCCGCGCTCAAGGACTGGCTGTGGGGCCGGCAACTGGTCGATGTGCTGCGCGAGTTTCCCCGGCAATGGCCACTGGCCCGCTGGCTGGAACTGCTCAAGCCCCTTCAGCCACGGCTGTACTCGATCAGCTCAAGCCCCAAGACGCATCCGGGGCAGGTGCACCTGACGGTGTCCACGGTGCGCTACGGCGAACGCAAGGGGGTCTGCTCGGCCTTTCTCGCTGATCGTGCGGCGGACGTCGAAGTGGCCATCTTTGCCCAACCATCCAAACACTTCCGCCTGCCCGACGACGACGGCACGCCCATCGTCATGATCGGCCCCGGCACCGGCATCGCGCCCTTCCGGGCTTTCCTCGAAGAGCGCCAGGCACGTGCAGCGCCTGGCCGCAACTGGCTGTTCTTCGGCGAGCAGCACGAGGCACACGACTTCTACTATCGCGAACAGTTGCTGGCCTGGGAAGCGCAGGGCCATGTACGCCTGAGCACCGCGTTCTCCCGCGACCAGCCGGAGAAGATCTATGTGCAGCAACGCCTGCTGGAACAGGGCGCCGAACTGTGGCGCTGGCTGCAGGACGGCGCGCATGTGTATGTCTGCGGCGATGCCCAGCGCATGGCCCGGGATGTGGATGCGGCCTTGCGCCAGGTGGTGGCGCAGCACGGCGGCCTGGACGAGACCGCGGCAGCGGCCTATGTCGAAGGTTTGGGACGGGACAAGCGCTACCGGCGGGATGTGTATTGATGCACCACGGTGGTGAGGGCTGCACCCTGCTTGTGCGCCCGCACCACCTGGCCAGCACATGCCCAAAGCTGTAACCCTTGTGAAAGCGGGCTTGCCCCGCAATTAAAGGGAGCCTGGCACGCTCCCTGCTTCAAGCAATGCACAACAGCCCCAACGACCAACGGCGGTCAACAGGGGCCTCACACTGATGAGTACAGGCAAAGGCGCCTGGAGCTTCGGCTCCAGGCGCCTTTTTCGTTTTCCGTGATCGAGGATCGGCTATGCAGGCAACAGCGAACGGGGCACAACGAGCACGACTGGTCATCGTCGGCAATGGCATGGTTGGCCATCACTGCGTCGAGCAGCTGATCGAACGCGGCGCCACGGCACACTTCGAGCTGCATGTGTTCGGCCAGGAGCGCCAGCGCGCCTACGACCGGGTGCACCTGTCGGAGTATTTTACCGGTAGCTGCGCCGAGACCCTGGCCCTGTGCGCCCCGGACTACTACAGCCGCCACGGCGTGCACCTGCACCTGGGCGAGGCGGTGCTGGACATCGATCGCGAGCGCCGGGAGCTGGTCACCGCCGAGGGCCGCCTGGGCTATGACCAGTTGATCCTGGCCACCGGTTCCTATCCGTTCGTGCCGCCAATCGAAGGTTCCAGCGGCAATGCCCGCCTGGTTTACCGCACCCTCGAGGACCTCGATGCGATCCGCGCCGCCGCCGCAGATGCCCGCCGTGGCGTGGTGGTGGGCGGCGGCCTGCTCGGCCTCGAGGCAGCCAACGCCCTGAAGTCCCTGGGCCTGGAGGCGCATGTAGTGGAGTTCGCCCCACGCCTGATGCCGGTACAGCTGGACAGCGAAGGCGGCGCGGCGCTCAAGGCGCGGATCGAGGCCCTGGGCGTGGGCGTGCACCTGTCCCGCGCGACCCAGTCGATCAGCGCTGGCGAGCAGTACCGCTACCGGATGAACTTCGACGGTGGCGAACACCTGGAGACCGATCTGATTGTCTTTTCCGCCGGCATCCGCCCACAGGACGCCCTGGGCCGGGCCTGTGGCCTGGAGATCGCCGCGCGCGGCGGCGTGGTGATCGACAGCCAGTGCAAGACCAGCGATCCACGGATCTTCGCCATCGGCGAGTGCGCGTCGTGGAACGGCAGCGTGTTCGGCCTGGTCGCCCCCGGCTACGCCATGGCGCGCAACCTGGCCGCGCGGCTGCTGGGCGAGACGGCGGACGATTTCACCGGCGCCGACATGTCGACCAAGCTCAAGCTGCTGGGCGTGGATGTCGGCTCGATCGGCGATGCCCACGGCGCCACGCCCGGTTCACGCAGCTACCGCTTCATCGACGAGGCCAACAGCGCCTACCGCCGGCTGGTGGTGGATGCCAGTGGCAAGCACGTGCTCGGCGCGGTGCTGGTGGGCGACAACAGCTACTACGACACCCTGCTGCAGTACGCCCAGAACGGCATCGCCCTGCCGACCGATCCGGCATCGCTGATCCTGCCGCAAGGAAGTGGCGCGCCGACCCTGGGCGCTGATGCGCTGCCCGACAGCGCGACCATCTGCTCCTGCCACAACGTCAGCAAGGGCGCGGTGTGCGCCGCCATCGACAGTGGTTGCGGCGACCTTGCCGCCGTCAAGGGCTGCACCAAGGCCGCCAGCGGCTGCGGTGGCTGCGCTGCCCTGCTCAAGCAGGTCTTCGAGCATGAGCTGACCGCCCGTGGCGTGACGCTCGACAAGAGCCTGTGCGAGCACTTCGCCTACACCCGCCAGGAGCTCTACGGGCTGGTGCGGGTGGAGGGTATCCGCACCTTCGGCGAACTGCTCGAACGCCACGGCAAAGGTCACGTGGGTTGCGACATCTGCAAACCGGCGGTGGGCAACATCCTCGCTTCATGCTGGAACCAGCCGATCATGGACCCGGCGCTGGTACCGTTGCAGGACACCAACGACACCTTCATGGCCAACATGCAGAAAAACGGCACCTACTCCGTGGTGCCGCGCATTCCCGGCGGCGAAATCACCCCGCAGAAGCTGATCGTGATCGGCCAGGTGGCGCAGAAATACGACCTCTACACCAAGATCACCGGCGGCCAGCGCATCGATCTGTTCGGGGCCCAGCTGCACGAACTGCCGCTGATCTGGGGCGAGTTGATCGCTGCCGGCTTCGAGACCGGGCACGCCTATGGCAAGTCGACGCGCACGGTGAAATCCTGCGTGGGCAGCACCTGGTGCCGCTATGGCGTGCAGGACAGCGTGGCCATGGCGCTGCGCCTGGAGGATCGCTACAAGGGCCTGCGCGCGCCGCACAAGCTCAAGTTCGCGGTATCCGGCTGCACCCGCGAATGCGCCGAGGCGCAAAGCAAGGACATCGGCGTGATCGCCACCGACAAGGGCTGGAACCTGTACGTATGCGGTAACGGCGGCATGCGCCCGCGCCACGCCGAGCTGTTCGCCACCGACCTGGACGACGAGACCCTGGTACGGCTGATCGACCGCGTGCTGATGTTCTACATCCGCACCGCCGACAAGCTGCAGCGCACCTCGGTGTGGCGCGAGGGCCTCGAAGGCGGGCTCGACTACCTCAAGCAGGTGGTGATCGACGACAGCCTGGGCCTGGCAGCCGAACTCGAAGCGCAGATGCAGCAGGTGGTCGAGCGCTACGAGTGCGAATGGGCCAACGCCCTGGGCGATCCGGAAAAGCTCAAGCGCTTCCGCACTTTCGTCAACGACCAGCGCGCCGATCCGGATGTGCATTTCGTGCGCGAGCGTGGCCAACGCCGACCCGCTGCGCCGCTTCAGCTGATTCCCACCCACGAGGAGGCAATGTGATGAACCTGTCCAACACGGTTTCAGCCAGTGAAATCCGCTGGCAGATGGTGTGCCAGGCCAGCGACCTGGTCGCCGACTCCGGGGTGGTGGTGTGGCACGAGGGTGAGCAGGTGGCGTTGTTCTACCTGCCGGGACAAGGGCGGGAGCTGTACGCCGTCGGCAACCGTGACCCACGCTCGGGCGCGAACATCATCGGGCGTGGGTTGGTGGGCAGCCTGGGCGCAACCGTTGTGGTAGCGGCGCCGCTGTACAAGCAACATTTCTGCCTGCAAAACGGCAACTGCCTGGAAGATCCGACACAGCGCTTGCCGGTGTGGCCAGGGCGTATCCGTGGTATGACGGTCGAACTGGGACAAAGACTCAGATGACAATCAGTTTGCCGGGAGCATGCCCAACCGGCCAGTGCCCGGCCAGGTACAGGTCGACCACCCGACGCCAGTGATCGCCCAGACCGAAGAACTGCTCGGTGGCGTACTGACGGAACGCGAAGGCCGCGCCGCCGCGAGCGGCCTCGCTGAAGTCGTGCGGGCGGCAGATGAACGGCGCCTTGTCGAGCGTGCGGGTGGCGGCCATCACTGCCCTGTTCAGCGCCATGCGCTGCTCGCTCAGCACTTTGGTCGTCTCTTGCCGCGGGTAGTACGGATCGTCTTCGCCCGCCGAGGTGGGGAGCCATTGAGTGGCATCGTACAAGCCCTGGAACGCCTGGTCCGAGGGGGTCACGAACACCGCCTCGACCGAGGCGATGAGAATCACCTGCGGATCCTGGATGTCAGGCTTGCCCAGATTGCCGAAGAATCGAGTCTGCCCGATCTGTTCGAGCGTGTGTTCCAGGTCGATCATGTTACAGCCTCAAATCGGTGATGGTCTTGGGTGGCAATGCCTTGCGACCTTGCTGGATGGTGGTGCGAAGTACACCACCGGCGGCATGCGGGCCGGGGATACCGGGCAACGAATGGTTGGGCAGCGTGCCGTGGGTCGGCATCAGGTTCCACCATTTGTTGGCGCCACCGCTTTCCAATGGAATCACATGGTGGGCCGTGGCGCCGTCTGGCCAGGTCCGGTTGGTGTTCTTTTCCCACTGTTTGATCAGGCCTTTCTCGGTTTTCACGAACTCCTTGCGCATCGCCTGGTTCTGCGCCGCGTTGCGCCGCTGCACCACCGGCAGGTTGCCGCGCAGGATCTGGGCCTGCCGCGCGGTCACTTCGCCACCGGGTGAAGCGACCTTGTTGGCGTCTTGGATGATACGGTCGAGAAGCGAACATTCCGACAAGCCCAGCGGGTCGATCCAGGTCAGTGGATTGGGAGCATAGGCATACAGGTTGATGCTGCCTTCCAGCCCCAACGGGTCCTGCTGGGTGAAGCGGCCGATGTCCGGGTCGTAATAGCGGAACGTGTTGTAGTGCAGGCCAGTCTCGCGGTCAAGGTACTGCCCCTGCATACGCAGGTTCTGCTGGCGGTTTTGGTCGGGCGCGTGCCACTCTTCGCGGCTGCGGCCCCACAACAGGTAGTCGCTGTACCAGACTGAATTGCCCTGTGCGTCGGTCAGTTGCTCGGGCAGCCCGGCAATGTTGGTGTGGAAGTACTGCACCACTTCCTGGCCAGGTGCGCCGTCGATACGCGCCAGCGGCTCGTGGCTGCCAGGGTCGGCATACAGGTACAGGCTCGATTTGCCGTCCTGCACCTCCTGCAGTAAACGCAGGCCCTGCCAGAGGAAGTCGGTGCGACTGACGGGTTGCTCATGGCCGCTGCGGTAGAGGCGCTTGCCGATGCGCCGCCCCAGTGGGTCGTAGCTGAACTCAATGCGCTCGTGCACGGTGCCGCGTTGCTGGTTTACGCGGACCAGCCGATGCTCGGCATCGTACTCGAAGCGCTGTAACAGCCGGCTGCCGCTGCGCTTCTCGACCATGCGGCCGAAACCATCGTAGCGGTAGCGTTTGTCCTGATGGACCGTGACCCGGTTGTGCCGCACATGAGCCTTGGGCTGGTAGCCCTCGATCAGGTTACCAGCGCGGTCGTACCCATAATGCTCGACGATCGGCACATCTCCCAGCGCCAGGCGGCGGGTCACACCATAGATGCGTTGGCTCGGCCCATAGTCGTAGGTCACCGAGCCCTGGCAGCTGCCATTGCCGAGGCCAGCACTGTGGAAGCGCAGCGCATGCTCTTGCTGGGCCGGATTCTGTGTGCCGGGTCGCTGGGTCTGGGTAAAGGTTTCGCAGACCAGGTTGTCGCCGTCGTCATAGCGATAGTCCTTTTGCAACAACGCCAGCGTCATGCTCGAGGCGTCCCGGTAATGGATCGCCCTCTGTTGCAGGCGCCCACAGCTGTCATAGCGGGTGCGGGTCTGCAACTGGCCCTGGGTGCGCAGCACTTCGTCATGCAAGCTGTCGCGCTCGAAATCGCAGATCACCCGCCCGTCGAGATTGAGCTGATGCAGGTGGCCGCTGCCGTAATACAGGTGGTTTATCCGGCGTTGATCGGGCAGGGTCAGGCTCTGCAGGTTATTCAACTCGTCATGCGCATAACCCAAGGTACCGGCAGCGCTGGTCTCGCTCAGCAGGCGGCCCATGCGGTCATAGCTGAACGCCAGTCGCCGGGCATTGCCCTGCTTATCGGTGAATGTCACCGACAGCAGGTTGTCGCCCTCGTCGTGGACGTATTCGGTGCAACCATCGGTGGTGTGCTTGCGTAGCAAGCGACCAACGGCATCGTGCTCAAGCTGATGGATCTGTATGGCCGTGTCGTGAGCCTGATCCGGGATCGGGTGGTGGGCGATACACGTCACGTTGCCCCGGTGGTCGTAGGTATAGGCGTAGCCACCACCATCGAGGTTCTGCTGGGTGAGCGCGCGGTCCAGCGCATCCCATTCAAAGCGATAGCGTTCGCCGTTCTCGTTCACCAGCGCCTGCAGTCGGCCATAGGCATCGTAACTCAGACTCAGCGCCGCCCCCATGGGGTCGATACGTTGCAACAGGCGACCGCTGGAGTCGAAATGCCAGTGGGTGGTGCGCCCGGCGCCATCGATATGGCGGGTCAACTGCCCGGCGGCGTTGACCTGATAATGATCGGTGCGCCCGTCGGCCCCCTGGCTTTCGATCAGGTAGCCGCGCACATCGTAGCGGTGGCGGCTACGCTCGCCCCGCGGATTGACAGACTCCGCCAGCTCACCGCGCTCGGTGTAGCGATAATGCGTGACATGGCCGGAACAGTCGCGGTAGCTGAGCAACTGGCCACGGTCATTCCATGTGAACCGGCGTTGTCGGCCATGCGCGTCGGTGATGGCCAGCAGTCGCCCGCGATCGTCGTAGCGGTAACCTGTGGTATTACCCAGGGCATCGGTTTCACTGAGCACATTGCCTTGGCAATCGTACTGCATGCGCAAGCTTGCGCCGCCAGGCGACACGATGCTCAGCGGCAGTGCCCAATGTTCGCCATAGGCAATGCTTTCACTGCGCCCGAGCGGGTCCTGGCTACAGACAAGGCGGCCTGCACCGTCGTAGCTGTAGCACCACTGGCTGCCATCGGGCTCGGTACTGGCGATCAACTGCCCCTGCTGGAAGGTCTCCTGCCAGAGGTTGCCCAGGGCATCGACATACCGATGGATCTCATAGTGCGGCCCCCAATGGAACGACTCCTCCCGCCCCAGGCTGTCGCGAACCCGGGTCAGGCCCTGAGCCAGGTCGTAGTCGAAGTGATAGTCCTCTGCGCTATCGCTGTGGTGGCGCATCACTCGCCACTGGTGTGTGGGCTGCGCCTCGAGCGGTGCCGGTAGGTCCCGTGGCCAGCCCCCACGCGAGGCCACTCCGTCTGGCGGTACCGCCAGGCTGGCCCATTCATAGTGATGGACGACACCGCTGGCGAGAGTCTGGCTCGCCATGCACCCCGCTGCGGTGTAGGTGAAACGGCGTACCGTTTGCCCGCTGGCATCGCGTACCTCGGCTAGCTGACCGGCCTGGGTGTAGCGGTAGCTGACCAGCAACTGCTGGTCAGCGATCTCGAACGCATCGCCTGGGGCCAACTGTAGCCGCCACACCTCGCGCACTCGGCGCCCATACTGGTTGTCGTGGCGCAACTGCACGGCAGTGCGACCGAAGGCATCGACCAGCAATTGCAAGCGCCCTTGGTCGTCATACAGCAGTTCAAGGCGGTTGAGGTTGCGATCGCCAAGTTGCACGAGGCGCGACCGGCTGTGTGCTGTCGGATCGGTCTTGAACACCTGGTACTGGCCGCTATAGATGTCCTCCACCACCGTGATGCCATCGTCCTGATGGAAAATGGCAACACCGTCCAAGGTACTGAGCAGCGCGCTGCCGGGCACCATGCGGCCCAACTCGATGCGACTGCCGTCTTCGTCGACATAGATCCACAGCTCGCCACCTTGCGGATGAGGCACCCGTTCCAGACGCACTTCGTAGGGCAGGCTCCAGCCCTTGCCCAACAGACCATCGTCGCGCAGGTCGTTGCTGTCATAACGACGCGACCAATCGATGGCCAGCAGGCCGGGCAGGCTGAAGTCCAGGTCCTCGGGGCCATCGAGCCGTTTGCTGCCGGTGGCGACCAGCACCGGGTGTCCCTTGCAGCCAGGAATACGGGAACGGGGCTTGGGTGCGTTGCGTGGCCGCGAGCGGCTCTTGACGCGCCTTGCCAGCAGCATGCCGGCGACCAGGCCAATGATCTTTGCCGCTGCGCTCTTGCCGTCGCGGATGTCTCGCACGGTCACCGTGCCACCTCCAACCCGCACATTGGGCGAGAAGGTCATGCCGATGGGACCGTCGCAGGTGCTCTTGTCCCCGACCCTGGCCGCAGGATGGCCATTGATGAAAACCTTGTCCGACCCTTGCGCGACGAAGTTGGGGACCGGGTGCTTGCTGCACTTGACGGTGTCCAGTTCGGCAGGTTGGGTGCCAGGATTCGCCGGGGTGGCGACTGGGGGATTGAAGATGCTGTTGATTTCCTGAGCCAGCCCGATGACCGGCAGCATCAGCGATGCGCCCATCATCGCGTAGTTACCGATGTTTTCCAGTATCGAGGGTGCCTCGGCGGAGGGTTCGGCCTCACTGGCACCCGTGACGGTCCCTGCCGCGCGGGCTGCAGGCATGCCATTGATGCGGGTGTTGGATGATCCGCTGTCGATCGCACCGTAGGGTTCGGGGGGAAACATCGAATTGCCGACCCAACTGCTCAGATCGGAAATGTGCTCGCCTATGCTCTTGTCTTCGCCAGCAGGCAACATAGCGGCGGCACCGACCAGGGCACCGGCGATCAATGGTGTGAGCGTGGCGGCGGCCCCACCTGTGCCAACCACGGCCACCACGGCACCGCCGATCGCCGCCGCGACCGCCGCAGTAGCGGCGGCATAGATCACCGCTTCGGTCAGCCCGCTGACCAGCTCGGCCATCAACGGCGGATGCAATATGAGATCGCCCTCGCGGGCGGCATGCAGGCTATCGCCCATGAACCACTTCCTTGTGCCCGGGTCAGTTCAGCCGCAATCCTGCCTTGAGGGCTTCCCAATGGGCGAGATCGACCGCCTCCAGCGGTGTTTCCTTGCTATAGCTGACCGCCACGAAACGGGCCTGCCCGCTTGGCGCGTAAGCCAACTGACGCTGGTACGAGACCACTTCGCCGCGCTTGAATTGCAGGCTGACTTCCAGGCCGTGGATGCCACGATCGACGCCTGCGCTGACCGGCTGTGGTTCGCTGATGATCGCCCCCAGGCGTTCACGCAACTGCGCCAGTTGCTGCAGGTAAAGCGCCTCCAGCGTCTGCCCGGCAGCCAGCGGACTGCGAGCGATCACCAGGGTGGTGCCACGCTGACGGAAGGTCAGCATGTTCATGGTGGTGTCTTCGGGCGTTTCATCGCCCAGTTCAAGGACCAGGTCCTGGGTCAGGTAGGCGGCCATAGCGCTGCTCCATGCATCGAAGCGGCACACGCTAAAGGTTCAGGGCTTTGCCTGCAAGGGAGGAACCGTCGCCGAGTGACGAAGATCACCCAGACGTTGCAGGTCTGGCCCGCACGGATACACTGCCGGGCATGAACCTCGATACCCGCATAAAGTTCCGTCACCTCCTGTGCTTCCTGGAGATTGCCCGGCAGGGCAGCCTGGCCAGGGCCGCTGACGTGCTTGCGATCAGCCAGCCAGCGATCTCCAAGACCCTCAAGGAACTGGAGGACCTGCTCGAGGCACGCCTGTTCGAGCGTGGTCACAACGGCGTTACCCTGACCCCAGCCGGCACCCGCTTCATGCGCTACGCCGGCCCCAGCGTGCAGGCGTTGCGCGACGGGGTCTGCAGTGTGCGCGGCGAGGCGCGGGCACCGTCGCAGGTGCGCATCGGCGTGCTGTCGACGGTCGAAGGGCTGCTGATGCCCGAGGTGTTGTGCCGCCTGCATCAACGCCACGAGGCGTTGCTGATCAGCGTGGTGACCGGGGCCAGTGCCCAATTGCTCGGTCAGTTGCATCTGGGGGAACTGGAACTGGTGGTCGGGCGAATGACCGACAGCCCGCAGATCCAAGGGTTGTCGTTCGAGCACCTGTACAGCGAGTCGATGACCCTGGTGGTGCGGCCGGGGCACCCGCTTTTGGCGCAGCGGCCCGTCGAGCGCAGGCAGGTCGGTGATTACCCGCTGGTGCTGCCGCCGCCGGGGACGACCATTCGCCAGCATGCCGACAGCCTGTTCGTGCAATGCGCGATCCCGCTGCCGGCGCAGCGCCTGGAAACCCTGTCGCTGGCCCTGAGCAGGCGCTATGTGCTGGGCAGCGAGGCGGTCTGGGTGGCGCCACGGGACGCCGTGCTGATCGACCTCGGGCGTGGCGAGCTGGCCGAGCTCGACCTGGGCGTGCTCGAGCCGGGCGGGTCGGTGGGCATCTGCCGCAATGCGGCGCTGCCCCAGAGCCTGCCGGCGCAATGGGTGTGCGAAGTGCTCCGCGAGGTGGCCGAGGCCTATCGACTCGGGACCTATCCCTGAGAACCCGGCAGGAAACTTCCTATACAATCCCCGCCAGTTCCCAGCACCTCCAGGACTCCTTTCATGGACGAAACCGCGCAGCACTGGCTGCATGCTCTCTCCGCCCCCATGGCCGCCCTCAACGGCGCCAGCTATACCGCACCCGACTATTTCGAGGGCGAAGACCAGACCGACCTTGAGCGCTGGTGGGGCATCAGCAACCGCGCCCAGTTGCTGGACATGCTCAGCATGGCCGACAACGGCCACGCCACCGAGATGAGCGAGGCCTACTGGCAGTACCAGCGCTGCCTGCCCAGCCAGTGGCAGGCGCTGCTCGACACCCTGCCCCCACGCGAGCGCATCCGCCATGAGTACGCTGCCCGCACCTTCCCCGACTGCGGCCCGGGCGGCACCCGGGCCTGGGACCTGGGGCGCATGGGTTTCCTGCTGCGCGCCGGCGTCAAGAAAGGCCTGATCGATCGCGACGAAAGCCTCTATCTGCACTACCGCCTGGCCCTGCGCGCCCGCCATTACTACAACCGCTGGGACGGCTACCTGGCCGGCTACCTGTTCGGCAAGGCGCTGTGGAATGCCAGCGACAGCAGCGACGAGACCCTAGCCGCCAACCTCGAGCGCCAGGGCTGCGAGCACTGGAACCGCTGCATCGTGCTCAACCTGCGCCTCGGCGCCCATGACCTGCTGGCCGGACTGCCCTGGGACATGCCCCTGCCCGAGCCCGCACGACCCACCACGCTGGAAGAGGACTGCTGGTCATGAGTTGCTGGATTCGCCTGGGAATCGAACCGACCCAGGACATGGACGCCATCCGCCTGGCCTATCGCGGCCGCCTGCCCTCGCACCACCCGGAAACCGATCCCGAAGGGTTCCAGGCACTGCGGGCAGCCTACGAGGAAGCCCTGCGCCTGGCCCGCGAGCAGGCGCCCAGCGAGGTTGAGCCAACACGCGAAGAAAATGCCCCCCATCCAGCCCTCAAGCAGTTCCACACCCTGCTCGAGGAGCCGTCCAAGCGCTTCGACCCACAAGCCTGGCAGCGTTTTATCGCCGAACTGGACGAGTTGCCGCTGGATGAACTGGACGACCTCAGCTGGCAACTGCTGCACACCCTGCGCGACTGCGGACCGTTGTCCCACCACTGCGCGGGCCTGCTGGCACGGCGCCTGGGCTGGGCCGAGCAGCTGCTGCGCCTGGACGAGCGCCACGAAGTGGAAGCTTTCCTCGACCGCCTGGAACAGCCCGACCCCTTCGACACCGCCTGCATGCGCGACTGGCCGGCCAGCGCGCAGATGGAAAGCCTGTGGTATTTCCGCAGCCTCGAGTACTGCTACCAGCAGCGTCCACTGTTCGAGTACGAGCAGTTCGCCGGTGTGCATACCTGCCTGGCCATGCCGGATGACCCGGCCTTGGTGCAACGCCTGCTGGTGCAGTTCAGCCAGGCCGGTATCCCCAGCCGGACCTTCCACGAAATGCTCAAGACGCGCCAGCAACAGGCCCCGGACGATGCCGACCTGCTCTACCTGCTGGCGCGCCAGGCCGATGCCCTGGGCGCCGAGCAACAGGCCCTGGACTGCTGGTTGCGGCTGTATCGCGAACACCAGCACCCACAGGCCGAACGCTGGCTGATCGACCTCTGCGCCCGCCACCAGCCCCAGCGCCTGCCGTTGCTGATCCAGGCCTTTGACCGCCTGCACACCCCGGCCGGCTGGCCCGCCGAGCTGGACGACCCCGCGCAGAACTGGGGCAGCCCCGGGCAGTCCCCGCAGACCCTGGCGCGCTGGTCCGAAGCCTCGCGCCTGGAGCTGCAAGGCATCGCCGCGACCTACATCGACTGGCGGCTGGACGGCGACGACGAACTGCCGCTGCTCGCCTGGCTGCTGCAGGACCCGCAGGACCACGACCTGCACCGCCTCTACTGGCAGGCCTGGGCGCTGCAACGCGGGGAAGCCGGTCTGCTGCGCCAGGTGCTCGCCCAGCCGCTTGCCGAAGATGCCCTCGACGCGCTGATCCTCGAAGGCTTCCAGCGCCAGGCCAGCCAGCAGTTGCACTGGCTTGAACAGGCCCCGGTGGTCAAGGTGCTGGTGGATTTCTGCGCCAGCGAAGCCCCGGGGGCGGAGCTGCCCGAGGCCTTGACCGAGGACGCCATTCGCCCGGTCTGTCGCGAATGGCTGCGGCGCATGCGGGTATACCCGGCCCACGCCCTGCATGCCCTGAATGTGCGGTTTGACATGCGCCGCCTGTTCACCACGCCGTTCGCCCTGCAACTGCAGGACACGCTCGCCGAGACCGGCGTACTGTTGCCGGCCATGCCCGAGGGTGACGCGCTGTGGAACTGGCACCGCCAGCACTTGTTCATGCTTGCCCTGCTGGAGCAACCGTCACGCTGGCTGGCGCTGATCGACCCGACCCTGCCGAGCCAGTTGCACTACCCGTCCGGGCATCCGTTCGCCCCGTTGCACGCCCTGCTCTGCCAACAACTGCCCAGCCCTGACGGCAGCAGTGGCCTGCTTGGCAGCCTGGATACCCGCGACCCTGTACAGGCGATGGTTTCAGCGCGGTTGCTGACCCTGCAACAAGCCCTGAGCAGCACGCGCCTACCCGGTGCAGCGCAATTGCTGGCCTGCCTGGAGCATGACGATGGCAGCCTGGGCAACGACCATCCTCTGGGCTATCTGCTGTTTTGCGCCGTGCTGCACCATGACCGCTCCCTGGACACCGAGCAACGTGAACGCCTGCGCCAGCGCCTGGATGCGCTGGCGCCGCAGGATGAATGGTTCGAGGCACTGCGCAGCGGCCTGCTGCAAGGCAAGACCAAGCATCCACCGGCCGAACTCGCCCATGCCCACGGCGTCGACAGCCGTGCGTTCAATGATGTGCTCGACGCCCTGGACAGCCTGTACAACGATTGCGCGCCGCCGAAGATCCGCGCCTTGCGCGCCTTGCAGAAGATCAAGGACGACCCGCAGCAGGACCTGGGCTTGCGCTGTGCAATCATGGCCGTGCTGTCGTGGAGCGAGCGCATGTTGCGCAATGCCCTGCAGCACCCTCCCGCGAAATTCTGGGCCGTGTGGAAACTCAACAGCCGCCTGAACCGCTCAGGGTTTGCCTTGAACCTAGCGGCCGCCGCCCTCTGCGCCAGCATGATGCTCACACTGCCAGTGTTGATGCTGGTCACGGTGCTGCTGCTGATCAGTGCCTTCCTCAGGCGCCTGCGCGACCTTGGCCAGGGTATCCCGGCGCTGATCCTGCTGCTCGTGCTGAGCAGGGTGCTACCGGTACTACCGCTGTTGCTGCTGTTGCTGCCCGGTGACCGGCTGCCGAACCGCTACGGCTCGCAACCGGGCCAGCAAGCGCTGCTCGATGACAGCCTGCAGGCTACCCTGCGGCGGCTGAACGGTCAGTAGCGCAGCTCGTCAAGCGCCTGGCTCAACGCCTGGCGCTCACGGCTGATCTCAGCGGCCTGTTGCCCGGCTAGCACAGCGTTGAAGGCGTCCAGCCAACTGCCGATCAGCTCGCGCTCGTCGCCCAGGCTCTGCATCCAGGCCCGCTCCAGACGGGCCAGCAGGGTGCGGTTGGGCAGCGTGTCACGCGGGTGGATCTTCAGCCGCGCTAAGCGCTCCTCGCTCGCCAGGCGCGCCTCGGCATCCAGCCCGGCGGGGCTGCGGTCGATGCTGTGGCTGTGCTTCTGGCCGCTTTCGAGGAAGGTCACATCCACTTCCAGCAAACCGTTGATGTCGTAGCTGAAGCGCACGTCCAGCGACTGGATTTCACCGGTCGGCTGCAACGGGACCTCGAAACTGTCCACCAGGATGTTGTCCCGCACCCACGGCCGCTCGCCCTGGTACACGGCGATGCGCACGAACTTCTGCTCTGGGTGGCTGCTGTAGAAGCGCTGCACCTTCGAGGTAGGGATCACCGTGTTGCGCTCGATGATCGGCGAGAACGCTCCGGTGACGTCGTCGCCCCGGGACGAGGCCACACCGAGGGTGTAGGGGCAGACATCGGTCAGAATCAGTTCGTCGATGGCCGCGTCGCGGGCCTTGCAGGCGGCCTGGCTGGCGGCGCCGAGGGCGACAATGGTGTCCGGGTCCAGGTGCCGGTACGGCAAGCGTCCGAACAGCTTGGCCACCAGTTGCTGCACCTGCGGCATGCGCGTGGCGCCACCGACCAGCACCAGGCTGTCCAGCTCGCGCGGGCTCAACCGGGCATCGCGCAGGGCCTGCTCGATGGGCGCACGCACCCGGGTCAGCAAAGGCGCCCAGATCGCCTGCAGCTTGAGGTCGTCCAGCCGCCACTCGCGGGGCTGCGCGCCATCGTGCCAGTCCAGCACGCGGCTGCCCTCGCCCGCCTCGCGCTTGAGCTGTTCGATGGCGTCATGCAGGCTGGCCAGGGCCTGGGGGGCCAGGTCCTCGGCCTTGAGGTTCCAATCGCGCAGGCAGGCCTGCAACAACGCCTCGGTAAAATCCTCGCCGCCCAGGTAATTGTCACCGGTGGAGGCATGCACCTCGATCAGCGGCAAGGCGTACTCCAGCACGGTGACATCGAAGGTGCCGCCGCCCAGGTCGAACACCAGGGTGCGCTCGAACTTCTGCTCATGCAGGCCATAGGCCATGGCCGCGGCGGTCGGCTCGTTGATCAGCCGCTGGACCTTCAGCCCGGCCAGCTCGGCGGCGAAGACCGTGCGCTTGCGCTGCTCGTCGCTGAAATACGCCGGTACCGAAATCACCGCCTCGCTGACCGCGCAGCCCAGGTGCGCCTCGGCATCCTGCTTCAATGCGCCCAGCACCAGTGCCGACAATTCTTCAGGCGTGAATCGATGCTCGCCTAGCGCATAGCGCTTGTCGCTACCCATGAAGCGCTTGAACGCCGCCGCGGTGCGCTCGGGGTGCGTGGTCAATCGCGACCGGGCAGCCTGGCCGACCAGGATCGAGCCGTCGTCATCGACACTGACCACCGAGGGGGTGAGCACTTCACCCACGGCATTAGGGATCAGCCGAGCTTCGCCGTCCTGCCAGACGGCAATCAGGCTATTGGTGGTGCCGAGGTCGATACCGAGCAGTGGCGTGGAATAGGTGGGGGGGTTGGAGAGGCTGGCATCCTGCATGATCGGTCTCTGGCTTGCGATAGGAACCGACGCGGGGCCTGCTGGCCACATGCGGCGGACAGGGGCATTCTGGCGTAATGCCAGAAACAAAAAAAGCGACCCTAAGGTCGCTTTCTCTGTTGCTTCCGGGTGTTCAGTGGGCCCTGGAAGCTAAATATGGCGCGGCGGACGGGACTCGAACCCGCGACCCCCGGCGTGACAGGCCGGTATTCTAACCGACTGAACTACCGCCGCGCTATACATCGAGTGGTGGGTGATGACGGGATCGAACCGCCGACCCTCTGCTTGTAAGGCAGATGCTCTCCCGGCTGAGCTAATCACCCTTCGTCTCGGTGTGGCGCGCATTCTACGGAGGACCTCCTACCCTGGCAAGCACTTTTTTCAAATTTTTTGAAAAAAAATTCCAGGCCTTTCAAAGACCTAGCCGCGCCGCGATTTTCTTCCTCTATATAGGACTGCTGGCCCTATGACAGGGTTGGCCTGGAAGCGCCCCTCGGAGAATAATGCCCGCCTTATGTATTAAGGAGAGATTCCCCCTCATGTGGTTCAAGAACCTGCTGTCCTATCGCCTGACCCAGGAAGTACCGTTCGAGGCCGAGGCGCTGGAGGCCGCCCTGGCCAGCAAGCCGGCCCGCCCCTGCGCCAGCCAGGAACTGACCACCTACGGTTTCGTCGCGCCGTTCGGCAAGGGCGAGGACGCGCCCCTGGTTCACGTCAGTGGCGAGTTCATGCTGATCGCCGCACGCAAGGAAGAACGCATCCTGCCCAGCAGCGTGGTCAACGACGCGGTCAAGGAGAAGGTCGAGGAGATCGAGACCGAGCAGATGCGCAAGGTCTATAAAAAGGAACGCGACCAGATCAAGGACGAGATCATCCAGGCCTTCCTGCCGCGCGCCTTCATCCGCCGCTCGATGATCTTCGCCGCCATCGCCCCGCGCCTGGGCATGATCCTGGTCAACTCGGCCAGCGCCAAGCGCGCCGAAGACCTGCTGTCGACCCTGCGTGAAGTGATCGGCTCGCTGCCGGTGCGCCCGGCCACCGTGAAGATCGCGCCAAGCGCGACCATGACCGACTGGGTCAAGTCGCAGCAGGCCGCCGAAGGCTTCTTCGTTCTCGACGAGTGCGAGCTGCGCGACACCGCCGAGGACGGCGGCATCGTGCGTTGCAAACGCCAGGACCTGACCAGCGAGGAAATCCAGCTGCACCTGAGCACCGGCAAGCTGGTCACCCAGCTGGCCCTGGCCTGGCAGGACAAGCTGTCGTTCGTGCTCGACGACAAGATGGTGATCAAGCGCCTGAAGTTCGAGGAGCTGCTGCAGGAGCAGGCCGAACAGGATGGCGGCGACGAGGCCCAGCAACAGTTCGACGCCAGCTTCCAGCTGATGATGATGACCTTCACCGAGTTCCTGCCGGTGCTGTTCGAAGCCCTGGGCGGCGAAGAGATCCCGCAGGGGGTGTGAGGGTCAGGCCGGCGCGGCCCAGCGGCGCCGGCTGAACTTCAGGCGCACCCGCAGTCGCCGGTGCGCCTCACGATCCAGTGCGTCCCTGGGGATGCACTGGCTCTGGCTGAACCTGCGCCCCTTGCGCACGAACCGCAACACCACCATGGCCGGCAGGGCGACGCTGTCTCGGCACAGGCGCGCCGGCTGCCAGCCCTGGGCGCGGCTATAGAGGTGCCAGCCACGCAGGTCGCGGCGCAGGCCGGTGATGGCCTCGGGGTGGGTGAGCAGGACGCGCCGGGGAATAGCCCAGCAGGCGTGGGCAAGACAGACGACGGCCAACAGGCCGCGCAGCCACCCGGGCAGCGCCATCAGCGCGAGGGTAAGCAGTGCCAGCGCCAGGCTGGCGAGGTAGGCCGTCAGCAGCAGGCGCGAGCCTTGCCAACGGCACTCGAAAACTTCACTTGGGCTGGACACGGTCCAGGATGATGCGGACCATGCGCTGCAGTTCCGGATCCTCGGACTCGCTGCGCTCCATGAACCAGCCGAACATGTCCTGATCCTCGCAGGTCAGCAGGCGACGGTACAGCTCGCGGTCGGCTTCGCTCAGGCTTGGGTAGACCTCCTGGGTGAAAGGGACCAGCAGCACGTCCAGTTCCAGCATGCCGCGACGGCTGTGCCAGAAAAGCCGGTTGAGTTCAGTTTGTTCGACCATGGGGCCCTCCTCGAGTGGTCGCGCAGTATACCGCGCAGCGAACGAAGCGGCACAAGGCGTTGGTCTAGTCACCTACCTATTTTGTTACCGGCGTTCTATGATGGCCGCCAGTCTTTAGCTACCGCGATGACCCATGGCCGATTCCGCTTTCTTCTGTACCCTCTCCCATGAGGGCATCCTCGCCGTCCGCGGCTCCGACGCCGGCAAGTTCCTGCAAGGTCAGCTGACCTGCAACATCGGTTACCTCAACGACGAGCACGCGAGCCTTGGCGCCCGCTGCATGGTCAAGGGCCGCATGCAGTCGAGCTTCCGTATCCTGCCCGAGGGCAATGGCTACCTGTTGGCCATGGCCAGCGAGCTGCTCGAGGCGCAACTGGCCGACCTGAAGAAATACGCGGTGTTCTCCAAGGCCACGCTGAGTGACGACAGCGCCGCCTGGACGCGCTTCGGCCTGCAGCAGGGCGACGCCGCCCTGCAGGCGCTGAGCCTGTCCGTGGCGGAAGAGGCCGGCGCGACCGCCCGTCATGAGGGTCTGATCGCCGTCCGCGCTTCGGCCGGCCGTGTCGAACTGTGGGCGCCTGCCGAGCAGGCCGCCGCCGTTACCCAGAAACTGGCCGCCTCGCTGCCCGAGGGCACGCTCAACGACTGGCTGCTGGGCCAGGTCCGCGCCGGCATCGGCCAGGTCATGGGCCCGACCCGAGAGCTGTTCATCCCGCAGATGATCAACCTGCAGGCCGTCGATGGCGTGAGCTTCAAGAAAGGTTGCTACACCGGCCAGGAAATCGTCGCCCGCATGCAGTACCTGGGCAAGCTCAAGCGCCGGCAATATCGCCTGGCGCTGGCCGAGACAGCGGTACCCCAGCCGGGCGCCGAGATCTTCTCGCCGACCCACGGCTCGTCGGTCGGCGAAGTGGTGATCGGGGCCAGCACCGGCAGCGCCGTCGAACTGCTGGCCGTGCTCAGCGCCGAGGCGGTGGCGGACGACAACCTGCACCTGGGCAGCCTCGAAGGCCCGCGCCTGTCGCTGCTCGACCTGCCTTACGAACTGGACCGCGACCGGGAAATCCAGCGCTGACCAGCCCGCCCCGGCGACATGCCGGGGCTGCACCACCTTTGCCGTAGAGAAGTCCATGAACAAGCTGGCCGAGAAGGTCCAAGCGCAACTGCTCGCCGCCATCGACCGGGACGACCTGGTCCTGCCGACCCTGCCGGAAGTCGCCCTGAGCATCCGCGAAGCCGCCGAAGACAGCGAGATTAGCGTTTCCGCCCTGAGCAAGGTGATCGGCCGCGACGCCGCGCTGTCGGCCCGCCTGATCAAGGTGGTCAACAGCCCGCTGATGCGCGCCGCCGTCGAAGTCACCGACCTGCACACCGCCATCACCCGCCTGGGCATCAACTACAGCTGCAACCTGGCCATCGGCCTGGTGATCGAGCAGATCTTCCATGCCCGCGCTCCGGCGGTGGAACACAAGCTGCGGGATATCTGGGCCAACAGCCTGGAAGTCGCGGGCATCAGCTATGAACTGTGCCGCCGCTACACCCAGCTCAAGCCCGACCAGGCCACCCTCGGCGGCCTGGTGCACCAGATCGGCGCCCTACCGGTGCTGATCTATGCCGAGGAGCACAACGAGCTGCTCTCCGACCCGATCTGCCTGCATTTCGTCATTGAGCAGATCCAGCCGGTACTGGGCGACAAGATCCTCAGCGCCTGGGAATTCCCCGAGCAGTTGGTCAACGTGCCCAGCCAGGTGCAGGACCTGGACCGGCGCACCGACCAGATCGACTACATCGACATCGTGCAGATCGCCCGCTGCATCAGCCAGCGCGAGCGCAGCCGACCGCTGGCCGCCCTGCCCGCCTACCGCCACCTGGGCCTGCCCTACGGCACCGAGCTGGATATCACCGAGCTGCTGGATGCGCGGGGCATGCTGCGCTGAATCGACAGGCCCCACGATGACCTTCAGTCCGCGATAAAACTCACCCGCACCTTCAGCCCGCCCCGCTCGCCGTCGTGCAGGCTGATCTGCGCCAGATGCGCCCGGCAGATCTCGCCGACGATCGCCAACCCCAGGCCGCTGCCCTGGGCGCTGCGTCGGTAGAAGCGCTCGAACACCCGCTCACGCTCGTCCTCGGGAATCCCCGGCCCGTCGTCCTCGACTTCGAGCACGGCCGGCGCCAATACCCGCAGGACCACATCGCCGCCGGGCGGGGTGTGGGCAAGGGCGTTGTCCACCAGGTTGCTGAGCAGTTCGTTGAGCAGGGTCGGCTCGCCCTTTAGCCACACCGGCGCCTCGGCCTCCAGCGCCAAGGCGACGCCGCGGGCATGGGCCAGGGGCGCCATGGCCATGCCCAGTTCACGGGCCAGCTGGCTCAGGTCCAGGCGCTGGGCGCCGCCCTCGGCGATGGCGCGGGCGCCGTTCTCCACCCGCGCCAACGACAGCAATTGGTTGGCCAGGTGGGTGAGCCGGTCCGTGCCCTGGGCGGCGGCTTCGAGGGTCTTGCGCCATTCGTCCGGCTCCCGTGAGCGCAGGCCCAGTTCCACCCGCGCCTTTAGCGCCGCCAGCGGCGTGCGCAGTTCGTGGGCGGCGTCGGCGATGAACTGCGCCTGGCGTTCGAACTGGCCCCGCAAGCGCTCGGTGAAGTGATTGAGCCCGCGCACCAGCGGCCCCAGTTCACGCTGCACCTGGACCACCGGCAAGGCGCGCAGGTCGTCCGGCTGGCGCTCCTCCACCGCCGTGCGCAAGCGCTCCAGCGGGCGCAGCGCGGCACTCACCGCGAACCACACCATCACCAGCGCGCCGAAGGCCAGCATGCCCAGGCGCAGCAGGGTGTCGGCCATCAATCCGCGGGCCATGCGCACCCGCGCCTCCTCGGTCTCGGCCACGCGGATCTCGGCCATGCCGTTCATGTTCGGTTCGCTCACCGCCTTGAGCAGGCTGACCACGCGCACGTCCTGGCCCAGGTAGGTGGCGTTGTAGAAGCGCGCCAGCGCCGGATAATCGTCGGTGCGCGGCGTGCCCGCAGGCGGAGGCGGCAGGTTCTCGTAGCCGGAAATCAGCTTCTGGTGAATGTCCAGCACCTGGTAGTAGATGCGCCCGGCGCTGTCGTAGGCGAACGTATCCAGGGCCACATAGGGCACGTCGGCGCTGAGGGTGCCGTCGCGCTGCGACAGGCCGGCGGCGATGGTCCGCGCCGACGCCAGCAGGGTCCGGTCATAGGCGGTGTCAGCGGCTTCGCGACCGTTCCAGTAGGCGCTCAGGCCGCTGGCCAGCATCAGCACCACCAGCAACAGCGCCAGGTTGCCCAGCAAGCGCCCGCGCAGGCTGCCGTTGTCACGCATCGCGGTGCTCGAGCAGGTAGCCCAGGCCACGGAAGGTGACGATGGCCACCGGGTGGCCGTCGAGCTTCTTGCGCAGGCGGTGGATGTAGATCTCGATGGCGTCGGGGCTGGCCTCCTCGTCAAGGCCGAACACCTGGGCCGCCAGCTGTTCCTTGCTCATCACCCGACCAGGGCGAGCGATCAGCGCCTCTAGCACGCTCTGCTCGCGCTGGGTCAAGGTCAGCGGCTCGCTGCCCAGGCTGAAGCGCCGGGTATCCAGGTCGTAGACCAGCGGGCCGCAGCGCTGCTGGCGCTCTCCACCAAGCACGCTGCGACGCAGCAGGGCCTTGACCCGCGCTTCCAGCTCGGTCAGCTCGAAGGGCTTGGCCAGGTAGTCGTCGGCGCCGAGGTTCAGGCCGTGCACGCGGTCCTTCACATCGCTGCGGGCGGTGAGCATCAGCACCGGCAGGGTCTTGCCGCGCCCGCGCAGACGCGCCAGCACCTCGAAACCGTCCAGCCGCGGCAGGCCGACATCCAGCACCGCCACGGCGTAGTCCTCGCTGGCCAAGGCCAGGTCGGCGGCCACGCCGTCATGCAGCACGTCCACGGTCAGGCCCTGGCTCTTGAGGGCCTGGGCCACGCTTTCGGCCAGTTGCAGATGGTCTTCGACCAGCAGCACACGCATCGGATTCTCCCTGTTCGGCTGGGCTTTTTGCGCGGAGTGTAACGCCGTGGCGGGTGCTGTGAAGCCCTCGCCGGAAACCTTTCACGCTGAAAGGTTAGCGAAAGGTTGGTTGCCTAGCATCGCACCACGGTCGCCCCGTGCGCCGCAAAAAGCACCAGCAAGGTGCAACACATAAGAACAATAAATGGAGTCACCGACGATGCTGTCCATGCAGCCGCAGGCGTTCGCGCCTATCCGTTCGTTCGCCGCCCGACCTTCCGCCCTCGCCAGCGCCTTCGCCCTTGCCGGTGTCGCGCCCATCAGCCAGGCCGCCTTCTTCGAAGACAGCACGGCCACCTTCGAAACCCGCAACATGTACTTCAACCGCGACTTCCGCGACGGCACCAGCGCGCAGCAATCCAAGCGCGACGAATGGGCCCAGGGGTTCATGCTCAATTTCGAGTCCGGCTACACAGAGGGCACCGTGGGCTTCGGCCTGGACGCGCTGGGCATGGTCGGGGTCAAGCTCGACTCCAGCAAGGACCGCACGGGCACGGGCCTGCTGCCCACCCACGACGACGGCAAGGCCGCCGACGAGTACTCCAAGCTGGGCCTCACCGGCAAGGTCAAGGTCTCGCAGACCGAGCTGAAGATCGGCACGCTGATCCCCGAATTGCCCACCTTGCAGCCCAACGACGGGCGCATCCTGCCGCAGACCTTCGAAGGCGGTCTGGTCACCTCGAAGGAGATCAAGGGCCTGACCTTCACCGGCGGGCGCCTGGAAAAGGCCAAGGACCGCGACGACAGCAACTGGGAAGACCTGGCCCTGAACAACAAGAACGGCCGCTTCGGCGGCACCTTCAGCGCCGACAACTTCGACATGGGCGGCCTGGACTACCAGTTCACCGATCGCATCACCGGCAGCTACCACTTCGCCCAGCTCGACGACATCTACCGCCAGCACTTCATCGGCCTGCTCGCCACCCAGCCCTGGGGCCCTGGCACCTTCGGCGCCGACCTGCGCCTGGCGATCAGCGACGACGCCGGCGCGGCCAAGGCCGGCAAGATCGACAACACCACCGTCAACGGCATGCTCAGCTATACCCTGGGCGGACACAAGGTCAGCGGCGCCTGGCAGCAGCTGTCCGGCGACAGCGCCTTCCCCTATGTCGATGGCGCCGACCCGTACCTGGTCAACTTCGTCCAGATCAACGACTTCGCAGGCAGAGACGAACGTTCCTGGCAGGCGCGCTACGACTACAACTTCGCCGCCCTCGGCATCCCCGGCCTGACCTTCATGACCCGCTACATCAGCGGCGACAACGTCAGCCGCGCCGCCGGTGGCGAGGGCAAGGAGTGGGAACGCAACACCGAACTGAAGTACGTGGTACAAAGCGGCCCGTTGAAGAACGTCGCCGTGCGCCTGCGCAACGCCACCTTCCGCTCCAACTTCACCCGCGACGCGGACGAGGTGCGGCTGCTGGTGAGCTACAGCGTGGCCCTGTGGTAACCCATAACAACAACGCTCACGGAGATAGACGATGACCTTTTCACTGCGCCGCCTCGTCCTGGCCACCGGTTGCCTGCTGCTGGCCGGCAACGCCCTGGCCGCCGAACCGAAACGCCCCGAATGCATCGCCCCGGCCTCGCCCGGCGGCGGTTTCGACCTGACCTGCAAGCTGGTGCAGAGCGCCCTGGTCAACGAGAAGATCCTCAGCAAGCCCATGCGCGTGACCTACATGCCCGGCGGCGTCGGCGCGGTGGCCTACAACGCCGTGGTCGCCCAGCGCCCGGCGGATGCCGGCACACTGGTGGCCTGGTCCAGCGGCTCGCTGCTGAACCTGGCCCAGGGCAAGTTCGGCCGCTTCGACGAGAACGCGGTGAAATGGCTGGCCGCGGTCGGCACCAGCTATGGCGCCATCGCGGTGAAGAGCGACTCGCCCTACAAGACCCTCGACGACCTGGTCGCGGCGCTGAAGAAAGACCCGAGCAAGGTGGTGATCGGCTCCGGCGGCACCGTCGGCAGCCAGGACTGGATGCAGACCGCGCTGATCGCCAAGGCCGCCGGGATCAACCCGCGCGACCTGCGCTACGTGGCACTTGAAGGCGGTGGCGAGATCGCCACCGCGCTGCTGGGCGGGCACATTCAGGTTGGCTCCACCGACATTTCCGACTCCATGCCGCACATCCAGAGCGGCAACATGCGCATCCTCGCGGTGTTCTCCGACAAGCGCCTGGACGAGCCGGAGATGAAGGACATCCCCACCGCCAAGGAGCAGGGCTACGACATCGTCTGGCCGGTGGTGCGCGGCTTCTACCTGGGGCCAAAGGTCAGCGACGAGGACTATGCCTGGTGGAAGGCTTCGTTCGACAAGCTGCTGGCGTCCGAGGACTTCGCCAAGCTGCGCGACCAGCGCGAACTGTTCCCGTTCGCCATGACCGGCGAGGAGCTGGACGGCTATGTGAAGAAACAGGTGGCGGACTACAAGGCGCTGGCCCGTGAGTTCGGGCTGATCCAGTAAGCCTCCCCCGCTCCTACAGGGGGCCGCGCCGTGTCGAACATTACCGAGGATTCTCCCATGATCCTGCAACGCCTCTTCGCCCTGGTCCTGCTGGCGGTATGCGCCGCCCTGGCAGCCATGGCCTGGCCCTATCAGGCCGCCTTCTCCTATGAACCGGTCGGCCCGCGCGCCTACCCACTATTGATGCTCGGCCTGATGAGCCTGGGCCTGCTGTACCTGGCGATCCGCCCCACGCCCATCGTACGCAAGGACGACGAACCGGAGCTGGACCGCGAGACCCTGATCAAGATCGCCGCCTGCGTCGGCCTGCTGATCGTCTTCGCCAGCACCTTCGAAGCCCTGGGCTTCATCCTCAGCGCCATCCTGGCCGGCGTGCCCATGGCCCGCCTTTATGGTGGCCGCTGGCTGCACAGCGCCCTCGTGGTGGTGGGCATGAGCCTGTTCCTCTACTGGCTGTTCGACCGCGTGATGGACGTGCCCCTGCCCCTCGGCCTGCTCGACGTACTGGAGAACTGACATATGGATACCTTGAGCTACCTGGGCCAGGGCTTCGGCGTCGCCCTGAGCCCGTACAACCTGGTCACCGCCCTGACCGGCACCTTGATCGGCACCGTGGTTGGGCTGCTGCCGGGCCTGGGCCCGATCAACGGGGTGGCCCTGCTGATCCCCATCGCCTTCGCCCTCGGCCTGCCGCCAGAGTCGGCGCTGATCCTGCTGGCCGCGGTGTACCTGGGCTGCGAATACGGTGGGCGGATCAGCTCGATCCTGCTGAACATCCCCGGCGAAGCCTCCACCGTGATGACCACCCTCGACGGCTACCCCATGGCCCGCCAGGGCCTGGCCGGCGTGGCCCTGTCGCTGTCGGCCTGGAGTTCGTTCATCGGCGCCTTCATCGCCACCTGCGGCATGGTGCTGTTCGCCCCGCTGCTGGCGAAATGGGCGATCGCCTTCGGGCCGGCGGAGTACTTCGTGCTGATGGTGTTCGCCATCGTCGCCCTCGGCGGCATGGCCGGCGACAAGCCGCTGAAAACCTTTATCGCCGCGCTGATCGGCCTGTTCCTCTCGGCGGTGGGCATCGACGCCAACAGCGGCGTGTACCGTTTCACCGGCGACAGCGTGCACCTGGCCGATGGCATCCAGTTCGTGGTGCTGGTGCTGGGCCTGTTCTCCATCAGCGAGATCCTCCTGCTGCTGGAAAAGACCCACCACGGTCATGTGGCGGTCAAGGCCACCGGGCGCATGCTGTTCAACCTCAAGGAAGCGGCCTCGGTGTTCTTCGTCAACATCCGTTGCGGCCTGCTGGGCTTCTTCATGGGCGTGTTGCCGGGTGCCGGCGCGACCCTGGCCAGTGCCGTGGCCTACATGACCGAAAAACGCATCGCCGGCGACAAAGGCAAGTTCGGCAAGGGCGACGCCCGTGGCCTGGCCGCGCCTGAAACCGCCATCGGCGCCTCCTGCTGCGGCGCCCTGGTGCCGATGCTGACCCTCGGCGTGCCCGGCTCGGGTACCACCGCAGTGATGATCGGCGCGCTGACCCTGTACAACATCACCCCCGGCCCGCTGCTGTTCGAGCAACAGCCGGACATCGTCTGGGGGCTGATCGCCTCGCTGTTCATCGCCAACCTCATGCTGATCATCCTCAACGTGCCGATGATCCGTGTGTTCACCCGCATCCTCGCCGTGCCGAACTGGGCGCTGGTGCCGGTGATCGCGATCATCACCGCGATCGGCGTGTACGCGGTGCATGCCACCACCTTCGACCTGTTCCTGATGGTCGGTATCGGCATCATGGGCTACATCCTGCGCAAGCTGGACTTCCCGCTTTCGCCGATCCTGCTGGGCTTCATCCTCGGCGGGCTGATGGAACAGAACCTGCGCCGCGCGCTGTCGATCTCCAACGGTGAACTGGGCATCCTCTGGTCGAGCCCGATCAGCATGGGTGTGTGGGTGCTGGTGGTGTGCATGCTGAGCCTGCCGCTGCTGCGCAGCTGGCGCAAACGTGCCCTGCAACGCCGGGCCATGGCCGATGCCTGATCGCTCGGTGCCACTGTTCTGGGCCACCGGACTGGTCGGCCTTGCCGGCGGATTTCTCGCCAGCAAGGTCGGCTGGCCCTTGCCGTGGATGATCGGCTCGTTGCTGGCGATCATCCTGGTGCGCTGCCTTACCCCCTGGCAACTCAGTGAAATCCCCAATGGTCGCAAATGCGGGCAATGGATCATCGGCATCGGCATCGGCCTGCACTTCACCCCGGCGGTGATCGAACAGGTGGCCAGTCACTTCGCGCTGATCTTCTTCGGCGCGCTGTTCACCACCCTCTCCAGCGTGATCAGCGTGTGGCTGTTGCGGCGCACCGGTGAGGACCGCGCCACGGCGTTCTTCGCCAGCATGCCGGGCGGTTCGGGCGAGATGGTCAACCTCGGCGCGCGCAACGGCGCGGTGCTCAGCCAGGTGGCCGCGGCGCAGAGCCTGCGGGTGCTGGCGGTGGTGCTGTGCGTGCCGGCGCTGTTCAAGTTGCTGCTTGGCGATGGCGCGCCGCTGAACCATGCCGGCAGCGTGAGCTGGGGCTGGCTGGTATTGATCGCGCCGCTGGGGGTGCTGATGGCGCTGCTCTGGCAGCGTCTGCGCCAGCCCAACCCCTGGTTGTTCGGACCGTTGCTGGTGGCAGCCAGCGTGAGCCTGGCGGGCAACCTGCAGATCGGCCTGCCCAACGGCGCCAGCCAGATCGGCCAGTGGCTGATCGGCAGCGGCCTGGCCTGTCACTTCAACCGCGCATTCTTCCGCCGGGCGCCGTCGTTCCTTGGCCGGACATTGCTGGCCACGGCACTGTGCATGCTGATCGCCGCAGGCGCGGCCTGGGCGTTGAGCCTGCTGACGCACCTGGACCTGCGCTCGCTGACGCTGGGGATGATGCCCGGGGGCATCGCCGAGATGAGCCTGACGGCGGAGACCCTGCAACTGTCCGTGCCGCTGGTGACGGCGCTGCAGGTGATGAGGCTGTTGTTCGTGCTGTTCCTGGCCGAGCCGTTGTTCAGGCGCTGGGCCAGGACATGAAATCAAAGGGCCGCGAAACGGCCCTATGATTTCATGTCACAACGGCGGCAACGCCCAATCGATCGGCGCCATCCCGCGTTGCTCCAGGAAGCTGTTGGTACGGCTGAAATGCCCGCAACCAAAGAACCCACGGTAAGCCGACAGCGGCGAGGGATGCACCGACTTGAGCACCAGGTGCTTGCTGGCATCGATCAGCTTCTGCTTGCTCTGCGCATGGGAGCCCCACAGCAGGAACACCACGTTCGGGCACTGCTCGCTGACCACCTGGATGATCCGGTCGGTGAAGAACTCCCAACCTCTCTTCGCGTGGGACGCGGCATTGGCACGCTCCACGGTCATGGTGGTGTTGAGCAGCAGCACGCCCTGCTCGGCCCAGCTCTGCAGATAGCCATGCGCGGGGATCGGCAGGTTGAGATCGCGCTGCAGCTCTTTGTAGATATTGACCAGCGATGGCGGCGTGGGGATACCCGGCTGCACCGAGAAGCACAGGCCATGGGCCTGGCCGGGACCGTGGTATGGGTCCTGGCCGAGGATGACCACCTTGACCTGCTCCAGCGGTGTGGAATTCAGGGCGTTGAAGATCAGCGGCCCAGGCGGGTAGATCTCCTTGCCGGCGGCGTGCTCCGCACGCAGGAACTCGCGCAGCTGCTGCATGTAGGGCTGGTCGAACTCGGCGCGCAACGCGGCCTTCCAGCTGGGTTCGAGTTTGATGCGATCGTCGTCGGTCATGGGGGCATCCAAAAGCAAAGTGCCGCGACACTAGGAAAGCCGGGCCGGCTTGTCAATCGATCCGACCGACGACCGGCAGCTTCGCCGCGGCAGGCCATACTGAGGGGATGACCTGCGCGAGGTAGTCCATGTCCATTCAATGCGAGGTACTGACCGGCGCCGACGGCGCCCGTATCGGCATCGCCACCCTGGATGCGCCCAAGGCGCTCAACGCCCTGACGCTGCCCATGATCGAGGTGCTCGACGAACGGCTGCGCGCCTGGGCCAGCGACCCCGGGATCGTCTGCGTGCTGCTGCGCGGCAACGGGCCGAAGGCCTTCTGTGCCGGCGGCGATGTCCGCGCCCTGGTCGAGGCCTGCCGCGAACACCCCGGCAGCGTGCCGCCGCTGGTCGCTGCGTTTTTCGCCAGCGAGTACCGCCTCGACCACCGCCTGCATACCTACCCCAAACCCTTGTTGTGCTGGGGCCACGGCCATGTGCTGGGCGGCGGCATGGGTCTGCTGCAAGGCGCCGCGGTGCGTATCGTCACCCCCAGCAGCCGCCTGGCCATGCCGGAAATCAGCATCGGCCTGTACCCGGACGTCGGCGCCAGCTGGTTCCTCGCCCGACTGCCGGGCAAGCTCGGCCTGTTCCTGGGGCTCACCGGCGCCCCGCTCAATGCCCGTGACGCACTGGACCTGAACCTGGCCGATCGCTTCCTGGGCGAGCACCAGCAGGAGGCGCTGATCGAGGAACTGCTGCAATTGAACTGGCAGGAGCAGACCACCCTGCAGCTCAACAGCCTGCTCAAGGCCGAGCAGCACCGTGCCTGCGCCGAACTGCCGCAAGGCCAGTGGCTGGCGCGCCGCGCCGTGATCGACGAAGTGCTCGACGTGGCCGACCCGGTAGCGGCCTGGCGGGCCCTGGCCGGCTTGGCCACGCTCGCCGATCCCGTGCTGGCGGCGGCCGGCCAACGCCTGCACGAGGGCTGCCCGCTGACGGCGCACCTGGTGTGGGAGCAGATCCGTCGGGCGCGGCACCTTTCGCTGGCCCAGGTATTCCAGATGGAATACACCCTGAGCCTGAACTGCTGCCGTCACCCGGAGTTCAGCGAGGGGGTGCGCGCCCGTCTGTTGGACAAGGACAACACCCCGCACTGGCACTGGCCGGATGTGGCGCAGGTGCCGGCGGCGGTGGTGGAGGCGCATTTCAGCAAGGTCTGGGAGGGGCGGCATCCGTTGGCGGAACTGGGATGACGTCAGTGCCCTGTCACCGCGACCAGCCCCGCTCGCCACCCCGGCCCCCATCGGGTCGACGGTCACGGTTGCCCTGCCCGTTGGAGTGCCAGCGATCGCCCCGACGGTCGTCATTGCGGTAGTCGTGGCGGTCGCGATCCCGACCGTAGTCGTAGCGCTGGCGGTTGCCGTAGTCATAACGCGGATTCCCGTGCCAGCGCGGTTGCATGCCGGGCGCCGGATAAGGGCGGTACTGTGGCACCGGCGCCGGCCCGTAGTAACGCGGCGCAGGCTGGTAGTAGTAGCGGGTCTGCGGTACCACGTAATAGCGGTCCTGGCGGTAATAGCCTGGGTAAACGTAGCGATCGCTGGTGTAGTAGTCGCTGCGGTAGTAGCCACCGCTCTCGTAGTAAGGGGCGCAGGCGGAGGTCAACAGTCCGAGCAGGACGACGAGCAGGATTCGTGGGTACATGGCGGCCTCCTGGACCGCAGGGATGCCCGGCACAGCGACGCTGGCGGGCGTCGACGACAAGCTGTTGGTCGACACAGGATAAGACCGTGGCAACAGGGTTCAGTGCCATTTGCGCAACAAATTGAAACAGGTCCTATAACCCTGAAAAACATGCAGTCATTTTTCGATCATCTCACTAGAATGTGGCCACCGGCACACTTCACGGGAAGATCATGCCTTCGCCTTCCGCCCTGTTCTCGCAACGCTCGCTGATCGTCGCCCTGCTGCTGCTGCTGGCCGGCGGCTTCCTGGCCACCTCGCTGCTCGGCTACTACGCCTCGCGCGGGGCGATCCGCGACGGCATCGTCAACACCGAGCTGCCGCTGACCTCCGACACCGTCTACTCCGAGATCCAGAAAGACCTGATCCGCCCGGTGCTGATCGCCTCGATGATGGCCCAGGACACCTTCCTGCGCGACTGGGTGCTGGCCGGCGAGCAGGACACCGGGCGCATCACCCGCTACCTGGGCGCCGTGATGGGCAGTCAGGCCACCTGCACCAGCTTCTTCGTCTCCGACCGCAGCCTCACCTACTACCAGGCCAAGGGCGTACTCAAGCAGGTGCGGGCCGACGCCTGGCGCGACGCCTGGTACTTCCGCCTGCGCCAGTCGGGCAAGCCCTATGAGATCAATGTCGATGTGGACATGGCCAACCAGGACAAACCCACCGTATTCATCAACCACCGCGTGCTCGATTATCAGCAGCGCTTCATCGGTGCCGCCGGCGTGGGCTTGAGCGTGGAGTCGGTGGTCCGACTGATCGACGAATACCAGCGACGCTACCAGCGCTCGGTGCTGTTCACCGACGCCGGTGGAAAGGTTTTGCTGACCGGCTCCGACGGTGGCCCCCATGGCCTGCGCGCCGGCCAGCAACTGGCCGACAGCAGCCAGTGGCAGGACCTGCTGGCACGCATGCCGACACCGGCCAGCGGCAGTCACGAGTACACCGACAACGACGGCCACAGCCACTTTCTCAATGTGCGCCTGCTGCCGGAACTGGACTGGTACCTGCTGGTGGACAAGCGCGAAAGCGGCGCCCTGGACCGCATCCGCCAGTCGCTGTACCTGAACTTGGCTATTTGCGCCATGATTACCCTGGTGGTCCTGTCACTGCTCAATGCCATGATCAAGCGGCACCAGGACAACGCCGAGGCACTGGCCACCCTCGACAGCCTCACCGGCCTGCCCAATCGCCGCAGCTTCGACCTGCTGGCCGGCCAGGCGCTCATCGAAGCACAGCGTGACAGCGCGCCGCTGGTCGCCCTGCTGATCGACCTCGACCACTTCAAGACCCTCAACGACACCCATGGCCACCTGGCCGGCGACGAAGTGCTGCGCCAGTTCGCCAATGTGCTGCAGGGCAGCCTGCGCCAGTCCGATATACTGTGCCGCTGGGGCGGCGAGGAGTTCATCGTGCTGCTGCGCGAAGCCGAAGGCCGCCAGGCCATCGAGGTGGCGGAAAAGATCCGCCAGCGCACCGAGCAACTGACCTTCAGCCACGCCGAACAGCCTCTGCGCCTGACCGTGAGCATCGGCCTGTCCGCCCTGCGGCGCGACGACAGCCTGCACAGCCTGCTGACCCGCGCCGACCATGCGCTCTATCGTGCCAAACAAGGTGGACGCAACCGCGTCTGCAGCGAAATGCCCGGACCCGACCATGCCTGAACTTCAACGCTGCCCCGCCTGTGGCGCCCTCAACCAGTGCGGCCTGGCCGACCCGCGCAACGCCGCGCAAGGCTGCTGGTGCTTCGACGTGGCCATCGACCCGACGCTGATCGAGGCCCTGCCGGCCGAGCTGCGCGACAAGGCCTGCCTGTGCCCGCGCTGCGCGCAGGTGGACGCGCAGCTCAAGGCAGCGCCAGCGCGCCCGATCCGCTAGACTGCGCGCCGATTTCCCGCAAGCGACCCGCCCCATGCGCCTCGACCGATTCCTCGGCAACCTGCCCTGCTACAACCGCCAGCAAGTACGCCTGCTGCTGGCCCAGCGGCGCGTGCGCGTGGATGGCCTGCCGACCGGCGACCCGCTGCTGGAGGTGCGCGAATTCAATCGCGTCGAGGTCGACGAGCAACTGCACCAGCCCGGGCGTCCAGCGCGCTACCTGATGCTGCACAAGCCCGCCGGGTGCGTCAGCGCCACCCAGGATCCGCAGCACCGCACCGTGCTCGACCTGCTGCCGGCAGCGCTGCGCGATGACCTGCACATCGCCGGACGTCTGGACTACAACACCACCGGGCTGCTGATCCTGACCAACGATGGTCAGTGGTCGCGGCGCCTGACCCAGCCACGGACCAAGCAGCCCAAGACCTATCTGGTGCACACCGAGGACGAAATCGGTGCACATTACATCGATCGGTTCCGCGAAGGGTTCTACTTCGCCTTCGAAGACCTCACCACCCTGCCCGCGCAGCTGGACATCCTCGGCCCGCGCAGCGCGCGCCTGGTCATCGTCGAGGGCCGCTATCACCAGGTGAAGCGGATGTTCGGACACTTCCAGAACAAGGTCGTGGGCCTGCATCGGGAAAGCATGGGGTCGATCACACTGGACCCGATATTGCATCCGGGAGAATTCAGGGCGCTGACCGCCGAGGAAATCGCCTCGGTCTGAACGAACTCGCCATTCGGCAGTTTCCCACGAAAGATTGCCTCAACGGCACTTGCGCGATCCCGGCCTCCCTGCTTGACTGCTAACTCGTCGGTCTGCATGTGACTCATTGGTCACAACCGCAGTCCAAGACGCCCTTTACCGGCCACCCGGGGTCTCGATGCCCTGGGGCACGGTAATCGCCCGCACAACAATACCGTCGTCTACAAGCGTCAAGGATCGACACAAGGGCCTACCGGTTTCAGTTCCAGGCGAATGCCTACCTGTCATAAAGCACGTGCACCCTAATGGCCTGTCCGGTCGATTCGGCGCCCAACCCGCCTGCCGATCGCACACGCCACCAGGTGACGCGAATACCCTTTTTGCGCCAGGAGTCGATGACATGAGGCCAGAAATCGCTGTACTTGATATCCAAGGGCAGTACCGGGTTTACACGGAGTTCCATCGCGCGGAAGGCGCCGAAAAGACGATCATCCTGATCAATGGCTCATTGGCCACCACGGCGTCCTTTGCACAGACAGTGCGCAACCTGCACCCACAGTTCAACGTGGTGCTGTACGACCAGCCCTACGCCGGCAAGTCCAAACCCCACAACCGCCATGAACGGTTGCTGACCAAGGAAGCCGAGGCACACATCCTGCTCGAGCTGATTGAACACTTCCGTGCCGACCACGTGATGTCGTTCTCCTGGGGCGGCGCCTGCACCCTGCTGGCGCTGGCGCACCAGCCGCGGCTGGTGAAGAAGGCCATCGTCAGCTCGTTCTCACCGGTGATCAACGAACCGATGCGCGACTACCTGGAGCGCGGTTGCCAGTACCTGGCCGCCTGCGACCGCTACCAGGTGGGCAACCTGGTCAACGACACCATCGGCAAGCACCTGCCGTCGCTGTTCAAGCGCTTCAACTACCGGCACGTCAGCAGCCTGGACAGCCACGAGTATGCGCAGATGCACTTCCACATCAACCAGGTGCTCGACCACGACCTGGAGCGGGCACTGAAGGCCGCGCGCAACATCGACATCCCGGTGCTGTTCATCAACGGTGACCGCGACGAGTACACCACCGTCGAGGATGCCCGCCAGTTCAGCCGGCATGTGGGGCGTAGCCACTTCAGCGTGATCCGCAGGGCCGGCCACTTCCTGGACATGGAACACAAAAGCGCCTGCGAGGATACCCGCGATGCCATGCTCGGTTTCCTCAAGCCGGCGCTGCGCGAACCCCGCCACCGCTACACACAGGAAACGGGGCAGCATGCACTGGCCATCTGAGCGCATCGGCGTCCTGTAGCCCTCGACAGCCGCAGGCTACGGGCCGCCGACAGGCTTTTTTACAGCCTTGGGCTTCTCATTCAGGGAGGGTTCTGGTAAAAAGTCGTGCTTCGAAGCGGGTATAGTTTATTGGTAAAACTATAGCTTCCCAAGCTATTGAGGAGGGTTCGATTCCCTCTACCCGCTCCAACTCGCATTCCCCGCACGACGTTCCAATAGCGTCGTCGCTGTCAAAAGGAGCCTCGGCTCCTTTTTTCGTTTCCAGTGTTCCTTTGTTGATCTGGCCCATGGCCATGGCCGCGCCGATTGGCTTGAATGCCCAGTGATTCGCGGTGCATAACCGCTACGCTTTGTGAAACATTTCCAAAGGACTGCGCATGTTTCTCTCCCGCTGGCTACCGGGCCTGGCCAACCTGTTGCACTACCGCCGCGAGTGGTTCCACGCAGACCTGCAAGCCGGCCTGTCGGTGGCCGCGATCCAGATCCCCATCGCCATCGCCTATGCGCAGATCGTCGGCCTGCCACCGCAGTACGGCTTGTACGCCTGCGTGCTGCCGATGATGGTCTATGCCCTGGTCGGCAGCTCACGCCAGTTGATGGTCGGCCCGGACGCCGCCACCTGCGCCATGATCGGCGGGGCCGTGGCGCCGCTGGCCATGGGTGATGCGCACCGCATCGCCGAGCTGTCGGTAATCGTCACCGTGCTGGTGGGCGTGATGCTGATCGCCGCCGGGGTGGCGCGGGCCGGTTTCATCGCCAGCTTCTTCTCGCGGCCGATCCTCATCGGCTACCTCAATGGCATCGGCCTGAGCCTGCTTGCCGGGCAGTTGTCGAAAGTGGTGGGCTTCAGGATCGAAGGCGATGGGTTCATCCTCAGCCTGATCAACTTCCTCCAGCGCCTGGGCGAGATCCACTGGTTGACCCTGGCCATCGGCCTGGCCGGGCTGGGCCTGCTGATCTGGCTGCCGCGACGCTACCCGCGGCTGCCGGCGGCACTGGTGACGGTGGTGGTGTTCACCGCCCTGGCCGGGTTGTTCGGTCTTGACCGTTATGGGGTGGCGATCCTCGGCCCGGTACCGGCGGGCATCCCGGAGCTGGCCTGGCCGCAGAGCACCCTGGCGGAAACCAAGAGCCTGCTGCGCGATGCCCTGGGTATCGCCACCATCAGTTTCTGCAGCGCAATGCTCACCGCCCGCAGCTTCGCCGCCCGCCACGGCTACGCGATCAACGCCAACCACGAGTTCCTCGCCCTGGGCGTGAGCAACCTGGCCGCCGGCATCTCCCAGGGCTTCGCCATCAGCGGCGCCGACTCGCGCACCGCGGTCAACGACATGGTCGGCGGCAAGAGCCAGCTGGTGGGCATCATCGCCGCCCTGGTGATCGCCTTGATCCTGCTGTTCTTCACCGCGCCCATGGCCTGGATTCCCCAGGCCGCGCTGGGCGCGGTGCTGCTGATGGCCGGCTGGGGGCTGATCGACGTGAAGTCGCTAAAGACCATCCGCAAGCTCAGCCGCTTCGAGTTCTGGCTGTGCCTGCTGACCACGGTCGGCGTGCTCGGCCTGGGCGTGTTGCCGGGCATCGTGTTCGCCGTGACCCTGGCCATCCTGCGCCTGCTCTACAGCATCTACCAGCCCACCGACGCCGTGCTTGGCTGGGTGCCGGGCATCGAAGGCCAGGTGGACGTGCGCCAGCACAAGGACGCCCGTACCGTGCCGGGCCTGGTGGTGTACCGCTTCGACGACGCGATCCTGTTCTTCAACGCCGACTACTTCAAGATGCGCCTGCTCGAGGCCGTGCAAGGCGTGGAGAAACCCCAGGTGGTGCTGTTCGACGCAGAAGCCGTGACCAACATCGACGTCAGTGGCGTGGCAGCCTTGCGCGAAGTCCGCGACACCCTCGCCGCCCAGGGTATTCATTTCGCCATCGCCCGTGCCCGTGGCACCTTCCTGCGCATGCTGGTGCGTTCCGGGATGGCCCGGGAGATGGAGGAAAAATTGCTGTTCGGCTCGGTACGGGCGGGGATTCGGGCGTATCGGGTATGGCGCAACAGGGCTCGCCGGGAGGGTACCGCGGAGTGAGGGAGGGGACTACCACCCACGACGTCCCTTGAACGGGACGTGGGCTCGGTATCACGGCACAGCCTGTGTCCCCTGCCGATCATGTTGCCGTTCAGTAACCCAGCTTGCGCAGTAACTGGCCTTCGTTCTGTGGCATCGGTCGTTTATAGAAACGCATCAGCTCACCGGCGCGGTTGGTGAAGATGCCATCGACGCCGGCTTTCATCGCCTTGTCGAAGTCCACCGCCTCGTCGAGGGTGTAGACGTGCACCAGCAGGCCCTTGGCATGGCTGGCCTGGTTCATCCAGGGCTGGATCAAATCGGAGTAACTCTGCTCGCCCAGGTGGGTGCGGATCGCCGAAGGGCCGGTGCCGATGGCGCCGCCGGCCTTGGCGTAGTCGAGCCAGCGCTCGAACTCGGCGCGGTCCTTGGGCTGCTGGCGGGCGTAGAAGGCCGACTTGTCCTGCTCGCCGGACTCGGCGAAGTCCTGCCCGGAGGCCGGTTCGATGCTGCCCTTGGCCACCCAAAGCAAGAGGATCTTCGGTACCTGCGGCATGGCTTCGTGCAGCAGCTTGAGGCTGTTGCGGTCGAAGGTCTGCAACACCACCCGGCCCGGCTTGTCGAGCCAGCCACGGGCTTCGAGGCGCTGCTTCAGATCTTGCTCGATGCCGGGGAACTGGGCCGGTTCCTTGGTCTCGATGTACAGGCCGGGGTGACGCTCGGGATTGCCTTCGGCGATGTCGATCACCTCGTCCAGGGTCAGGATGCGCTGGCCCTTGAACGCATCCCGGGCACGCTCGGGGTAGGCCTTGTTGAACCAGCTGCCGGCATCCAGCGCCTTGAGCTCGGCCAGGGTGAAGGCGCTGACCGGGCTGGCCTTGCGCTCCGGGTAACGTTCGGCGACGTCGCTGGTGCGCGCCAGCACATCGTCGTGGACCACCACCAGCACGCCATCGCGGGTGCGCTGCAGGTCCATTTCCAGGTAGTCGGCGCCCAGTTCACGGGCCAGCAGGTAGGCAGGGGTGGTGGACTCGGGCGCGTCGAACGAGGCGCCGCGGTGGGCGATCACGGCCGGGTGAGGGATGTCCTGGGCATTGGCAAGGTCCTTGCCATCAGTGGCATGGGCGGCAGTGCTCGCCAGCAGAGTGGCCAGGAGAAGGGTCTTGTACATGGGTAGTCCTTTGCAGATCGGGGCCGGCCTCTGGAAGCGCCGGCAAGGTCAACGGTGCAGTCCTTGAAGGCGCAAGCCTCGCACACTCTGCATGACATGCTAAAGTCCCTGGCGTTTCCGCCCCACCCAACGGACCACCCATGCCCGCACTCGACGCCCACCTGCCCTCCTGGGCCGACCTCAACCAGCGCCACCCCTGCACCGCCCTGCTGCTGGGCAACGGCGCCAGTCGCGCGCTGTGGAAGCCGTTCGGCTACTTCTCGTTGTTCGAGCAAGCCCAGCAGGTACGGCACAAGGCGCTGGGGGTGAGCGACCAGGCGCTGTTCAAGGCTTTGGGTAGCGAGCTGTTCGAGCCGGTGCTCAGCACCCTGAACACCACGGTACGGGCCAATGCCGCGCTGGCGATCAACTCCACCGCGCCGCTGAACCGCTACTACTCGATCAAGGAGGCGCTGATCCACGCGGTGCGTGCCGTGCACCTGCCCTGGCCGCTGTTCCCCGCCGCGACGCGCACGGCCATCAACCAGGCGCTGCGCCAGTACCGTACCGTCTACACCAGCAACTACGACCTGATCCTGCCCTGGGCCGTGGCCCAGGATGCGCAAGGTTTTGCCAGCCTGTTCGACGAACAGGGTTTCTTCGATGTGCGCCGCAGCGAGGTAGAAGGCATCCGCGTGCTGCACCTGCATGGCGGCATGCACCTGCTTAAACTACCCGACGGCAGCACCCGCCAGCGCGGCGCGGAACAGGCCGAGCTGCTCGAAGGCTTCGCCGTCAACATCCCTGGCGAAGTGCCGCTGTTCGTCAACGAGAGCCGCAGTGACGACAAGCTACGCGCCATCCGCCACTCGGACTACCTGTCCTGGAGCCTGGGCCAGCTGGCCCGCGAACAGGGTGGCCTGTGCCTGTTCGGCCAACACCTGGATGCCAGCGACCAGCACCTGCTCGAGGCCGTCCGTCAGGCACGGCCATGGCACTTGTCAATCGCCATCCGACCATTGAGCGAGGCGTCGATCATCAACCAGAAGCAACACTTTATCGACCGTTTCGCCGACCTTGACCAGGTTTCACTGCATTTCTTCGATTCAACCAGTCATCCCTTGGGGTTGGCTGAGCTGGCGATTGCCGTACCCGCCAGCCACGCTCGTCGGCATTGAATCGGCCACTTTGCAAGTGTAAATAATTCTCGATAAGATCCGCACCCTTTCCTCCACGCCAGCCCGGAAAGCGTGCATGCAGCGCCCCAAGCCCGACCCTGTCGCCCACGGTTTCTATGCCGACATCCTGCATTTCCTGCGCAAGCGCATGAACAATGCCAGCGATGCCGCAGACATGACCCAGGATGTGTTCGCCCAGTGGCTGGGCTATCGGGACCGGGCCAAGGTGGAACAGCCGCGCGCGTTCCTGTTCCAGGTGGCGCGCAACCTGCTGAGCGACCATTGGCGACGGCAAAAAGTCCGCCACGCGGTTTTGGCCGACGACACCCTGCCCGAGGCCCATGACACGTCCGCCAATGACCCGCTGGATCACGCCCAGCAGCAGCAACGACTGAATCAATTGCGCCAGGTGCTCGCCGAACTCTCGCCGCGACGCCGCGAAGCCCTTATGCTCCACCGTTTCGAAGGCCTGACCCAGGCCCAGATCGCCGAACGCATGAACATTTCCGTCAGCATGGTCGAGAAGCACATCGCCGCCGCCCTGCTGCAATGCAAGCAACGCCTGGACAGTGACAACGGCACGGAGCAGTTCCCATGACCCCCACCGACGAGCTCGACCCGCGCCCGATCGACGCCCAGGCGGCGAGCTGGTTCAGCCGCAACCGCAACCAGCCGTCGCGCCAGGAGCGCAAGGCCTTCGCCCTGTGGATGCAGACGCCCGAGCACACCCGTGCCTATCGTCAGTTCGAACAGTTGTGGGATGACCTGGCCGCGCTCAAACAGGCCAACCGCCCCGTGCCCTTGCCGGTGCGCCGCACGCCACGCTGGCGCCCGGCCCTGGCAGCCGCGGCGGCCCTGCTCTGTGCGGTGCTGGCGGGCAATCTGGGGGCGGGCAGCACCGCCTTCAGCCAGTACATCGCCGCCGGCCAGGCCCTGCAGCCCCTGCAACTGCCCGACGGCAGCCAGCTCTTCGTCAACGCCCAGACTCGCCTGCGCCTGGACTTCAGCGCCGAGCGCCGACTGATCCATCTCGACCACGGCCAGCTGTACATCGAGGTGGCACCCGACAAGGAGCGCCCCCTGTTCGTCGACGCCGGCAGCGGCCAGGTGCGCGTGGTCGGTACCGGCTTCGACCTGCGCCGTGGCGAGCGCGAACTGGTGGTGGCGGTCGCCCACGGTCAGGTGGCGTTCGATACGCCGGGTGAGCGACAACCACCCGTGCTGCTCGGTGCCCGACAGGGCGTCACCTACGACCTGGCGCGCGGCAGCCTGACCCGCCACGAACTCGGTGAGCAGCAGGTCGCCGACTGGCGCGAAGGCCATGTGAGCTTCCGCAACCGCGAACTGGCCAGCCTGGTCGACGAGCTCGGCCTGTATCGCCAGCAGCCGGTGGTGCTGGCCGATCCGGCGCTCGGCCGCTACAAGGTGTCCGGCAACCTCGACGTGCGCGATCCGGACGCCCTGCTCAATGCCCTGCCTGCGCTGTTGCCGGTCAAGACAACCTTGCTCGCCGATGGGCGCCTGCGCATCGAGCGGCGCTAAAAAATAATTTGAGAATTTTTATCATTCGCAGGTGAGGTTTTATCGCAACGCCGCGTCTTCCTCCCCGCCTGCTGTTTGATGGCGGGCTTTTTCCGGCCTTTTGCCGTTTGGGGGAATCCATGTTGTCCGCGTTGCGTCCATTGCACTGCCTGCCTGCCCGACCCACCCTGCTGGCCCTGTGCCTGGCCATGAGCCTGGCCGCTGAAGCCGCGCCGGTACCCTTCGACCTGCCTGCACAACCGCTGGCCCGTTCGTTGAGTCAGCTGGCCCAGCAGGCCAAGGTCCAGTTGCTGTTCGACGAGGCCCTGCTCGGCAGCGCACAGGCACCGGCACTCAAGGGAGATTTCGAGGCCGAGGCGGCCATCGGGCGCCTGCTGGTGGGCAGCCGCTTCAGTGTCGTGCGCATGGGCAACACCTACGTGGTACGCCTGCGCGAGGACGCCCCGAGTGCCGACAACAGCATCCAGCTCGGCGCCTTGAGCATCGTCGGCGACGGCAAGCAGGTGGAGCCCGGCAACGTCGGACGCTCGACCCTCGACCAGGAACAGATCGACCGCTACCAACCGAACAACATCCCCAGCGTACTGGCCACCTTGCCCGGCGTGAACATGGGCGGCTCGGCCAAACCCGGCGGCCAGACCATCAACATCTGGGGCCTGGGCGACGCCGAGGACGTGCCGATGACCCTTGATGGCGCGCCCAAGAGCGGCTTCGAGCGTTACCAGCAAGGCACGATCTTCATCGAGCCGGAACTGATCAAGCACATCGAGGTGGACAAGGGCCCCCATTCGGTGAAGACCGGCAACGGCGGCTTCGGCGGCAGCGTCAACATGCAGACCAAGGACGCCGGCGACCTGCTGCAGGAAGGTCGCGACAGTGGCGCCATGCTCAAATATGGCTACGCCAGCAACGACCATCAGCAGATCTACAGCTCGGCGCTGTTCGGCCGCAGCGATGACAGGCGCTTCGACGGCCTGGTCTATTACACCAAACGCGACGGCGGCAACCTGAAAATGGCCGACAACCTGCCGGACCCGAACAACCAGTGGCCGGTCAACCCCAAGCGCGTGCCCTACAGCGCCTTGGACCTGGACGGCATGCTGCTCAAGGGCAACGTCCACTTCACCGACGAGCACAGCCTGGGCCTTTCCTACTCGCGCTCCGAAACCGACCGCTGGACCACCTTCGCCGCCACCGCCTACCCGGCGCCACCCTCGGCCGCGGACATCAAGAAGTATGGCTACGAAGGCTCTCTCAAACGCTTCCTGGCCTATCGCACCACCATCGACACCACCTGGTCGGCCACCTACAAGTACCAGCCCATCGAGAATCCGTGGGTCGATTTGCAGGTGAAATACTCCGAGTCCGACACCAAGCAGACCGACGAGCGTGAAGCCACGGCGTTCTTCCAGCCGGCCACCGGTGGTCGCAAGATGGACACCGAGTACAAGGACCGCATGCTCGATGTGAAGAACACCAGCACCTTCCTTACTGGACCGCTGGAGCATGCGCTTACCGCTGGCGTACAGCTTCGTCGCCACGATCGCGACACGCAGATGTGGATGCCCGGCAAGACCTATGAAGTGCCCAAGTACAACTATGGCCACTACCAGCCCTACTTCATGCCCAGCGGCCAGGTCCACAGCCAGGGCTACTACCTGCAGGACGCCGTCACCCTGGGCAGCGTGACCATCACTCCGTCATTGCGCTATGACCACGTCACCAACGAGGGCAAGCCCAACCAGGCGCCCTACTACAACAACCCGGCCGCCGGCCACGACTACAGCGACAAGACCTACAGCGGCTGGTCGCCACGCCTGTCGCTGTTCTGGAAGGCCACCGAACAGACCGTGCTGTTTGCCGACTACAGCAAGACCTGGCGCGCCCCCGTGCTGGATGAGCAGTACGAGGTGCAAGGCGTGGGAAGCCGCACGTCCACCAGCCGCGACCTTGACCCGGAACGCATTACCGGCGTGCGCGTGGGGAGCATCAGTGATTTCTCCAACGTGTTTGTTCAGGGCGACAGCGCCCAGGTACGCACGACCTTGTTCCGCAACAAGATCACCGACGAGATCTTCAAGGCCACTGGCGTCGGCTGCCAGGAGCAACTGGTCACTGGCGGCAGCATCGCCAACACCTGCGGCGGTGGCCTGATGGGCAACTACCGCAACATCGGCGACGTGGAGTACAAGGGCTTCGAGATCGAGACGTTCTACGATTCCACCTACCTGTTCGGCGCGGTATCGTACGCCTGGATGGAAGGTCGCCATGAGGGCGCCTATACCAACCCTTGGGGCCCCGACGTATGGGCCAAGGATGTGCCGGCGCCGAAATGGATCACCACCCTGGGGGTCAAGATTCCGTCCTGGGACGCCCGTGTCGGCTGGACCGCACAGTTCGTCGGCGCCACCCGCCACCTGCCCAGTGACAAATACTTCGAGGGCCCGGCCAGCGCCCTCGGTGACCGCTACTACGACAACTTCGGCAACGAGAAGTACGAAATTCACGGCCTGTTCGCCAACTGGAAACCCCAACAGCCGTACCTCAAGGGCACCGAGGTCAACCTGACCGTGGACAACCTGTTCAACAAGGCAATCCGACCGGAATTGTCAGGCGAGAACGCCTATACCCAAGGGCGCAATGCCAAGATCAGCGTGACCCGGTTCTTCTGAATCTGTCCAACGGCGATGATGCAAAGGACTGCATCACCTGCCACTCGCCACCCGTTCCTGGGCCCTGGCGACATTCACCTGCATCGCCACGACAGCCAGTTCGTGAAGCGCCTGGCCCACGGCGTGGGTACCACGTTCCTGCATCCAGGCCAGGATGTCGGCCAGGTGCCAGAGCGAAAGGCTGCCGTCATGCACCGGGGCCGGGAAAGTGCGGTGATGCGTGAGCATGAGCTTGCGCATGTTCTGTCGGGACACCCCCACCAGCGTCGCCACATCGGTCAGGCCGACCAGGTCAGGACTGGCTTCGATCAGGCGGGCCTCCGGCAAGACCTGCCGGACATTCTCCAGGGCGCTGTGCACCGCTTCCCGCGCAGTTTTGCCCTCGCGGGAGAAAGCCAGGGCCAGGCGTCCGGGCTGACCGCTACCGACCACCGCGTCATCGCAACCGGCCTCTCCCAGAAGCTCGATCAGTGCATCGACGTCCACACCGTCGTGCAATTGGTACTTGAGGGTGAATTCGTACTCCATCACTTTCGCTCCACTGGCTGTTTGACGATTCCGCGCATCGATGTGCAGTTGTCCACGACCCGGCGCAACTGGCGAGCGAAGGTGCCCGGATTTCTGGGTGTGCTCCACACGCTGGTGATGCAGAACTCGCCACAGCGGCATTCGCGGTCGTTGTTGGGGCAATAGATCCGCCCCCAGCAGTGGCCGTCCCGCACCGTGACTTTCCAGCCCTGCGCCTCAGCGTGTGCCAAGGACTGCTCGACTTCCTTGTTTGGATGGAGGGGACGGGCCATCGATTGAGCTCCAGTATGGGCATGGGAAGAAGGTTGTCAAGTGACAACCCAGTAACGCCGACGGGCGTCACCACAAGCCAGACTAGGTGCCAGGAAGGCTGCAACAGACTCAGAAAAGCTCTTTCGGAAACGGCCTAACCGAAACGGGGAAGGTGCTGTAGGTCCAGGCGAGGTCGATCACCCAGCGATCAGGCCATCCGCCTGCAGCAGGGTTTCCAGGCAATGCTCGCGTACCCCATAGAACGCCTTGAGCTCGGCGATCTTCTCCAGCAGCGCCGCATTGTCCTGGGGCTGTCGGCGCTTGACCGCAAGAATCATCTTGTTCTTGTTGGTGTGCTCGAGCGAGATGAATTCGAACACCTTGGTCTCGTAGCCACAGGCCTCAAGATAGAGTGCCCGCAGGCTGTCAGTGAGCATTTCAGCCTGCTGCCCCAGGTGCAGCCCGTATTGCAGCATCGGTTGCAACAGGCCGGGGCTGCGCAGTTGCGGACGAACCTGCTTGTGGCAACACGGCGAGCACATGATGATCGCGGCCTTGCAGCGAATGCCGGTATGGATGGCGTAGTCGGTGGCAATGTCGCAGGCATGCAGGGCGATCATCACGTCGATGGCTTCAGGCACCACGCTGCGCACATCACCGCATTCGAACACCAGGCCCGGATGCTCCAGGCGAGCGGCGGCGGCGTTGCACAGCTCGACCATGTCCGCGCGCAATTCGACACCGGTGACCTGCGCCTCACGCCCTAGGGTATTGCGCAGGTAATCGTGCATGGCGAAGGTCAAGTAGCCCTTGCCCGAGCCGAAGTCGGCGACCTTGAGCGTCTGTTGCGCACTCACCGGCGCGCTGCTCAAGGCATGGTCGAAGACTTCGATGAACTTGTTGATCTGCTTCCACTTGCGCGACATCGAGGGGATCAGCGCACCTTGACCGTCGGTCACCCCCAGGTCGCGCAGGAACGGTCGCGACAGTTCCAGGTAGCGCTTCTTTTCGCGGTCGTGCCCGCCAGCCCCGGTCTCGCGTGGCGTCGGCTGGGCCAGGTGGCGGCGCAGCATCGGCTTGCCCTTCTTGCTGAATTCCAGTTGCACCTCGCCGGCGGCGGTGAACAGGTGCGCGTTGCGAAAGCTTTCCGGCAGCAGCTCGGTCACCAGCGCCAGCGCCGGGTCCAGCCCCAGGTTGCGGGTGATGTCGCGGGTCTGATGACGGTAGACCAGCGACAGGCAGGCCTGCCCCTTGATCTGCACCGGTTTGGCGATGATCCGCTGCAGGGTCTGGTCGGCGCCGACATGGCGGGCCAGCACCAGCTTGCTCAGGCTGCCATCGGCCAGGGCGTCGGCGAGCAGGTTCAGGAACTGGGCACGCGCGTCCGGCGCGGTGGGGGCTGAAGAAGGGGACGACATGGGAACGGGTGCCTCGGAATGCGGGGGGCGCAATGCGCAATGCCCGGCATTCTACGTCGATGGTGATCCTCACGAAACCAGCACCCGGCGTAATGCACCGGCTTCACCGGTGTTTGCGGGGCAAGCCCGCTGCGACTCGCCTCCGGTCTGATCAGACTCAGTCGAGAATCACCAGGCGGTTGGGCAGCTCGTTGCGCGCATGGGTGGGCGGCACGTGTTCGCTGAGCAGCTCGCCGCAGGCCTCGATGCATTCGACGAAACCCTGCAGGGTATGACCCAGGCGCACCTGCTCGGTGAAGCGGGCAACAATCGCCTCGCGTGCCTGCTCCGGCAGGTGTCGGGCAATGCCTTCGTCAACCAGGATCTCGACATGACGCTCGGCTTCGCTGACGAAGATCAACACCCCGGTGGCACCGGCGGTACGCTGCAGATTGAGTTCAAGAAACTGCTGGCGGGCCAGGCCCGAGGCACGTCGGCGCCGCAGCACCGACGGCACCACCCAGGCCGCCAGGCGCGGATGGCGCAGCAGCAGGCACAGGCTGATGAAGGTCAGCATCTGCGCCAGCAGCAGGCCATTGACGCCGATACCGCCCAGCCACAGGTGCAATGCGCCGGGGATCAGCAAGGCCAGCAGGGCGGCCCAGAGTAACGGCAGGTAGGGAAAGTCGTCGGCGCGGCGGGCCAGCACGGTCACCAGCTCCGCATCGGTACGCCGCTCGGCGCGGGCGATCGCCTCGGCGATCTGGCGCTGTTCGTATTCGGTCATGCCATCGTCTCTCGAGCGTTCTTATCGTTGTTATCCCGGCAATCGGGTGGGCGAGAGTGTATCTCAACAAGCGCTTCATATAAGGCATAATCCGCGACTGCGCTGGATCATGGATGAATGATCCACAGAACCGCCAGCGGACGCGACAGCTACAAGCGTACGAAACGTCTCGACCAGCCGCTTATCACTCGACAACGGAATTGATGATGAAACTGTCTTTGCTGGGCCTGGCCATGGGCCTTGCCAGTCAGGCGGCCCTTGCCGCCCCCACCGCCGCGCCCCTGCAAGACAAGCAGGCGTTCATCGACCACCTGGTCGGCCAGATGACCGAGGCCGAGAAAATCGGCCAGTTGCGCCTGATCAGCATCGGCCCCGAGATGCCCCGCGACAAGATCCGCGAGGAAATCGCCGCCGGACGCATCGGTGGCACCTTCAACTCGCGCACCGCCCCCGAGAACCGGCCGATGCAGGACGCGGCCATGCGCAGCCGCCTGAAGATCCCGATGTTCTTCGCCTACGACACCATCCACGGCGAGCGCACCATTTTCCCGATCGGCCTGGGCCTTGCCTCGTCCTGGGACATGGATGCCATCGCCAAGGTCGGCCGCACCTCGGCCATCGAGGCCGCCGCCGATTCCCTGGACATGACCTTCGCGCCGATGGTCGATATCGCCCGCGACCCGCGCTGGGGCCGCACCAGCGAGGGCTTCGGCGAGGACACCTACCTGACCTCGAGGATCGGTCAGGTGATGGTCAAGTCGTTCCAGGGCTCGAGCCCGGCCAACGCCGACAGCATCATGGCTATCGTCAAGCACTTCGCCCTCTACGGCGCGGTCGAGGGCGGGCGCGACTACAACACGGTCGATATGAGCCTGCCGAAGATGTACAACGACTACTTGCCGCCCTACCGCGCAGCGCTCGACGCCGGTGCCGGCGGGGTAATGGTCGCGCTGAACTCAATCAACGGCGTGCCGGCCACCTCCAACACCTGGCTGATGAACGACCTGCTGCGCAAGGAGTGGGGCTTCAAGGGTGTGACCATCAGCGACCACGGCGCCATCCAGGAACTGATCCGCCATGGCGTGGCCCGCGACGGCCGCGAAGCGGCCAAGCTTGCGATCAAGGCCGGCATCGACATGAGCATGAACGACACGCTCTACGGCGAAGAGCTGCCGGGGCTGCTGAAGTCCGGCGAAGTCAGCCAGGCCGAGCTGGACCAGGCAGTGCGCGAAGTGCTGGGCGCCAAGTACGACATGGGGCTGTTCAAGGACCCCTATGTACGCATTCCCAAGGCCGATACCGACCTGAAGGACTATTACGCCGAAGACCGCCTGCACCGTGACGCCGCTCGCGACGTGGCACGCCGTGGCCTGGTGCTGCTGGAAAACCGCGAGCAGACCCTGCCGCTGAAGAAGTCCGGCACCATCGCCCTGGTCGGCCCCCTGGCCGACGCGCCGATCGACATGATGGGCAGCTGGGCCGCTGACGGTAAACCGCAGCATTCGGTCACCGTGCGCGAGGGGCTGCGCCGCGCAGTCGAAGGCAAGGCCAAACTGGTCTACGCCAAGGGTTCGAACGTGACCGGCGACAAGGCCATGTTCGACTACCTGAACTTCCTCAACTTCGACGCGCCGGAAATCGTCGATGACCCACGTCCCGCCGCCGTGCTGATCGACGAAGCGGTCAAGGCGGCCAAGCAGGCGGATGTGGTGGTGGCCGTGGTCGGCGAGTCCCGTGGCATGTCCCACGAATCGTCGAGCCGTACCACCCTGGAAATCCCAGCGGTACAACGTGACCTGATCAAGGCGCTGAAGGCCACCGGCAAGCCCCTGGTGCTGGTGCTGATGAACGGCCGCCCGCTGTCGATCGCCTGGGAGCGCGAACAGGCCGATGCCATCCTCGAGACTTGGTTCAGCGGTACCGAGGGCGGCAACGCCATCGCCGACGTGCTGTTCGGCGACTACAACCCGTCCGGTCGCCTGGCCATCACCTTCCCGCGCTCGGTCGGGCAGATCCCGATGTACTACAACCACATGCGCATCGGCCGCCCGTTCACCCCGGGCAAGCCGGGCAACTACACCTCGCAGTACTTCGAGGAGCCGAACGGCCCGCTGTACCCGTTCGGCTACGGCCTGAGCTACACCCGTTTCGAGCTGTCGGGGCTGGCGCTGTCGCAGAAGGCACTCAAGCGTGGCGACACCCTGCAGGCCAAGGTGACGGTGAAGAACACCGGCAAGCGTGACGGCGAGACCGTGGTGCAGCTGTATATCCAGGACCAGAGCGCGTCGATGAGCCGCCCGGTCAAGGAATTGAAGAACTTCCAGAAACTGATGCTCAAGGCAGGCGAAGCGCGAACCTTGACCTTCGACATCAGTGAGCAGGACCTGAAGTTCTACAATGGCCAACTGCAGCACGTCGCCGAGGCTGGCCAGTTCAATGTCCAGATCGGCCTCGACTCGCAGGCGGTACAGCAACAGAGCTTCGAGCTGCGTTAAGCAGGATCGGCCCCTTCGCGAGGCAAGCCGGCTTCCACAGGACCCTCTGCAATCCTGTGGGAGCGGGCTTGCCCCGCGATAAGGCTGGCACAGACAACCGAGATCCCGGATCCGCCCCATGCCCTCATCCTTCCGCGCCCTGCGCCTGGGTTTGATCATCCTGCTGATCCTGGTCGGCACCACCCTCAGCGCCGGCTGGGCCATGCACCAGGCCAAGCGCCAGGCCATGGAAACCGACGCCCGCCGGGCCAGCGAACAACTGGGGTTGTACGCCAACGCCCTGCACACTCTGATTGAGCGCTACCGCGCCCTGCCCGCAGTGCTGGCGCTGGATCCAGAGCTGATTGCCGCCCTGCGCGGCCCAGTCACCGAGCCGGTGCAGGACGCCCTGAACCGCAAGCTCGAACGCATCAACGGCGCCGCCAACTCCTCCACCCTGGAGCTGCTCGACCGCACGGGCCTGGCCATCGCCGCCAGCAACTGGCGCCTGCCGACCACCTATGTCGGTTCCAACTACGGCTTTCGCCCCTATTTCAAGCAGACCCGCAGCCAGGGCAGCGGCCGCTTCTACGCGGTCGGCGTGACCAGCGGCGTGCCGGGCTACTTCCTGTCCAGCGCGGTAGACGACGAACACGGCCGCTTCCTCGGCGCCATGGTGGTCAAGCTGGAGTTCCCGGAGCTCGAGCGCGAGTGGCGCCAAGGCAGCGATATCCTGCTGGTCAGCGATGCCCGCGGCATCACTTTCATCGCCAATCAGGACGGTTGGCGCTACCGTGAGCTGCAACCGCTGTCCGGCGCCGACCGCGCCGAGCTGGCCGAAACCCGCCAGTATGACAAGCAACCGCTGGTGCCCCTGCAGCACCAGGTCCTGACCCGCTTCACCGACACCAGCCACCTGACCCGCGTCCAGGGCCCGGATGGCACCGCCGAGTACCTGTGGGAGCGCCTGCCGCTGGAGGCCGAAGGCTGGACCCTGCACCTGCTGCGCAAGCCACAGGTCGCCGAGGACGGGCGCAACGCCGCCCTCGCCGCCGCGGCCATCTGGCTGAGCCTGGTGTTCGCCGCGCTGTTCGTCAGCCAGCGCCTGCGCCTGGCCCGACTGCGCCAACGCAGCCGACAAGAGCTCAAGCGCCTGGTCGAAGAGCGCACCCGCGAGCTGCATACCGCCCAGGAAGGCCTGGTGCAGTCAGCCAAGCTGGCGGCGCTGGGGCAGATGTCGGCAGCCCTGGCCCATGAAATCAACCAGCCGCTGACCACCCAGCGCATGCAATTGGAAACCCTGCGCCTGCTGCTCGACCATGGCCGCCATGACGAAGCGCGCCAGGCCTTGGAGCCTCTGGAGCAGATGCTGAGCCGCATGGCCGCGCTCACCGGCCACCTGAAGACCTTCGCCCGCAACAGCCCCGGCGGCCTGCGCGAGCGCCTGGACCTGGCCACGGTGGTCGACCAGGCGCTGCACCTGCTGGACACCCGCATCCGTGCCGAAGGCGTCGAAGTGGCGCTGTACCTGGCACGCCCGGCCTGGGTCCGCGGCGACGCGATCCGCCTGGAGCAGGTGCTGATCAACCTGCTGCGCAACGCCATCGACGCCATGGCCGACAAGCGTTACAAACGCCTGGAGATCCGCATCGAGGCCGACGATGCGCAGTGGCGCCTGAGCGTGCTCGATTCCGGTGGTGGTATCCTCGACTGCGACCTGGACCGGGTCTTCGATCCGTTCTTCACCACCAAGCCGGTCGGTGAGGGGCTGGGGCTGGGCCTGGCCATCTCCTATGGCATCGTCATCGACGCCGGTGGTCGCCTGCAGGTCGAGAACCTGCCGGGCGGTGCCCGCTTCAGCCTCACCCTGCCGCGCGACCTGGAGCCTGTATGTTGAATTCGGTGATCGTCGTCGACGACGAAGCGAGCATCCGCACCGCGGTGGAACAGTGGCTGAGCCTGTCGGGCTTCAACGTGCAGCTGTTCGCCCGCGCCGAGGACTGCCTGGACAGGCTCGAGCCGCACTTCCCCGGGGTGATCCTCAGCGACGTGCGCATGCCCGGTATGTCCGGCTTGCAGCTGCTCGAACGGTTGCAGGCAAGCGATCCCGACCTGCCGGTGATCCTGCTCACCGGCCATGGCGACGTGCCCATGGCGGTGGAAGCCATGCGCAATGGCGCCTATGACTTCCTGGAGAAACCGTTCACCCCGCAACACCTGATGGGCAGCCTGCGCCGGGCCCTGGAAAAGCGCCAGCTGGTCCTGGAGAACCGCCGCCTGCATGAACAGGCCGACCTCAAGGCACAACTGGAGAACACCCTGCTGGGCATGTCCCAAGGCTTGTTGCAACTGCGCCGTCAGGTGCTTGAGCTGGCCGGCCTGCCGGTCAACGTGCTGATTCGTGGCGAAACCGGCAGCGGCAAGGAGCGCGTGGCGCGCTGCCTGCACGACTTCGGCCCGCGCGCCGACAAGCCCTTCGTCGCCCTCAACTGCGCGGCCATTCCCGAGACGCTCTTCGAAGCCGAGCTGTTCGGCCATGAGAGCGGCGCATTCACCGGTGCCCAGGGCAAGCGTATCGGCAAACTGGAGTACGCCAATGGCGGTACCGTGTTCCTCGATGAAATCGAAAGCATGCCGTTGGCCCAGCAGGCCAAGCTGCTGCGGGTGATCCAGGAGCACAAGCTCGAGCGGCTGGGCGCCAACCAGAGCATCAGCGTCGACCTGCGCATCATCGCCGCGACCAAGCCAGACTTGCTGGAGGAAGCCCGCGCCGGGCGCTTTCGCGAAGACCTCGCCTACCGCCTGAACGTTGCCGAACTGAGACTGGCGCCCCTGCGCGAGCGGCGCGAGGACATCCCGTTGCTGTTCGAGCATTTCGCCCGCGCCGCCGCCGAACGCCTCGGACGCAGCGCCCCGCCGCTGAGCGGCGTGCAGCTGGCGCGCCTGCTGGCCCACGATTGGCCGGGCAATGTGCGCGAGCTGGCCAATGCCGCCGAACGACATGCCTTGGGGCTGGGCTCGCCGGCCCTGGAGATCGAGTCCGGTGGGCAATCACTGGTCGAGCAGATGGAAGCGTTCGAGGCCCAGTGCCTGCGCGCGGCCCTGCGCCAGCACAAGGGTGAGATCAAGGGCGTGATGGAGGCCTTGCAACTGCCGCGGCGCACACTCAATGAAAAGATGCAGCGGCATGGGTTGGTGAGAGAGGACTTTCTCGCCAGCGAGTAAGCGGATTTTTGCCTATCAACCTGCATGAATGAGCGGGAAACCGCTTATCCGTCTGTGCCTTCAAGGGGCTGCTTTACAGCCCATCGCTGGCAAGCCAGCTTCCACAGGTTACCGTGCACGCCAAGCAGCACGCGGTCTGTGTGGGAACTGGCTTGCCAGCGATGAGCGCCAGGCGCCCCCAGATGGATCACCACGCACTCATCTGGCACACCTCCTGCAAAACCCTTCTCAAGCTGCGCCTCGAGCGCGCTCCACAAAAACAACGAGAAGGTATCCCTGATGGATAACGCCAGCACTCTGCCCACCGGGGCGGCCGTTGCGCCCGCCGCGCAAAAGTCCACCGCCAGCCGCCTCAAATCGATCTTCAGTGGCTCCATCGGCAACATGGTCGAATGGTACGACTGGTACGTCTACGCCGCATTTTCGCTGTACTTCGCCAAGGCCTTCTTCCCCGCCGGCGACACCACCGCCCAACTGCTCAACACCGCCGCGATCTTCGCCGTGGGCTTCCTCATGCGCCCGATAGGCGGCTGGCTGATGGGCCTGTACGCCGACCGCAAGGGCCGCAAGGCGGCACTGATGGCCTCTGTACTGCTGATGTGCGCAGGCTCCCTGGTCATCGCCCTGACGCCGGGCTACGAAACCATCGGCGTCGCCGCGCCGATCCTGCTGGTCATCGCCCGCCTGATGCAGGGCCTGTCGGTAGGTGGTGAGTACGGCACCTCGGCCACTTATCTCAGCGAGATGGCCAGCAAGGAACGCCGTGGCTTCTTCTCCAGTTTCCAGTACGTCACCCTGATCTCGGGCCAGCTCATCGCCCTGGCGGTGCTGATCGTCCTGCAGAACACCCTGACCACCGAGGAGCTGTATGCCTGGGGCTGGCGCGTACCATTCGTGATCGGCGCGCTGTGCGCGGTGGTCGCCCTGTACCTGCGCCGCGGCATGGAAGAGACCGCCTCCTTCACCAAGAAGGAAAAATCCAGGGAAAGCCTGATGCGTACCCTGCTGCGCCATCCCAAAGAGCTGATGACCGTGGTCGGTCTGACCATGGGCGGTACCCTGGCCTTCTACACCTACACCACCTACATGCAGAAATACCTGGTCAACACCGTGGGCATGAGCATCAGCGACTCGACCACCATCTCGGCGGCCACGCTGTTCCTGTTCATGTGCCTGCAGCCGGTGATCGGCGGGCTGTCCGACAAGATTGGCCGACGCCCTATCCTGATCGCCTTCGGCGTGCTCGGCACCCTCTTCACCGTGCCGATCCTCAGCACCCTGCACACCATCCAGACCTGGTGGGGCGCGTTCTTCCTGATCATGGCCGCGCTGATCATCGTCAGCGGCTACACCTCGATCAACGCCGTGGTGAAGGCCGAACTGTTCCCGACCGAAATCCGCGCCCTGGGCGTCGGCCTGCCGTACGCGCTGACCGTGTCGATCTTCGGCGGCACCGCCGAGTATGTGGCCCTGTGGTTCAAGAGCATCGGCATGGAGACCGGCTTCTACTGGTACGTCACCGCCTGCATCGCTTGCTCGCTGTTGGTGTACGCGACCATGAAGGACACCAAGCAGCATTCGCGGATCACCACCGACTGATCCCTCCTCGCAGAACTGAAAAGGGGCGCTGCGGATGACCGGGCGCCCCTTTTTAAGGATTATGAGCCGAATAATAGCGCCATTCGGCTCACGCAATGAGCCGAATGGCGCTATTATTCGGCTCATGAACCCAAAAGCGCATACGGCTGCCGACACCGTCTGGGTCTGGCAGCAGGCCGACTGGCCCGACTTTCGTTGGGACGCATCACAACTGGCAACCTTGCTCAGAGACTGCGTCCAGGCGCAGGGCTGCCTGCTGGGCAGAGCGGGGGCGGTGACCGAGGCCAATGCCAACCTCGATACGCTCGATACCCTGCTGCAGAACATTGTCACATCCTCGGCCATCGAGGGTGAGCAGCTCAATGTGGAGTCCGTCCGCTCTTCCCTGGCCCGCCGGCTCGGCATCGCGGAGCCGGGTATGACCACGACACGCAGCGAGGGCCTGGCCGAACTGATGGTGGATGCGGCCATGGGCTATGTTCGGCCACTGGATCAACAGCGCCTGTTCCTGTGGCACCGCTGGCTGTTTCCCGAACCTGACGATTCACTCGCACCGCCCCTGCCAGTCGGTGAATGGCGCGACGATGCTCCAATGCAAGTGGTATCGGGGCGTATCGACAAACCCAGGGTGCATTTCGAAGCACCGCCGCGTGCCGGCCTGGAGCAGCGGGTGCGGCAGTTCATCGACTGGTTTGAAAATAGCCGCAGCGATCGGCAACTCGACCCCCTGCTACGCGCGGGGCTCGCCCATTTCTGGTTCGTCACCTTGCACCCCTTCGCCGATGGCAACGGCCGCCTGGCGCGCGCCATCACAGACCTGGCATTGGCCCAGGGCGAGCAGCGTGCGGTCCGTTTCTACGCCATGTCCAGCAGCATCCTGGAAGACCGGGCCGGCTACTACGCAGTCCTTGAAAGCAGCCAGCGCGGCGACCTGGACGTCACACAATGGCTGGCCTGGTTCCTGTCCACCTTGCTGCGCAGCCTCCAGCAAGCGCTGGTGCGCATCGACCGGGTGCTGGCCAAGGCGCGCTTCTGGCTGATCCATCGTGACGATGGCTTGTTGCCCGAACAAGTCAAGGTGCTCAACCGCCTGCTCGATGGTGGGCCTCGCGGGTTCGAAGCCGGTATCAGTGCCAGCCAGTACCAGGCGGTGGCCAAGGTCTCCAAGGCCACGGCCACCCGGCACCTTGCCGACCTGCTGGATAAGCACTGCCTGGTTCGCCTGCCCGGCGGTGGGCGAAGTACCCGCTACAGGATTGATACCCGAGAGACCTGAACAAGGGCCGGTTACGACAACTCGGCCACCCGCTGTGGCTCGCGACGCTGGTAATAGGTGGCCATCAGCACCAGTACCAGCAGCACGCCGCCAAGCACCAGTGATGAGCCCACTGTGCCAAAGTCCAGCCCGCCTTTCTCGTGTGACTTGGTCAGCACGTCGCCCAGCGTGGCACCGAACGGACGGGTGAGGACGAAGGCGATCCAGAACAGCACGACACCCGAGATCTTCGTCCAGTAGCGGGCTGCGGCCACCAGCGCGATCGCCGAGCCGATCAGCAGCGCGCCACCAGCGAAGCCCAGGCCGGAATCATCGGCCAGGTAATCGCCGAGGGCAGTGCCCAGGGTGTTGGAGAACAGGATCGCTACCCAATAGAACAGCTCGCCACCACGACTGCGGATGCGGCTGACGTCCAGCGGGTTGCCGCTCAGGCGCCACAGGGCAAAGGTCAGCAGGAGAATGCCGATCAGCAGTGCCGAGCCCAGGGCGTAGCCCAGGCCCAGGGTCCGGTCCATGAAGTCGGACATGGTGGTACCGGCGGTACTGGTGGAGAGAATCACCAGCCAATACAGCATCGGGTGATAACGGCGCGAGTAGAGCTGGGTGACCAGGGTCACCTGGAACACGCTGATAAGCAACAGCGAGCTCATGGCGTAGCCGATGTCCAGGGTCATCGACAGCAGGTCGCCGGCCGTCTCGCCGAGGGTGGTGGCGCAGATCTTCATGACCCAGAAGGCCAAGGTGATTTGCGGGAGTTTGTTCATGGGTCTGCCGCTCCAGGGGTTCAAGTGCGGCGATGGTGGCGAGCGAAGCCTGAAAAATCGGTTTGAGCCGTATGAAAAATCCGTTGATTGCTTAATCCACAGGCTTGCCTGCTCTTAATTCCCCAATAATTTCCGCCGTCCATCTTTGTCGAACTGGAAAAAAATCATCGGCGTCGGGCTGCACGCCACGCGCAATGCTCACTGCCAGTTAGGGAAAGCCACGCCCAAACAAATCGAATTAATCGATTAATTAATGCTATTTTTTGCGCTTTTTTATCGATAGATCAGGCGTAGCATTGAATCCATAGAAACAACAACCCCTAGCAACTCACCGGAGCAACGACCATGAAAAACAAACTGATCCTCACCCTCGCTCTCTCTGTGCTGACCACCGGCGCTTTCGCCGAAGACGGTTTCGACCGCACTGGCGCTCACACCTTCGCTGCAGTGCAGAGCCAGTCGGCCACCTATGTAGAAGATGGCTTTGATCGTACCGGTGGCCAACATTTCGCCGAAGACGGCTTCGATCCTACCGGCGGCCAGCGCTTCGCCGAAGATGGCTTCGATCGTACCGGCGGCCAGCGCTTCGCCGAAGATGGCTTCGATCGTACCGGCGGCCAGCGCTTTGCCGAAGATGGCTTTGATCGCACTGGCGGCCAGCGCTTCGCCGAAGACGGCTTTGATCGCACTGGCGGCCAGCGCTTCGCAGAAGACGGCTTTGATCGCACTGGCGGCCAGCGCTTCGCCGAAGACGGCTTCGACCGCACCAACGGCCACCGCATCAGCTGATCGCTGATGCGCGCTACCAGCCCGGCTTCGGCCGGGCTTGATTATTTGCAGCCGGGCCAAGCCTTGGCACACTAGGCGCCTTGTCCCCCACCAGGAAGGGCCTCGCGGCCTTGCGCAGATGTACTACTACGAACCCGCCAAAGGCCACGGCCTGCCCCACGACCCGTTCAACGCCATCGTCGGCCCACGGCCCATCGGCTGGATCTCCAGCCACGACCGCGAAGGCCGCCTGAACCTGGCGCCCTACAGCTTCTTCAACGCCTTCAACTACATCCCTCCGATCATCGGTTTCTGCAGCGTCGGGCGCAAAGACAGCCTGAACAACATCGAGCAGACCGGAGAGTTCGTCTGGAACCTGGCCACCCGTCCGCTGGCGCAGCAGATGAACCAGAGCTGCGCCGCCGTGGCGGCGGATGTCGACGAGTTCGCGCTCAGCGGCCTCACCCCGACCGCCTCGAATGTGGTCAAGGTGCCGCGTGTCGGCGAAAGCCCGGTGAGTTTCGAATGCAAGGTCAGCCAGATCGTCCAGCTCAAGCGTGCGGACCAGGAAGTGGTGCCCAGCTGGCTGATCCTCGGCGAGGTGGTGGCGGTGCACATTGCCGAGCACCTGCTGAAAGACGGTATCTACGACACCGCCGCCGCCGAGCCGATCCTGCGTGGCGGCGGCCCGGCCGACTACTTTGCGCTGGGCGAGCTGTTCAAGATGGCTCGGCCACAGGCCTGATCAGAAAATCAGCTCACCTTCCTCGCCCACGCCCTGCAGGCGTTCGAGTTCGGCACAAGCGGCCTCGTCGGCCGCGATCGCCGACTGGAACACCTGCCCGTCCAGCACTTTGTGAAAGCGCGGCGCGCCGCCCATGACCAGGGCCTTCACGGCAATCGCCGCGTGGTAGCCGCCGCCTTGTACCGGGACCATTGCCGAAACCGCTTCGAAGTGGGGGAATTCTCTACGTGCCATGTCGCTCTGCGCCTGTGTGATCGAGGGACAACATTTTACACGCTAGGCGAACGTATGCAGGTCGAGGCTGCTGACCACCTGCTCCTGCACCAGCTCACCAAATACGTCGAGGGTGGGCGAGGCGAAATAGCCACTCATCGCCTGCTGGTCGCACCAGCTGCCGCTGAGCAGCCACAGGTCGGCATCGACCTGCGAGCGCTGCACGCTGAAGCTCAGGCAGCCCGGCGCACGCCGCGACGGCTCGAGCAGGTCGCGCAGGCGCACGCCAAGTTCCGCGGATCGACCGTTGCTGGCGCGGATGAAAGCCAGGTGTGTGACCGGTTGCTGCTGGCTCATGAACGATCTCCTTGAAGCGCTACGGACGGGAAAACCAGGCTGCCAAGGTTAGGGGGTCGCCCACGCGGAACGTTAGGCCATTACTGCCGGCCGATTGCCTGATCCTGCAACGGAGCAGGATCAGGCAATCGATCTGCAGCTTTCGACTAGCGCCTGCCATTGCCCAAACCTATGCTGCGTCCGTCAGCAGAGGAATACCGCCATGAGTTCATCCACGTCCCTCGATCCGCTTCTGGAGCAGCAACGCCAGGAGCTGGCCGGACTGATCCGGCGTCACGCCCAAATCCCCCATGGCTCGGTGTCGGCCATCGAAGACCTGTACCTGACCCGCTACGAAGAGGATGTACGCGGCATGCCGGCCCTGGCACAACCGGCCTTGTGCATCCTGGCCCAGGGCAGCAAGACATTGTTCCTGGGCGACGAGCGCTATACCTACGACCCGCTGCACTACATGGTGGTCTCGGTGACGCTGCCCATTACCGGCGCCCTGCTCGAGGCCAGCCCGGAGAACCCCTGCCTGGGTTTGCGCCTGGATATCGACCCGGCACAGATCAGCCAGCTGATCGCCGAGAGCGGGCCGATACTGGTCCCCGGCCAGGCTTCCGGCCGTGGACTGTTCGTGGAGAAAAGCGATCCGCAGTTGCTCGACACGCTGCTGCGCCTGGTGCGCTTGCTCGACAGCCCGCGGGATATCGCCGTGCTCGCCCCACTGGTGCGCCGCGAGCTGATGTATCGCGTGCTGCGTGGCCCCCAGGGCTGGCGTCTGTGCGAGATCGCCCTGTCCAGCAGCCAGACCCACCGGGTATGCCAGGCCATCGCCTGGCTCAACCGGCATTACCAGGAGCCCTTGCGCATCGAGGACCTGGCACGCGAGGTCAACCTCAGCACCTCGACCCTGCACCACCGTTTCAAGGCGGTGACCTCGATGAGCCCGTTGCAGTACCAGAAGCAGCTGCGCCTGCAGGAGGCGCGGCGACTGATGCTCAATGACGGGCTGGAGGCCGCGGTGGCTGGCTACCGGGTGGGCTATGAAAGTCCGTCGCAGTTCAGCCGCGAGTACAGCCGCTTGTACGGAGCACCGCCGATTCGCGACGTGGCGCGCCTGCGCGCCAGCGCCAGCTGAAAAGAGACAAACATCGGACGACCGTAGGATCGGGCTTGCCCCGCGATCGACGGCAAAGCCCTCGCTACTGCGCTCAGGCTAGTACCGCCTGCTGCCACCGACCTTGATCCACCTGGATCAAGGTCGGTCCCTGACGCTCCACTGCCCGGCCCAACGCCGCCTGCAACTGCCCCACATCGCCCACGTCCTCTGCCTCGGCCCCCAGCGCCAGCGCCAAGCCAATGAAGTCCGGGGTATGGATGTCCACGCCAACCGGCTCGATCGCCCGGTTGACCATGTACTTCTTGATTTCCTCGTACCCCTGGTTGTTCCACAGCAGCACGATCAGCGGCACCTGCGCCTCGACCACGCTGGCCAGCTCGGGCAAGGTGAACTGCAACCCGCCGTCACCGATAAGGCACACCACCGGCGCGCGTTCGGCGGGCGACTCGGCGCTGCCCAACCAGGCGCCCATGGCGGCCGGCAACGCGTAGCCCAGCGTGCCGTAACCGGTCGAGGCATTGAACCAGCGGCGCGGCCTGGCCATGTCCAGGGTCAGGTTGCCGGTATAGACCGGCTGGGTCGAATCGCCCACCAGGATGGCGTCCGGCAGGGTTTGCAGGATGCTGGTCAGCAGACGGGTCTGGCTCAGGGTCGGCTGGTCCCAACTGGCCGCGTTGTCCTGGCGCAGGCGGGCGGCCCGCGCCGCTCCCCAATCGCTATCACGCGGCGGTTGCGCCTGCAGGTTCAGGGCTACCAGCAGCGCTTCGGTGGCCTGGGCGGCATCGCCCACCAGGGCCAGTTCTGGCAGGTAATTGCGTACTGTCTGGTCAGGGTCGATATCGATCCGCAGCAGGCTGCCGGGAATCTCGAAACCGCCCTTGAAGGTCACATCGTAGTCGGTTTCGGCCAGTTCGGTGCCGATGGCCAGCACCACGTCGGCCTCGGCCACCAGCGCGCGGGTGGCAGACAGGGTCTGGGTCGAACCGATCTGCAGCGGATGGTTGGCGGGCAACAACCCCTTGGCGTTGATGGTCAGCGCCACCGGCGCCTGCAGGTGCTCGGCCAGTCGCGCCAGCGCGGTGCCCGCCTCCAGCGCACCGCCACCGGCCAGGATCAGCGGACGCCGCGCCTTGGCCAGGCGCACGGCCATGCGCTGCACGGTCTGTGGCGCGGCGCCGGCACGGGTGGTACGCACCACGCGGCCCGGCAACAGATGATCGGCGGGTTCCACCAGCACATCCAGCGGGATCTCGATATGCACAGGGCGAGGCCGGCCACCGTCGAACACGGCGAAGGCCCGGGCCAGCACCTCAGGCAGATCATCGGCGCTCATCAGCGTGTGCGAGAACGCCGCCACCCCCGCTACCAGCCCGGCCTGGTTGGACAGCTCATGCAGCTTGCCACGGCCGCCGCCCAGCTGGTTGCGCGATTGCACGCTGGAAATCACCAGCATCGGAATCGAGTCGGCATAGGCCTGGCCCATGGCGGTGGTGATGTTGGTCATGCCCGGGCCGGTGATGATGAAACACACGCCAGGCTTACCCCGGGTACGCGCGTAGCCATCGGCCATGAACCCGGCACCCTGCTCGTGGCGGGGGGTGATGTGACGGATCGAGGAAGCGGCCAGGCCGCGGTAGAGTTCCACGGTATGCACGCCGGGAATGCCAAAGACATGATCGACGCCATAGCCTTCGAGGAGTTTGACCAGCACTTCACCACAGGTTGCCATCATCGAGTACCCGATTCTTGTTAAGACCTGTGCTCATGGAAACAAGCGCCGACTACCGCCACAATGCAAAAAAACACATACTAGCCATGATCCCATATCATGGCTTGTCACAATGAAACGCCTGCCGCCCCTCCCCGCCCTGCACACCTTCCTGGTGACCGCCCAGCACTGCAACTTCACCCGCGCCGCGCACCATCTGCATATCACCCAAGGCGCGGTCAGCCGGCAGATCGCCGGGCTCGAGGAGCACCTGGGCTACGCATTGTTCCAGCGCCAGGCCCGAGGCCTGGCGCTGACCCGCGAAGGGCAGGACTGGCTGCCCCGGGTGCAGCAGATCTTTGCCCTGATCGAGCAAGGCGTGCGCGAGGTCGGCGGACGCAGCGCGACACTGCAGCTCAAAGCGCCGACCTGTGTGATGCGCTGGCTGCTGCCACGCTTGCTGGAATGGCAGGCACTGCGCCCAGATGTCCCGGTGGAGTTGACCACCACGGTGCAGCATGGCGTGGATTTTCGTCGCGAGGGCTTCGATGCGGCCGTGGTCTATGGCGCGGCGCCGAACCAGGGGCAGCAGGTACGCAAGCTGTTCGACGAACAACTGACGCCGGTCTGCGCGCCATCGGTGTCTAGCGGCCCCTTGCAGTTGCAGGACCTGGCACGGCAGATGCTGCTGCACCCCTCGCGGGACGAACATGACTGGCGGTTGTGGTTGCAGGCGGCCAATGCCGGGTTCGAGCCCCAGGGGCCGAAGCAGCATTTCGAGACGTTGGACATGGCGATGGCCATGGCCTCCCAAGGGACGGGGATCGCCATTGGCGATTTCTCGCTGATCGGCGACGACCTGCACGCAGGCCGATTGTGCATGCCGTTCGAGCTGAAGGTGACGACCGGGAAGGGGTATTACCTGGTGACACCTTCGAAGACCATGCCCGCGGGGCTGGTCGAGTTGATGGAGTGGCTGCAGGCACGTGCCTCAAGCCTTGCACAATCCCTGTAGGAGCGGCCTTGTGTCGCGAAAGGGGCGCGCAGCGGCCCCAGGATCGTGGCCATGGCATAGATCGCCGGGGCCGCTTGCGGGTCCTTTCGCGACACAAGGCCGCTCCTACAGGTACCGTGCGACTCAGTAACCGACCGTGAACCTTGCCCGCGAGTGTGCCGGCTTTTCCAGCTCGTCGAGCATGGCGATGGCGTAATCGGCAAAGGTGATCCAGCTCTTGCCGTCTGCGCCGATCAGCAGGTGGTCCTTGCCCAGGGTGTAGTGCCCGCTGCGCTCGCCTTCGACGAACTCCGCCGACGGCGACAGGAAGGTCCAGTCCAGGGTCGGTTCGCGGCGCAGCGTATCGAGAAAGCGCACCCCGGCGCTGGCCTCGGCCTTGTAGGCCTCGGGGAAGTCCGGGCTGTCGATCACCCGGTGCCCGGACGGCAGCAGCAGGCTGCCGGCCCCGCCCACCACCAGCAGGCGCTTGACCCCGGCCCGCTTGACCGGCTCGATGATCGCGCCCGGCTCGAGAGTGGAAAAATGCGCCGCGCTCAGCACCGCGTCGCAGCCCGCCACGGCCGCCTGCAGGGCGGCGCTGTCCTTGGCATCCAGCGCCTTGACCGTCACGCCGTCACGGCCTTGCAGGCTGCCCGGATCACGGGCGATCGCCACCACACTGTGACCACGACGCAGGGCCTCTTCCAGTAACTGGCTGCCGGCGCGCCCGGTGGCGCCGATGATTGCGATCTTGCTCATGGGAAACACTCCAACAGGTTGAAAGGGATTACCACTTCATCTCGCCCTTGGCGACCTTGGCCCCCAGTTCCAGGGAACTCTCGTCGCCAAGGTTCGGGTAGCGTTGCTTCATCGCTGCGATCAGCGCGGCGGAGTCGGCGGCCTTGGCGGCTTCGGTATCGAAGTCACGAATGTAGCCGGCGGTGAAGCGCACCGCGTCCAGCGAGCGGCTGCTGTCGCCCAGGTAATGCCCAGGGATCACCGTGCGCGGGGCAAGCTGCTCGATCTTCGCCAGGGTGCTCAGCCAGTCGGCGTGGGATTGCGCGGTCTGGGTGTCGGCCATCCACACGTGGATGTGCTCGGAAACCACCACGCCACCGACCACTGCCTTGATCGAGGGAATCCAGACGAAGCTGCGGTCCGGCTGTGGACCGTCAAGGCCGACAACCTCCAGTGCCTGGCCTTCCAGCTCCAGGCGATTGCCCTCGAGGACCTGCGGCACCACCAGGCGTGCCGGCTTGTCCGCGCCCATCTGCGGGCCCCAGTAGGCCAACTTGGCGTCCATGGTCTTGCGAATGTGTTCGACAGTGGCGGCCGAGGCGACCACCCGGGCCTTGGGAAACGCCTGGGCGATGGTGTCCAGGCCAAAGTAGTAGTCTGGGTCGCCATGGCTGACATAGATGGTGGTGAGCTGCTTGCCGCTGGCACGCAGGCGTTCGACCACCTGCTCGGCCTGGCCTTTGCCGAACTGGGCGTCGACCAGGATGGCCTCATGGGCGCCACTGACGATCACCGAACTGACCGGGAAGATCGCCGCGTGGCCAGGGTTGTAGGCTTCGAGCTTTAGCGGTTCGCTGGCCATGGCCTGGCCGCCGAGGGTGAGACAGGCCAGCAGCAGGCCGCGCAGGGGAGTGAGAAGAGACATCGCAAGATCCTGTGAGTGGGACGATGCAGACAAGCTTAGTTGCCCGAACCAATACAAAAAATGCGATGCTTCGACATAGTTTGTTTCTAAAATCGGACAGATCATGGACCGTCTCAACGCCATGCGCGTATTCGTCACCGTCGTCGACCTGGGCAGCCAGTCCGCCGCGGCGGATCATCTGGAGCTTTCCAGGCCCGTGGTATCGCGCTACCTGGCGGAGCTGGAGGACTGGGTGGGCGCACGCCTGATGCAACGCACCACGCGCAAGCTAAGCCTGACGGCGGCGGGTCTCGAAACCCTGCCCCGCTGCCGCCAGTTGCTGGAGCTGGCCGGCGACCTGCAGAACGCCGTGCGCCAGCCGGACGACGCCCCCCGCGGTGAACTGCGCATCAGCGTCAGCACCTCGTTCGGCCAGGCCCAACTGGTGGATGCGCTGGCCGCCTATGTCAAACGCTACCCTGGGGTGAAAGTGGAACTGCAAATGCTCGACCGCACCGTCAACTTGGTGGACGAGCGCATCGACCTGGCCATCCGCACCAGCAACGACGTCGACCCCAACCTCATCGCACGGCGCCTGAGCGTGTGCCGCTCGGTGGTCTGCGCCAGCCCCGCCTACCTGCGCGAGCACGGTACGCCGCGCCAGGTCGAGGAACTGAGCCGGCACAACTGCCTGACCCACGCCTACTTCGGCCACAGCCTGTGGCATTTCGAGGTGGACGGGCAGAACGTCGCCGTGCCGGTGCAGGGCAATATCAGCGCCAACGAGGCCATGACCCTGCAGAAAGCCGCCCTGGCCCACGCCGGGATCGCCATGTTGCCCACCTACCAGGCGGCGGCCGCGTTGCGCAGTGGCGAGCTGGTGCGGCTATTGCCGCACGCCAGGCCACGGGAGCTGACCCTGAATGCGGTGTACACCTCGCGTAAGCACATGCCGGCGACGCTGCGCAGCATGCTCGACTTCCTGGCGCAGCGGTTCGGCGACGAGCCGGAGTGGGACAAGGGATTGAGCTGAGTCCAGGCGATGCAGATTCGTGCACAAGGCCTATGCTTGAAGGTATGACCTGTTGCACCAACAGGAGGTCCGCACCATGAGCATCAAATCCAGGCGTTGCGCCCTCGTCTTCGCCCTGGTCGCGGTGGCCGGGCTTTATGGCTCGGCCTGCTGGCGGGTCGAGCTGCTGCGAAGCCAGCCCAACACGGCGGCCAGTTGCGTCCACGAACACTGCGTTCCCCACAGCGCCACCCTGAGCGCCGTCAGGTAGAGAAAATCACTCCTCGACGCTCATGTACTCTTTCGCCCAGCGGATGTAGTCCTCGGGCTGGGTGTAGGTGTGCGAAAGCTCGGTGGCGCCGAGGCTGTCCGACTTGTGCTGCTGGCCACGCTGCTGGCGCAGGCAGTCGTAGGTGGCCTTGATCGCGGCGAAGTAGGCGGCATGGCCATCGACCACGATGCGCACGCCCAGGCGCGCCAGGCGTTCGTCGTCGCGCAGGTTCGGGTTGGCGTAGGTGACCAGCATCAGCGGCACGCTCAGGTGCTCGGCGATCTGCTCCAACTGCTCGAAGTCCTTCACCCCCACCATGCAGATGCCATCGGCGCCGGCCTTCTGGTAGCTCTGGGTGCGGACGATGATTTCCTCGGTGGTGAGCACGCCAGCATTGGTCCGGGCGATGATCGCCAGCGCCGAATCGACACGTGCCTCCAGCGCCGCGCGAATCTTGCCCACGCCCTCCTCCACCGAGATCAGGTCGGTGGACTTGCGGCCGAACTGGGCCGGCAGCAAGGTGTCCTCGATGGTCAGCGCGGCCACGCCGGCGCGCTCCAGCTCGATGACCGTGCGCATCACATTGAGCGCATTGCCATAGCCGTGGTCGGCGTCGGCGAGCACCGGCAACTGGGCCACGCGCCCGATGCGGGTGGCCTGCTCGACGAACTCGCTGAGGGTGATCAGGGCGAAGTCCGGCGCGGCCAGGACCTGCAACGAGGCGACCGAGCCGCCGAGGATGCCGACTTCGAAGCCCAGGTCCGCGGCGATACGGGCGGACATCGGGTCGAAGACCGAAGCGGTGTGATAGCACGAACCTGAAGCAAGCAGTTCGCGAAAGGCAAAACGCAGATCGTGGTGGGAAGCCTTGGGCATGATCACTCCGCTTGTAATGAAATTTGTGAACGGCTGACAACCGACCCCTGTATCGGGTCTACCTGACTGTTCCAACCGTCGCCATCAGGGCGGTCATGCTCGACATGCAGGCAGAGGAATAGAAGGTGTGGACATACAGCGACGCGAAACCCTGCGGCAAACAGCTGCACCATGCTGGTGCAGCCCCCGGATTTCAGCCTCTGCGGCCCTGCCACGATATCACGCGGTCATGCATCGCTGGATGAATGCGCTAATGCCGATCTTGCATAGGGGATGCATGGAGTACATAGGTAGCTATGTAACTCAGGCTACAATACGCCCCCATTGACGATCCCATCGCACGACAAGCCCACGACGCCTCGCGCTCGTGCCAGCTCTGACCACAAGGTATCCACCGTGACTGCCGCCCTGCCCCCCACCGTCCTGCGTAGCGTCCTGACCGCCCTGATGCTGGCGATCTTCCTCGGCGCACTCGACCAGACCATCGTCGCCGTGTCCATGCCGGCGATCTCCGCGCAGTTCAATGACGTCGGGCTGCTGGCCTGGGTCATCTCCGGCTACATGGTGGCCATGACCATCGCGGTGCCGATCTACGGCAAGCTCGGCGACCTGTATGGTCGGCGGCGCATGATCCTCACCGGCACTGCCCTGTTCACCCTGGCCTCGGTGGCCTGCGGCCTGGCCCAGGACATGCCGCAGCTGGTGCTGGCGCGGGTGCTCCAGGGCATCGGCGCCGGCGGCATGGTGTCGGTGAGCCAGGCGATCATCGGCGACTTCGTGCCACCGCGCGAGCGCGGACGCTACCAGGGCTATTTCAGCAGTATGTACGCCCTGGCCAGTGTCGCCGGGCCGGTGCTCGGCGGCTGGCTGACCGAGTACCTGTCCTGGCGCTGGGTGTTCTGGATCAACCTGCCGCTGGGACTGGTCGCCCTGTGGGTCATCCATCGGGCGCTGGACGGGTTGTCGGTCAAGCGCCGCGAGGCCCGGGTGGACTACCTGGGCGCTGTGTTGATGATCGTTGGTCTGGGCAGCCTGCTGCTGGGCATCACCCTGGTCGGCCAGGGGCATGCCTGGCTGTCGTCGCAGGTGCTGGCGCTGCTGGGTTGCGCGCTGCTCGGGCTGCTGGCGTTCATCGCCCACGAGCGCCGTTGCCGCGAGCCGCTGCTGCCGCTGAGCCTGTTCGGCAATCGGGTGGCGGTGCTGTGCTGGTGCGTGATCTTCTTCGCCAGCTTCCAGTCGATTTCGCTGACCATGCTCATGCCCCTGCGCTACCAGGGCATTACCGGTGCGGGTGCCGACAGCGCGGCGCTGCACCTGCTGCCACTGGCCATGGGGCTGCCCGTCGGCGCCTTCACCGGTGGACGCATGACCAGCCGCACCGGCCGCTTCAAACCGCAGATCCTGACCGGAGCACTGCTGATGCCGCTAGCCATTGCCGCCATGGCGCTGACACCACCACAGTCGGGCTTGCTCGGCGCGGTGTTCATGCTGCTGACCGGCATCGCCTGCGGCCTGCAGTTCCCCACCTCGCTGGTGGGCACGCAAAGCGCGGTGGACAGCAGGGACATCGGCGTGGCGACCAGTACCACCAACCTGTTCCGCTCGCTCGGCGGGGCGATGGGGGTGGCGTGCATGTCGAGCCTGTTGCTGGCGCTGCTGCATCAGGGCGGCTTCGAAATGCTGGGCAACCCGCTGCTGGGGAGCCTCAAGACCGGCGAGGCGGATCCGCAGACGCAGGCGCGCTTGTTGGAAACCTTCCGCGACCTGCTGCTGGTCAGTGCCGGCGCTTCGCTGATCGGACTGCTGGCGGCGCTGGCCTTACCCGACCGGCAGTTGCGCGGGCGCTAGCTGTCTGCGCCCACAGGGGGTACTAACGCCCCCTTAATCGCAAAGGAGTAACACTTCCTCACAATCCTTAACAAAGTGTCATTTGCGCAAGCCTGGGCTCAAGCGCAGCATATCCAGCCCGGTATCGACCCATTTTTCGACATCGGCCAACAGGTCGAAGCTGTCCGGCAGCAGCAGCCAGCGGCCGATCAGGCCGTCCACATAGGCAAACATGGCCACGGCAGCCCGATCGATATCGAGCTCCCCGGGCAACTGGCCACGACGTACCGCATTGCCCAGGGCCAGGGCGATGCTCTGATGGCAGTCCAGCACCGCGCCCTGGCGTTGCTGGCGAATCTCACACATGTCGTCGGTGAACTCGCACTTGTGATGCAGGATTTCATTGATACGCCGGGTACGGGCATCGAGCACCAGCTCGTTGAACACTTGCAGCAAGAGCTTGCGCATGCAGCCGAGCGGGTCGAGTTCGTCCTCGCTTTCACTGGCCCGGGCCAGGTGGTCATGGGTTTCGTGCAGGCTATCGAGCAGCGCCTGCACCAACTCCGCCTTGTTGCTGAAATGCCAGTAGATCGCCCCGCGGGTCACCCCCGCGAGCTCGGCGATGTCGGCCAGGGTGGTACGCGCGACACCGCGCTTGTAGAAGGCCTTTTCCGCCGCCTCAATGATCTGGGCACGGGTTTCCTGGGCTTCTTCTTTGGTTCGACGGACCATGGCAGTACAACCTCATCAGGCCCCGCCCGCACATCTGGCGGACGGGAATCGGGCCGGGGCGAGCATTTTATGGGCCACTCCCGGGTGCATGTGGACGATCCGCGGCGACTCACCGACGGTATTTACAAACAACCATGAATGTAAGTATATTCCTTAGCAAGCTATTTATCCACCGGATAGCGTTTTTCTCTTAAGACTCTTCCACTATATTCTTGAGCTCCCTTGCTCCTGCGACCCGAGGATCCTCATGCAATTCAAGCCAGCCGTAACCGCCCTGGTTTCCGCCGTGGCCCTGGCAACCCTGCTCAGTGGCTGTAAGAAAGAGGAAGCAGCGCCTGCGCCGCAGGCTCCTCAGGTCGGCGTCGTGACCGTGCAACCGCAAGCCTTCACCCTGACCTCGGAACTGCCGGGGCGTACCAGCGCCTACCGGGTGGCCGAGGTTCGCCCGCAGGTGAACGGCATCATTCTCAAGCGCCTGTTCAAGGAAGGCACCGACGTCAAGGAAGGGCAGCAGCTCTACCAGATCGACCCGGCCGTCTACGAGGCGACCCTGGCCAACGCCCAGGCCAACCTGCAGGCTACCCGCTCGCTGGCCGAACGCTACAAGCAACTGATCGACGAGCAGGCCGTCTCCAAGCAGGAATACGACGACGCCAATGCCAAACGATTGCAGGCCGAGGCCTCGCTCAAGAGCGCCCAGATCGACCTGCGCTACACCAAGGTACTGGCCCCGATCAGTGGCCGCATCGGTCGCTCCTCGGTCACCGAAGGCGCCCTGGTGAACAACGGCCAGACCAACGCCATGGCCACCATCCAGCAGCTCGATCCAATCTACGTCGACGTCACCCAGTCCACCGCCGAGCTGCTCAAGCTGCGTCGTGACCTGGAAAGCGGCCAACTGCAGAAGGCCGGCGACAACGCCGCCCAGGTGCAACTGGTGCTGGAGGACGGCAGCCTGTTCAAGCAACAGGGTCGCCTGGAGTTCTCCGAAGTCGCCGTCGACGAGACCACAGGCTCGGTCACCCTGCGCGCGATCTTCCCCAACCCCGACCACACCCTGCTGCCTGGCATGTTCGTGCATGCGCGGCTCAAGGCCGGGGTCAACGCCAACGCCATCCTGGCCCCGCAACAGGGCGTGACCCGCGACCTCAAGGGCGCGCCGACCGCGCTGGTGGTCAACCAGGAGAACAAGGTCGAACTGCGCCAGCTCAAGGCCAGCCGCACCTTGGGCAGCGACTGGCTGATCGAGGAAGGCCTGAACCCGGGCGATCGTCTGATCACCGAAGGGCTGCAGTTCGTGCGACCGGGCGTCGAGGTCAAGGTCAGCGAAGCCACCAACGTCAAGAAGCCGGCCGGCCCTGCTCAGGCCAACACGGCCAAAGCCGACGCCAAAGCGGAGTAAACCATGTCGAAGTTCTTTATCGATCGCCCGATCTTCGCCTGGGTGATCGCCCTGGTGATCATGCTGGTCGGCGCCCTGTCGATCCTGAAGCTGCCGATCAACCAGTACCCGAGCATCGCCCCGCCGGCCATCGCCATCTCCGTGACCTACCCGGGCGCCTCGGCGCAGACGGTGCAGGACACCGTGGTGCAGGTGATCGAGCAACAGCTCAACGGTATCGACAACCTGCGTTATGTGTCGTCGGAAAGTAACTCCGACGGCAGCATGACCATCACCGCCACCTTCGAGCAGGGCACCAACTCCGACACCGCGCAGGTCCAGGTCCAGAACAAGCTGAACCTGGCCACCCCGCTGTTGCCGCAGGAAGTGCAGCAGCAAGGTATCCGCGTCACCAAGGCCGTGAAGAACTTCCTGCTGGTGATCGGCCTGGTGTCCGAAGACGGCAGCATGAGCAAGGACGACCTGGCCAACTACATCGTCTCCAACATGCAGGACCCGATCTCGCGGACCGCGGGCGTCGGTGACTTCCAGGTGTTCGGTGCGCAGTACGCCATGCGTATCTGGCTGGATCCGGCCAAGCTGAACAAGTTCCAGCTGACCCCGGTCGACGTGCGCACCGCCGTGGCCGCGCAGAACGTCCAGGTCTCGTCCGGCCAGCTCGGCGGCCTGCCAGCACTGCCGGGCACCCAGCTCAACGCCACCATCATCGGCAAGACCCGCCTGCAGACCGCCGAGCAGTTCGAGAAGATCCTGCTCAAGGTCAACAACGACGGCTCCCAGGTACGCCTGGGCGATGTCGCCACGGTCGGCCTGGGCGGCGAGAACTACGCCATCAGCGCCCAGTACAACGGCAAGCCGGCCTCGGGCCTGGCGGTCAAGCTGGCCACCGGCGCCAACGCCCTGGACACCGCCAAGGCGCTGCGCACCACCATCAGCGACCTGGAGCCATTCTTCCCGCCGGGCGTGAAGGCCGTATTCCCGTATGACACCACGCCAGTGGTCACCGAATCGATCAGCGGGGTGATCCACACCCTGATCGAGGCCGTGGTTCTGGTGTTCCTGGTGATGTACCTGTTCCTGCAGAACTTCCGCGCCACCATCATCACCACCATGACCGTGCCGGTGGTGTTGCTGGGTACTTTCGGCATCCTTGCCGCCGCAGGCTTCAGCATCAACACCCTGACCATGTTCGCCATGGTCCTGGCCATCGGCCTGCTGGTGGACGACGCCATCGTCGTGGTGGAGAACGTCGAGCGGGTGATGTCCGAGGAAGGGTTGCCGCCCAAGGAGGCAACCAAGCGCTCCATGGAGCAGATCCAGGGCGCCCTGGTGGGTATCGCCCTGGTCCTGTCGGCGGTACTGCTGCCGATGGCCTTCTTCGGCGGTTCCACCGGTGTGATCTATCGCCAGTTCTCCATCACCATCGTCTCGGCCATGGGCCTGTCGGTGCTGGTGGCGCTGATCTTCACCCCGGCCCTGTGCGCCACCATGCTCAAGCCGCTCAAGAAGGGCGAGCACCATGTGGCCAAGCGCGGCTTCTTCGGCTGGTTCAACCGCAACTTCGACCGCAGCGTCGCCGGCTACGAACGCAGCGTCGGCACCATCCTGCGCAACAAGATCCCGTTCCTGCTGGCCTACGCCCTGATCGTGGTCGGCATGATCTGGCTGTTCGCGCGCATCCCCACCGCGTTCCTGCCCGAGGAAGACCAGGGCGTGCTGTTCGCCCAGGTGCAGACCCCGGCCGGCTCCAGTGCCGAGCGCACCCAGGTGGTGGTCGACCAGATGCGCGAGTACCTGCTCGACAAGGAAGCCGATACCGTGGCTTCGGTGTTCACCGTCAACGGCTTCAACTTCGCCGGTCGTGGCCAGAGCTCGGGCATGGCCTTCATCATGCTCAAGCCGTGGGGCGAGCGCTCGAAGGAGAACAGCGTGTTCGCCCTCGCCCAGCGCGCGCAGATGCACTTCTTCAGCTTCCGTGACGCGATGGTGTTCGCCTTCGCCCCGCCGGCGGTACTCGAACTGGGTAACGCCACCGGCTTCGACGTGTTCCTCCAGGACCGCGCCGGCGTCGGCCACGCGAAACTGATGGAAGCGCGCAACCAGTTCCTGGCCAACGCCGCGCAGAGCAAGATCCTCAGCGCCGTGCGTCCGAACGGCCTGAACGACGAGCCACAGTACCAACTGACCATCGACGACGAACGCGCCAGTGCCCTGGGCGTGACCATCGCCGACATCAACAACACCCTGTCGATCGCCCTGGGCGGTAGCTACGTCAACGACTTCATCGACCGCGGTCGGGTCAAGAAGGTCTACATCCAGGGCGAGCCAAACTCGCGGATGAGCCCGGAAGACCTGCAGAAGTGGTACGTGCGCAACGGCAAGGGTGAAATGGTGCCGTTCTCCTCCTTCGCCAAGGGCGAATGGAGCTACGGCTCACCGAAGCTGTCGCGCTACAACGGCGTGGAAGCGGTCGAGATCCTCGGTACCCCGGCCCCGGGCTACAGTACCGGTGAGGCCATGGCCGAAGTCGAGCGCATCGCCGGCGAACTGCCAACCGGCATCGGCTACTCCTGGACCGGCATGTCCTACGAGGAAAAACTCTCCGGCTCGCAGATGCCGGCGCTGTTCGCCCTCTCGGTACTGTTCGTGTTCCTGTGCCTGGCGGCGCTGTACGAAAGCTGGTCGATCCCGATCGCGGTCGTGCTCGTGGTACCGCTGGGCATCATCGGTGCCCTGCTCGCCACCAGCCTGCGTGGGTTGTCCAACGACGTGTACTTCCTGGTCGGCCTGCTGACCACGATCGGCCTGGCGGCGAAGAACGCCATCCTGATCGTCGAGTTTGCCAAGGAACTGCACGAGCAAGGCCGCAGCCTGTACGACGCGGCGATCGAGGCGTGCCGCATGCGTCTGCGCCCGATCATCATGACCTCGCTGGCGTTCATCCTCGGCGTGGTACCGTTGACCATCGCCAGCGGCGCCGGCGCCGGCAGCCAGCACGCCATTGGTACCGGCGTGATCGGCGGCATGATCAGTGCGACCGTGCTGGCCATCTTCTGGGTACCGCTATTCTTCGTCGCAGTGTCGTCGCTGTTCGGCAGCAAAGAGCCGAAAGAACACGCCACCCCTGAAACTCCACGTTATGAGGCTGGGCAATGACCAAGTCTTTGTTGTCCCTGGCGGTAACCGCCTTCATCCTCGGCGGCTGCTCGCTGATCCCCGACTACCAGACGCCCGAGGCGCCGGTGGCCGCGCAGTGGCCGCAAGGCCCTGCGTACTCGCCGACCGAGTCGGCCAACGTTGCCGCGGCCGAGCAAGGCTGGCGCCAGTTCTTCCACGACCCGGCGCTGCAGCAACTGATCCAGACGTCGCTGGAAAACAACCGCGACCTGCGCGTCGCGGCGCTGAACATCGACGCCTACCGCGCCCAGTACCGCATCCAGCGCGCCGACCTGCTGCCGGCGGTATCGGCCAATGGCAGCGGTAGCCGCCAGCGGCTGCCGGCGAACATGTCGCAGACCGGCGAGGCATCCATCAGCAGCCAGTACTCGGCCACCCTGGGTGTCAGCGCTTATGAACTGGACCTGTTCGGCCGTGTGCGCAGCCTGACCCAACAGGCCCTGGAAACCTACCTGTCCAGCGAGCAGGCGCGTCGCTCCACGCAGATCAGCCTGGTGGCCAGCGTGGCCAACGCCTATTACACCTGGCAGGCCGACCAGGCGTTGCTGAAGCTGACCGAAGAAACGCTCAAGACGTACGAAGAGAGCTACAACCTGACCCGCCGCAGCAATGAGGTGGGCGTGGCTTCGGCGCTGGACCTGAGCCAGGCCCGCACCGCCGTCGAAGGAGCGCGGGTCAAGCTGTCGCAGTACCAGCGCCTGGTCGCCCAGGACCTGAACAGCCTCACCGTGCTGGTAGGTACCGGCGTGCCGGCCAACCTGCCCAAGCCGCTGGAGCTCAATGCCGACCAACTGGCCGAAGTGCCGGCGGGCCTGCCGTCCGACATCCTGCAACGTCGTCCGGACATCCAGGAAGCCGAGCACCTGCTCAAGGCCGCCAACGCCAACATCGGCGCCGCCCGCGCCGCGTTCTTCCCGAGCATCAGCCTGACCGCCAACGCCGGTACCCTGAGCCCGGACATGGGCGGGCTGTTCAAGGGTGGTTCGGGCACCTGGCTGTTCCAGCCGCAGATCAACCTGCCGATCTTCAACGCCGGTAGCCTCAAGGCCAGCCTGGACTACTCGAAGATCCAGAAGGACATCAACGTCGCCAAGTACGAAAAGACCATTCAGACCGCCTTCCAGGAAGTCGCCGATGGCCTGGCCGCACGCAAGACGTTCGAGGAGCAGCTGCAGGCGCAACGTGACCTGGTGGCCGCCAACCAGGACTACTACCGCCTGGCCGAGCGCCGCTACCGCATCGGAATCGACAGCAACCTGACCTTCCTCGACGCCCAGCGCAACCTGTTCAGCGCCCAGCAGTCGCTGATCGGCGATCGCCTGTCGCAGCTGGTCAGCGAGGTCAACCTGTACAAGGCCCTCGGTGGCGGCTGGTACGAGCAGACCCAGCAACAAGCCTCGATCCAGACGCCGAAAGGCTGATTGGCCCGGTAACGCATCAAGCCCACCCTTGCGGTGGGCTTTTTGTTGCCCGCGATGACGCTCGGTCAACATTACGTTCGATAATCGCCCCATTCCGCGTTCCACGAATTGCCTCGCCCCCACCCTCCCCCGCACCATCGCCCACGCAACGTTGCACTCGTTCTCTCTAATGACGCCCACCCCTGCGGTCCGTACCCGCAGTGCACCGGCTCGCCCAATAAAAACAAGAGATCCACGACAGATGAGCACTTTGCAACCCGCACGCCAGCTGCTCCCGGGCCTGTTGGCCCTGTCCTGCGCCCTGCCCGCCGTCGCCGCCGAAAGCGGTTTCCTGGAAGACGCCAAGGCCAGCCTCAACCTGCGCAACTTCTACATCAACCGCAACTTCGTCGACCCGGCCAACCCTCAGGGCAAGGCCGAGGAATGGACCCAGAGCTTTATCCTCGACGCTCGCTCCGGCTTCACCCAGGGCACCGTCGGCTTCGGTGTCGACGTGCTGGGGCTGTACTCGGTCAAGCTCGACGGTGGCAAGGGCACGGCCGGCACTCACCTGCTGCCGGTGCATGACGATGGCCGCCCGGCCGATGATTTCGGCCGCCTGGGCGTGGCATTCAAGGCGCGCCTGTCGCAGACCGAACTCAAGGTCGGCGAGTGGATGCCGGTGCTGCCGATCCTGCGTTCGGACGATGGCCGCTCGCTGCCGCAGACGTTCCGCGGCGGCCAGCTCACCGCCAAGGAGATCGAAGGCCTGACCCTCTATGCCGGCCAGTTCCGCGGTAACAGCCCGCGCAACGACGCGAGCATGGAAGACATGTTCATGCAGGGGCGCGCCGGCATCACCTCCGACCGCTTCAACTTCGCCGGTGGCGAATACAGCTTCAACGACAAGCGCACGATGGTCGGCCTGTGGGATGCCCGACTCAAGGACATCTACCGCCAACAGTACCTGAACCTGGTCCACAGCCAGCCGCTGGGCGACTGGACCTTGGGCGCCAACCTGGGCTACTTCCTCGGCAAGGAAGAGGGTAGCGCCCGCGCCGGCGACCTCGACAACCGTACGGCCTCGGCCATGCTTTCGGCACGTTACCAGGGCCACACCTTCTACATCGGCCTGCAGAAGGTCAGCGGCGATGACGCCTGGATGCGGGTCAACGGCACCAGCGGCGGCACCCTGGCCAACGACAGCTACAACGCCAGCTTCGATAATGCCAAGGAGCGCTCCTGGCAAGTGCGCCATGACTTCAACTTCGTCACCGTGGGCATCCCTGGGCTGACCCTGATGAACCGCTACATCAAGGGTGACAACGTGCACGCCGGTGGGGTGGACGATGGCAAGGAGTGGGCCAGGGAGACCGAGCTGGCCTATGTGGTACAGGCCGGGACGTTCAAGGACCTTTCGGTGAAATGGCGCAACTCGACCATGCGCAGGGACTTCAGCAGCAATGCGTTCGACGAGAACCGACTGATCGTCAGTTACCCACTCAATCTTCTTTGATGCCATCGCGGGACAAGCCCGCTCCCACATCGTCCGCACAAGAGAGGAGCGGCGTGGGAGTGGGTTTTCCTCAAATAATCAAAAGACATATTCAAATCAAATCAAATTCTTTGACGCTATATGCGAGAACTCGCTAAAACCAAGCTCCGATCCCCGCCCCAGAGCCCGAGCATGGACCTGCGCCAACTGCGCTACTTCATCGCCCTTACCGAATACCGCAGTTTCGTCCGCGCTGCCGAAGCCATGGGCATCACCCAACCCGCCTTCAGCCGCGCCATCCAGAACCTCGAACAGGCCTTCGGCTGCGCCCTGGTCGATCGCGCCAACAAGTCACTGCGCCCAACTCCCGAGGGGCAGGTGGTACTGCAACACGCCCGTCGCCTGGTGCAAGGCGCGGCGCAGTTGAACAACGAAGTGCTGCAGATGACCAAGCTCGATGCCGGCGAACTGCATTTCGGCAGCGGCCCGGCACTGGCCGTGCGCCTGGTGCCCCAGGCCCTGCAACAGTTCATCGAGCGCCATCCGGGCATCCGCACCGCGCTGCTGGTGGACAACGCCGAACGCCTGGGCCAGGCGCTGCGGCGCGAGCAGATCGAGTTCTTCGTCGATGACGTGCGCACCTTCGAGGCCGACCCGAACTTCCACACCGAACCGCTGACCCCGCGCCCCGGCCTGTTCTTCTGCCGCCCCGGGCACCCATTGCTGGCCAAGGACAGCTTGTCGACCAACGACTTGTTCGCCTATCCCCTGGCCAGTGCATTGCTGGCGCCGGGCGTGCGCAAGCGCCTGGCCAACCTCAGCGGACGCAGCGACTTCACCCCGCACCTGCAGACCGAGCACCTGGCGGTGCTGCGCAGTGTGGTGCTGGCCAGCGACGCCATCGGCACGGCCAGTGAGGAGGCGGTGGCCGAGGACCTGGCCGCCGGCGATCTGGTGCGCCTGCACTGGCGCAACCTGCCGCCAGGCCTGGAGGTGCTCAGCGTCCGCTGCGGGGTGATCAGCCGCAGCGGCTATCGCCTGTCACCGGCGGCACGGGCGATGATCGACACCCTGGTCAGCCTGGATGCTGCCCCATCGCCCGCAGACGCCGGGCATCGACAATCTCCACCTCGCCATAGCCCAGGCGTACCACGCCGGACTGCTCGAAGCTCTTGAGGATCTGGTTGATGGTCTGGCGCGACAGCGACAGCATCAGCGCCAGCTGTTCCTGGGACACCTGCAGCCGCCACTGGGCGACATCGCGCTCGCCGTAGCCTTCGGCCATCTGCAGCAGGCGCTGTGCCACCCGCGGCGCGGCGGACAGCAGGCTCTGCTGCTCCAGGGCAACGAACACCCAGCGCAACTTGTGGCTCATCAGCAAGGCCAGCTCACGCCAATGCACAGGCTCGCGCGCCAGCCACTCGAGCAGCGGCGCCTGGGGGATCCACAGCAGGCGCGTCGGTCCTTCGGCATAGGCGTCATGGGTACGCGGCTGGCCGTCGAAGAGGCTGATCTCGCCGAACCAGTGGGGCGATTCAACCAACGTCAACAACGCCTCCTTGCCCTCGCTGCTGACCGCGCCGACCCGCATCGTCCCCTCGAGCACCGCATACAGGCCACAGGGCGCATCGCCGCGCTGGAACAGGCACTGCCCCGGCGCCAGCTCGCGCGCACGCCCCTGAGCCAGAAGGCTATCCTGAACGGTAGCGGGCAATTGCCGGAACCACTGGCCATGCAGCAGCTGGGTACGCGGATCGTGCATGGCGCCTCGCAAAACGAACTCTGTCGGCCAGGCGACAGACGACGGTGACTGAACGGGGGCAAGCTGCGCTCACCCCTGATGGAGGAACAACAATGAAAAACCTCGTCGAGCACCTGAGTCAATACGCGACCTACCACCGCGACCCGCGCAATATCGCCACCCACTTCATCGGCATTCCGCTGATCGTGCTGGCCGTGGCCATCCTGCTGTCGCGCCCCGGCTGGGAACTGGCCGGCGTCTGGCTGTCGCCGGCGCTGTTGCTGGCGGGCTGGTCGGTGTGGTTCTACCTGCGCCTGGACCTGCGCTTCGGGCTGGTGATGGGCCTGCTGCTAGGGCTGTGCCTGTGGGCCGGCCAGGCGCTGGCCGTACAGAGCACCGGGCTGTGGCTGAGCGCCGGGCTGGGGGCATTCGTGGTGGGCTGGATCATCCAGTTCGTCGGCCACTGGTACGAAGGGCGCAAGCCAGCGTTCGTCGATGACCTGAGCGGGCTGATCATCGGGCCGCTGTTCGTGGTGGCGGAGCTGGCGTTCATGGCCGGGCTGTGCCCTGAGCTGAAAAAGGCCGTGGAGGCCAATGCCGGGCCGGTGGCCATCCGCCACAAGAAAGCCGCGATCTGACCACAAGAGTCAGGGGCCGCCGCACACCCCAACGCGACACAGCCACTCCCGCAGGCTTGTGCAAACCCTGTGGGAGCGGCCTTGTGTCGCGATGGGCTGCACAGCAGCCCCGGCAATTTCTCAAGTCACCTGGGTGCGCGATTCCACCCCCAGCTCATCCCACACCGACTCGGCCAGGTGGAACGTGGCGTTGGCCGCCGGGATCCCGCAGTAGATCGCGCTCTGCATGATCACCTCCTTGATCTCCTCTCGCGTCACGCCATTATTGGCGGCAGCGCGAAGGTGCAGCTTGAGCTCTTCGTTGCGGTTCATGCCGATCAGCATGGCGATGGTGATCAGGCTGCGGGTATGTCGCGACAACCCCGGGCGCGTCCAGATATCGCCCCAGGCATGCCGGGTGATCATCTCCTGGAACTCGCCGTTGAAGTCATTGAGCTTCTCCAGACTGCGGTCGACATGAGCATCGCCCAGTACCGCGCGGCGCACTTGCATGCCCGCCTCGTAGCGTTGTTTCTCGTCCACGGTGTACTCCTCAGCGGCTCGACAGGAAGTCGAGCACACGGGCGCCGAACGGCGCGCCGATTTCGACATTGGACAGGTGCGCCGCCGCAAACTCGGCGTACTCGGCGCCATGGATGCCGGCCTGCATGAAGCGACCATGCTCGGGGGTGGTCACTGCATCTGCAGTGCCGGCGACGATCAGGGTCGGCACCTGGATGTGGGTGAGCTGGTCACGGAAATCGGCATCGCGCACCGCGGCGCAATTGGCCGCGTAGCCCTCCGGTGAAGTCTGCGCCAGCATCTGGCAGATACGCAGGGTGCGTTCCGGCTCGGCGGCGGCGAACGCCGGGGTGAACCAGCGGGCGATGGACGCATCACGCAGTTCGGCCATGGCCTGCCGGCCCCCCGCGAGCACGGTGGCGATGCGGGTGTTCCACACCTCGTCGTTGGCGATCTTCGCCGCGGTGTTGCACAGGGACAGGCTGAGCAAGCGGTTACCCGCATTGATACCCAGCCACTGACCGATCAGGCCGCCCATGGACAGGCCTATGAAGTGGGCCTTCTCGATATCCAGGGCATCGAGCAGGGTCAGCACGTCGCCGCCCAACTGCTCGATGCTGTAGGGCCCCTCGCTGACCAGCGAACCGCCATGCCCCCGGGTATCGTAGCGCAGCACACGGAAATGTTCGGCCCATGCCGGGATCTGCGCATCCCACATGTGCAGGTCGGTGCCCAGCGAATTGGACAGGACCAACACCGGCGCATCGGCCGGGCCGTCGAGTTGGTAATGCATTTCGCCATCGGCCAGTTGCAGGTGCGCCACAGCAGTCTCCTTTCAGGCAGTGAATCGTTGATGTTCGGCCACGGCGCGCGCCACCCAGACGCGGGCCTGGCCAAGGTAATGGGCCGGGTCGAGCAGGCGGTCGAGTTCGTCGGCGGACAGTTCGGCGCTGACCTGTGGCTCGTCGCCCAGCACGGCACGCAAATGGCGCTCCTCGGCCACGGCGCGCTGGCAGCATTGCTCCAGCAGGTGATGGGCACGCTCGCGCCCCAGGCGCTGGGCGAGCACGATACTGACGGCCTCGGCCAGCACCAGGCCCTGGGTCAGATCCAGGTTGCGGCGCATGCGGGCGGCGTCCACCTCCATGCCCTCGGCGATCAGCTGCGCCTGGCGCAGGGCGCCGGAGACCAGGCAACAGATTTCCGGCAGGGTTTCCCATTCGGCGTGCCACAGGCCGAGGCTACGCTCATGCTCCTGGGGCATCGCGGCGAACAATGTCGAGACCAATCCCGGTACCCGGGTGGCAGCACCGATCAGCACCGCCGCGCCCACCGGGTTACGCTTGTGCGGCATGGTCGAGGACCCGCCCTTGCCCGGCGCAGCGGGCTCGAACAGCTCGCCCGCCTCGGTCTGCATCAGCAGGCTGACATCCCGGCCGAACTTCCCCAGGCTGCCGGCGACCAGGCCCAATACCGAGGCAAACTCCACCAGGCGGTCCCGCTGGGTGTGCCACGGCTGTTCGGGCAAGGACAGTTTCAACTGCGCGGCCAGGGCTTCTGCCACCGGCAAGGCCTTGCTGCCCAGCGCCGCCAGGCTGCCCGAAGCGCCGCCAAACTGCAGTACCAGCAGGCGCGGGCGCAGCTCCTTGAGGCGCTGGCGATGACGGGTCAGGGCGCCGAGCACACCGCCCAGTTTCATCCCCAGCGTCACCGGCGTGGCATGCTGCAGCCAGGTACGCCCCACCAGCGGCGTGTCGGCATGTTGCAGGGCCTGACGAGCCAAGGTGTCGGCCAATTTGCCAAGGTCACGGTCGATCAGCGTCAGGGCGTCACGCAGTTGCAGCACCAGGCCGCTGTCCATCGCATCCTGGCTGGTCGCGCCCAAGTGCACGTAGCGCTCGGCCTCGGGCACGCCGCTGGCGACCACCTTGCCCAAAGCCTTGACCAACGGAATCGCCGAGTTGCCAGCGGTGGCGATGGCATCGGCCAAGGCACGCACGTCATAACGCTCGGCCTTGCAGGCCGTCTCGATGGCGGTCACCGCCGTGTGCGGCACTAGACCGGCACCGGCCTCGGCGCGGGCCAAGGCGGCCTCGAAATCGAGCATGCCCTGCAACCGGCCGCGGTCAGAGAAGATCTCGCGCATCGCCGGCGCGGTGAAGTAGGCGTCGAACAGTTGGTTGCTCATGCAACGTCCTTAATGATCGTGATGCAGATACGCCGCCTGCTTGGGCAGGCGCAGGCTGAACAGGAAGGCCACCGCCATCATCGCGGTCACGTACCAGTAGAAGGTGTTCTCCATGCCTAAGGTTTTCAAGCCCAGCGCCACGTATTCGGCCGAGCCGCCAAACACCGCGTTGGCCACCGCGTAGGCCAGCCCCACCCCCAGCGCACGGACCTGCGGCGGGAACATCTCGGCCTTCACCAGGCCGCTGATGGAGGTGTAGAAACTGACGATGCACAGCGCCAGGGTCACCAGCACGAAGGCCATGAACGGACTGCTCACGGTCTTCAGCGCCATCAGCAGCGGCACGGTGAAAATCGTCCCCAGGGCGCCGAACAGGAGCATCGAGTTGCGTCGACCGATACGGTCGGAGAGCATGCCGAACACCGGCTGCAGGATCATGAACAGGAACAGCGCGCCGGTCATGACGAAACTGGCGCTCTTGGCGTTCATGCCGGCGGTGTTGACCAGATACTTCTGCATGTAGGTGGTGAAGGTGTAGAAGATCAGCGAGCCACCGGCGGTGTAGCCCAATACCGTGACAAAGGCGGCGGCATGGTTGCGGAAAAGCCCGCGAATGGTACCGGCCTCCTTGTCCTGGCGGGTCTCGGCACTGCTGGTCTCCTTCAGCGAGCGGCGCAGCATCAGCGAGATCAGCGCGGCGATGGCGCCGACCACGAACGGGATGCGCCAGCCATAAGCACGCAGCTCATCCTCGGTGAGCAGCTGTTGCAGGATCACCACCACCAGCACCGCCAGCAACTGGCCGCCGATCAGGGTGACGTACTGGAACGAAGCGAAGAAGCCGCGCTGACCGCGCAAGGCCACTTCGCTCATGTAGGTGGCAGTGGTGCCGTACTCGCCGCCCACCGACAGGCCCTGGATTAGCCGCGCCAGGAGCAGCAGCGCCGGCGCCCAGGCGCCAATGCTGGCGTAGGTGGGCAGGCAGGCGATGATCAGCGAGCCGCCGCACATCATCAGCACCGAGATCATCAGCGAATTCTTGCGCCCGTGCCGGTCGGCCAGGCGGCCGAAGATCCAGCCACCGATGGGGCGCATCAGAAAGCCCGCGGCGAACACGCCTGCCGTGTTGAGCAACTGCACGGTGGGGTCATCGGAGGGAAAGAAGGCCGGTGCAAAGTAGATCGCGCAGAAGGCGTAGACATAGAAGTCGAACCATTCCACCAGGTTGCCCGAGGAGGCGCCGACGATGGCGAAGATCCGCTTGCTGCGTTCTTCGCCGGTGTAATAGCTGGAAGTCATGGTGTTTTTACTCCTGGGAGGTCACTGCAAAGTCTAGACATACCCAGTAACAATCTCGTTCCCTGTCAGACACGGCGCCCTGTAGGAGCGGCCTTTCGCGACACAAGACCGCTCCTACAGGGCGCGCGTCCAACTTCAGACCCGCTCGATGGCCAGTGCCAACCCTTGGCCAACTCCGACGCACATGGTCGCCAACCCCTTGCGCCCACCGCTCCTCTCCAGCTGATGCAACGCCGTCAGCACCAACCGCGCCCCGCTCATCCCCAGCGGATGCCCCAGGGCAATCGCACCGCCGTTAGGGTTGACCTGCGGCGCATCATCCGCCACGCCCAGCTCGCGCAGCACCGCAAGCCCCTGGCTGGCAAACGCCTCGTTGAGCTCGATGACATCGAAATCCGCCACCGCCACACCCAGCCGTTCGGTCAGTTTGCGCACCGCCGGCACCGGGCCGATCCCCATCACCCGTGGCGCCACGCCGGCACTGGCCATGCCCAGCACCCGGGCCCGTGGGGTCAGGCCATGTTTCTTCACCGCATCGGCCGAGGCCAGGATCAGTGCGGCGGCGCCATCGTTGACGCCCGATGCATTACCTGCGGTAACCGTCTTGTCCGGGCCATTGACCGGCTTGAGCCTGTTCAGCGCCTCCAGCGTGGTGTCCGGGCGCAGGTGCTCATCCTGCTCGACCACGGTCTCGCCTTTTTTATGGGCGATACGCACCGGCACGATCTCTTCGGCGAAGTAACCAGCAGCCTGCGCGGCGGCAGCCTTTTGCTGGCTGCGCAGGGCGAAGGCGTCCTGGTCGGCGCGCGACACCTGGTAATCGTCAGCGACGTTGTCGGCGGTCTCGGGCATGGCGTCCACGCCATGTTGCGCCTTCATCAACGGATTGACGAAGCGCCAGCCGATGGTGGTGTCCTCGAGCTTCATGTTGCGCGAGTAGCCGCTTTCGGCTTTTCCCATCACGAACGGCGCACGGGACATCGACTCGACGCCACCGGCGATGGCCAACTCCATCTCGCCACTGGCGATGGCGCGAAACGCGCTGCCGATGGCGTCCATGCCCGAGGCGCACAGACGATTGAGGGTCACGCCAGGAATGCTCTGCGGCAGGCCGGCCAGCAGCAGCGCCATGCGCGCCACGTTACGGTTGTCCTCGCCGGCCTGGTTGGCGCAACCGAGGAACACTTCGTCGAGCAGCTCCCACTGCACCTGCGGATTGCGCTCGACCAGCGCCTTGAGCGGCACCGCCGCCAGGTCGTCGGCGCGCACGCCGGCCAGAGCGCCACCGAAGCGGCCGATTGGGGTGCGGATGGCGTCGCAAATAAAGACGTCACGCATCAGGCTTCTCCTGCCGTCTGGCCATGGGCGGCGGCGGTGCGCGCTTCGAGGTCGCGCAGGGCGGACAGCTCGACATCGCTGGGTGCCGCGGTCTGCAGCACGTCGTCGGCGAAGCGGATCGCCCAGCCAGTGGCGGCAACGATCTGCTCGCGGGTTACGCCCGGGTGGATCGACGTGACCACGAATTCATGGGTGCCCGCTTCCGGCTCCATGATGCACAGGTCGGTGATGATGCCGACCGGCCCCTCGCCGGGCAGGCCCAGGTGCTTGCGCGAGTCACCACCTTCACCGTGGCCGACCGAGGTGATGAAATCGAGCTTGTCGACGAAGGCGCGTGGCGACTGCTTGAGGATGATCAGCACCTGCTTGGCGGAACCGGCGATCTCCGGCGCACCACCGGCACCTGGCAGGCGAGTCTTCGGCGCGTGGTAGTCGCCGACCACCGTGGTGTTGATATTGCCGAAGCGGTCGACCTGGGCCGCGCCGAGGAAACCGACGTCGATGCGCCCGCCCTGCAGCCAGTAGCGGAAGATCTCGCCGGTCGGCACCACGGTGTCGGCAGTCTCGGCCAGCTCGCCGTCACCGATGGACAGCGGCAACACACTCGGCTTGGCACCGATCGGGCCGGACTCGTAGATCAGCACGACATCGGGCGACGAGGTCAGGCGCGCCAGATTGGCGGCCTTCGACGGCAAGCCGATGCCGACGAAGCACACGGCACCGTTACGCAGGCGGCGGGCCGCCGCGACGGTCATCATTTCGGAAGTGGAGTAGCTCATTGCGCGGCCTCCGCGGTGCTGGCCAGCTTGGCCTGGAATTCGGTGAAGTCCCGGGTGCCACGGATGAAGGTGTCGATCCAGGCGGTGAACGACTCGCGGTTGCGGGCGATCGGGTCCCAGGCCTGGTAGAAGCGGTTGTCGCGCTCGTAGTAGCCGTGGGCGTAGGACGGGTGGGCGCCGCCGGGCACCAGGCACACCGCGCTGAGCGCCCAGGTCGGCAGCACGCAGGCATTCATCGGCGCATTCAAGTCATCGACGATCTCCTCGACGGTGACGATGCAGCGCTTGGCCGCCAGGGCCGCTTCCTTCTGCACGCCGAGGATGCCCCACAACAGCACGTTGCCCTTGCGGTCGGCCTTCTGCGCGTGGATCACGGTGACGTCCGGACGCACCGACGGCACAGCGGCGAGCACCTCGCCGGTGAACGGGCAGGTGACGCTCTTGATCAGCGGGTTGACCTTCGGCAGGTCGGAGCCGGCGTAGGCACGCAGCACCGCGAACGGCAGGCCGGAGGCGCCGGCGACATAGGCGTTGGCCAGGTCGGCGTGGCTGTGCTCTTCGATCTCGATGGCGTGCGGCCACTGCTTCTCCACCGCGTCGCGCAGGCGATGCAGCGAACCGACGCCGGGATTGCCACCCCAGGAGAAGATCAGCTTGCGCGCGCAACCGGCACCGATCAGCTGGTCGTAGATCAGGTCCGGGGTCATGCGCACCAGGGTCAGGTCGCGCTTGCCCTGGCGGATGATCTCGTGACCGGCCGCCGTCGGGATCAGGTGGGTGAAGCCTTCGAGGGCGACGCTGTCGCCGTCCTGGATGAACTGCTTCACAGCCTCGTGAAGCGAGAGGATTGCTGCCATTGGAGACTCCTGGTCAGGTCGAGTCGAATCAGTGAGCAGCGGGCCATTGCGTCGCTGCGATGGGCCCAGATTACGGAGGCTATCGGGGTGGTTACAATCCGATAATCGCACTTTGGTGCGATTATCGAACAGATTGTTATCTTGCTATTTATGCGCGCCCCTGTCGTCTCAGGTCGCGTCGGCGTGGCTTACCAGCCCCTTGACCACCACCGCCAGGGTGGCCAGCGCCGCCGGCACCAACAGCGCGGTCAGTACCTGCTCGAAAGTCCACCCCAGCCCCAGCAGCGTCGCCCCGCTCCAGGCACCGAGAATCGCGCCGAAGCGACCGATCCCGAGCATCCACGACACCCCAGTGGCGCGCGCCTGGGTCGGGTAGAACCGCGCTGCCAGCGAAGGCATGGCCGACTGCGCGCCGTTCACGCACATGCCGGCGACCAGCACCAGCGTGGCCAGCAAGGTAATGTTGCCCAGGCTCTGCCCCACGGCATAGGCGAAAACACCCGCCAGCAGGTAGAAGATGCCGATCACCTTGTGCGGGTTGAAGCGGTCCATCGCCCAACCCACGGCCACCGCACTGAGCACGCCGCCGAACTGGAACAATGCGCCGATGAAGGCAGCCTGCTCCATGCTCGCGCCGCTGTCACGCATCAGGGTCGGCAGCCAGCTGGTCAGCAGGTAGACGATCACCAGCCCCATGAAGTAGGTCAGCCACAGCAGCACGGTGCCCAGGCCATAAGTGCCCGAGAAGATCACCGCGAACACGTTGCGCGCCGCCACCACTTTGTGCTCAGGCACACTGAAGCTCGCAGCCTGGGCCACCAGGGCCGGGGCAATCGGCGCCAGGGTCCGGCGCACCTTCTCGGTGCCACGATTGCGCACCACCAGGAACCGCGCCGACTCCGGCAACCAGACCAACAACACCAGCGCCAGCAGCAACGGCAGCACCCCGCCGATCACCAGCAGGCTATGCCAGCCGTAGGCCGGGATCAGCTTGGCCGAGATGAAACCACCCCCGGCCATGCCCAGGTTGAAGCCACAGAACATGCTGGTCACCAGCAGCGACTTGAGCCGTTCCGGGGTGTACTCGGAAAGCAAGGTAGTGGCATTGGGCATGCCCGCCCCCAGGCCCAGGCCGGTCAGAAAGCGCAGCACCAGCAACTGGTCGACATTGGTCGCGTAGGCCGAGGCCAGGCTGAACCCACCGAACACCAGCACCGCCCCCACCAGCACGCCCTTGCGCCCGAAGCGGTCGGCCAGCGGCCCGGAGCCGAGGGCGCCGAACACCATGCCGATCAGCGCGGCGCTCATCACCGGGCCGAGGCTGGCACGGTCGATGCCCCATTCCTGAGACAGCGCCGGGGCGATGAAACCCATGGCGGCAGTGTCCAGGCCATCGAGGAAGACGATCAGGAAGCACAGGATCACCACCCGCCATTGATAGCGCGACAGCGGTTGGTCATTGATGAAGGACTGGACATCGAGGCAGTTGCCGACAGCGGATTGAGGCTTGTTCATTGTTGTTATCCGGGAGTTGGGCACAGGCAGGCTACCGGCGCATCGCTGATACGCAGGAGCAGGAAACGTTGGATACGACGGCCTGGGATCAGCCGGGCAGCAGCACTGCGCGCGGGTGTGGCCGCGACAGCAAAGGGACGGTCTTCATGGGGGATGCCCTCGGGCCTGTTGTTATTGTCCGGTCGGCGAAGCCGACTCGTGCGACAGACATTAATCAGCAGGCGTGGGTGGCGCAATTCGTCGGGAACGACACTGTGCGTTTATCGAACAGGAAACGGCAGCGCCGGTTCGACAGCTCAGCCCACATGGTATGAAAGCCCGTCTGCCGCCGATGGGGCGCAATGCGCCCCGACGTTGTTCAGCCAAACAACTGGTGACACAGGTCCCGGCTGGCAGCCAGCAGGATCGGCAGGAAACGTTGCTCCAGTTCGCCACGGCTGACCCGACCGACATGGGTGCTCACGTTCAACGCCGCCAGCACCTGCCCGGAGGCGTCATAGATCGGCACGGCAATCGAACGCAACCCCTGCTCCAGTTCCTGGTCGACCACGCACCAACCCTGCTCGCGCACCTGCTGGATGCAGGCGAACAACGATTCAGGGTCGTGCAGTGTACGGCTGGTCCGCGCCTTGAGGTCGGCCCTATCCAGATATTCGTGCAGGCTGGCATCGTCGAGCGCCGCCAAGAGGATGCGCCCCATCGAGGTGCAATAGGCCGGCAACCGCCCACCGACGGACAGGTCGACCGAGATCAACCGTTCGACCGTGGCCGAGCGCGCTATATAAAGAATGTCGTCGCCTTCCAGCGTGGCCATGTTGGCCGCTTCGTGCAGCTGGTCGCTGATCCGGTCGAGGTAGGGCTGTGCCGATACCGCCAACGGCGTCGACGACAGGTAGGCATGGCCAAGGGTCAACACCTTGGGCAACAGCGAATAAGTACGCCCGTCAGTGGTCGCGTAACCCAGCTTCATCAAAGTATGCAGACAACGCCGGACCGCCGCCCGGGGTATTTCCGTGCGGTGGCTGATCTGCGCGATGGTCAGGTGTCGCTTGCGCTCCTGGAACGCCTGGATCACTGCCAGCCCACGGGCCAGGGAAGTCATGAAGTCCGGGTCGCCGGTGAAGGCCTGAATGCGCTTGGCCGCGGACGCCACGATCGGCGGTGCCAGGGCGGGGCTGGTACTGCGCGTGGGCTCGTTTGCTGGCGGCGCGCTGGTTTCTTCGCTCATGGACATGCCTCAAAAAAATCGCTACCTCGTGCGATTATCGAACGAACGGCCGATAATCGCAATTGACCGCTGACACGTTTGCTTATACCTTTCCCCTGCCACATGTGGCTTCTTTGGAGAGACTGGTCAGGTACCCACCGTAGAAGTCCCAGGCAGCGGCCTCGCCTCCTAGCGAGGCCGTTTTCATTTCTGACAGCGAACGGTCAAAGTGGCCCCCTGACAAGTGGAACTTTCAGCACGCCAATCAGGCCAAAACTTTGGCTGGCCAGAATAACTTCCGGTCTATTGTCAATGACGCGTAAAGAACGATAGCCTTCGAATTGACGATTGCTATAATCGGCACTGTTGATTGTCAGTGCTGTATAACGGATCCAATCGATAAACTTTCGTTGCCTTCCTGACGCCAGCCCGCTGCTTGAGCAGTGGTGTGTCGTGTGGTGCACGGCAGGTCGCCCTCCCACGCCCAGTCATTCCAAGTGCAACGATGTGTACGCGCTGCCTGTATGTCCACATTCAGCATGTGTATTTAACGGCCAACGCCCAACTTAAACTATTCAGGTATGACTGTGACGAAAGAAGAACTGCGCGCCGAACTCGAGCGCCAGGCTGAACGTTACAAGGATGTTTACGGTGGTGAAGTCACCACCTATGCCGCACAACCCGACCCGGAACGCAAACCCTGGCGTAAACGTGCCAGCATTCTCGACCAGGCCTTCGCCCAGGAGATCGAGAAGATCGAAAAGGAACTGCGCAGCGACGGCGATTGAAGCTGAGCGATGCTATAGCGCCATCACCCTATGGCGATTGCAGCGAGGCATCCTGGACAAAATTGCTCGATATGAAATGGAATCACACAAATTTCATACAAGCGTTTTAATTGCGGACAACTTGCCTAAATCGTCTCAAATCGCTGATTTTTCTGAAATTTATCGATTTTTTACGGCATTTTTTCGCAACAGCCCACTCGCACGACGCGTGGATGGGGTCGACATTCCCCTGCCATCGGTCAGTGGCGGGTGCATCGATTGCAATGGTTTTCTGGCATAATCCGCCCCCCCTAAGACCGCCAGACAACCTTCATGATCGATTTATTCAGCGGACTGGATGCCTGGGTTATCGTGAGCCTGACGCTCGCTCTGACCTTCGTGCTCGCATTCGAGTTCATCAATGGCTTTCATGACACCGCCAACGCGGTAGCCACTGTCATCTATACCAAGGCCATGCCACCGCACCTGGCCGTGTTCTTCTCCGGGGTGTTCAACTTCCTCGGCGTTCTGCTCGGCGGTGTCGGGGTGGCCTACGCCATCGTCCACCTGCTTCCGGTCGAACTGCTGATCAACGTGAACACCGGCCACGGCCTGGCCATGGTCTTCTCGCTGCTGGCTGCCGCCATCACCTGGAACCTGGGCACCTGGTACTTCGGTATCCCGGCCTCCAGCTCGCACACCCTGATCGGCTCGATCCTCGGTGTCGGCCTGGCCAACGCCCTGCTCAGCGACATTCCACTGGGCGACGGCGTCAACTGGCAGAAGGCGATCGACATCGGCATGTCCCTGGTGCTTTCGCCCATGGCCGGCTTCGCTGTCGCCGCCCTGCTGCTGATCGGCCTGAAATGGTGGCGTCCGCTGTCGAAGATGCACAAGACCCCGGACCAGCGCCGCAAGCTCGACGACAAGAAGCACCCGCCGTTCTGGAACCGCCTGGTGCTGGTGATCTCGGCCATGGGCGTGAGCTTCGTGCACGGCTCCAACGATGGCCAGAAAGGCATCGGCCTGATCATGCTGGTACTGATCGGCATCGTCCCCGCCAAGTTCGTCCTCGACCTGAACAGCACCACCTACCAGATCGAGCGTACCCGTGACGCCACCCTGCACCTGAGCCAGTTCTACCAGCGCAACGCCGCCACCCTGGGCGAGTTCCTGGCGCTGGGCAAGGCGCAAGCGAGCGACCTGCCGGAGCAGTTCAGCTGCAATCCACAGCAGACCGAGCCAACCATCGCCGCGCTGCAATCGTCGCTGGCCGGCGTGACCGACTACCGCGCCCTGAGCGCCGAGAAGCGCGTCGAAGTACGTCGCTACCTGCTGTGCCTGGACGACACGGCGAAGAAGGTCGGCAAGCTGCCGGGCCTGCAGGCCCGTGAAAAGGCCGACCTGGAGAAACTGCGCAAGGACCTGACCGCCACCACCGAGTACGCACCGTTCTGGGTGATCGTCGCCGTCGCTCTGGCCCTGGGCCTGGGCACCATGGTCGGCTGGAAACGCGTGGTACTGACTGTCGGCGAGAAGATCGGCAAGCAGGGCATGACCTATGCCCAGGGCATGTCGGCCCAGATCACCGCGGCCTGCGCCATCGGCATGGCCAACGTGTTCAGCCTGCCGGTGTCCACCACCCACGTGCTGTCGTCGGGTGTCGCCGGTACCATGGTCGCCAACAAGAGCGGCCTGCAGGGCGGCACCGTGAAGACCATCCTGCTGGCCTGGGTGCTCACCCTGCCGGCAACGATGGGCCTGGCGGCTGGCCTGTTCTGGCTGGCCACCAAGGCGATAGGCTGAGTGCTGATGCAGTACTGAAAAAGGCGCCTTTGCAGGGCGCCTTTTTCATATCCGTCATTCGAGGCCTATCGCGGGGTAACGGGTTTAACGTTTCTTCCCGCCCAGCAACGATCCCATCAAACCACGCACCAACTGCCGCCCCAACTGATTGGCCGCCTGGCGCACCGCTGACTTGATGGCCTGCCCCGCCGCGCTCTGCAGAAACTCGCCGGCCTTGTCGGCGAAGCTGTCCTCGTCGGCCTTGGCCTGGGGCGCGGGCTCCACCGGCTCGCCCTTGCGCTGGGTCAGCATTTCATAGGCCGACTCACGGTCCACCGGCTTGTCATAGCGCCCTGCCAGCGGCGATGCCGCGATCAGTGCCTGCCGCTCTGCTGCGCTCAATGGCCCGATCCGCGACTGCGGTGGCGCGACCAGCACCCGCTGGACCATGGCCGGCGTACCCTTCTCCTCCAACGTCCCGACCAGTGCCTCACCAATGCCCAGCTCGGTCAACACCGCCAGGCTGTCGAACGCCGGATTGGGACGGAAACCATCGGCCACCGCGCGCAGCGACTTCTGCTCCTTGGCGGTGAATGCCCGCAGGCCATGCTGGATGCGCAGCCCCAACTGAGCCAGTACCGCATCCGGCAGGTCGCCCGGTGACTGGGTGACGAAATACACCCCCACGCCCTTGGAGCGGATCAACCGCACCACCTGCTCCAGGCGGTCCTGCAACGCCTTGGGGGTGCCGTTGAACAGCAGGTGCGCTTCGTCGAAGAACAGTGCCAGCACCGGCTTGTCGGCATCGCCACGCTCCGGCAACTGCTCGAACAGCTCGGCCAGCAGCCACAACAGGAAGGTCGCGTAGACCTTGGGCGCGTCATGCACCAGGCGGCTGGCATCGAGCAGGTGAATACGCCCGCGACCATCGCCTTCGGGGCGCAGCAGGTCCTGCAGTTGCAGCGCCGGCTCGCCGAACAGCGCCTCGGCGCCCTGCTGTTCCAGGGTCGCCAGCCGGCGCAGCAAGGCCTGCGTGGAAGCGCCGGTCATCAAGGCGCTGTCCTCGCCCAGCAGCTGCGGGTTGTCCTTCAGGTGCGCGAGCAGGGCCTTGAGGTCTTTCAGGTCGAGCAGCAGCAGGCCTTCGCGATCGGCCACCTTGAACGCCGCATACAAGGCGGCCTGCTGGCTGTCGGTGAGCTCCAGCAGGTTGCCCAGCAACAACGGTCCCATTTCGCTCAAGGTAGTGCGCAATGGATGCCCCGATTGCCCCGCGATATCCCAAAGACTTACCGGATAAGCCTGGGGCGTGTGGTTCAGCCAGGGCATGCCGGCGATCCGCTCGGCCACCTTGCCCTGGGGCGCCCCCGCCGCGCCCAGGCCGCACAGGTCGCCCTTCACATCTGCGGCGAATACCGCGACCCCGGCATCGCTGAACAGTTCGGCCAGATGTTGCAGGGTGACCGTCTTGCCGGTGCCGGTGGCCCCGGCCACCAGGCCGTGCCGGTTGGCCAGTCGCATGGACTGGGACACCGGCTGACCATCGGGACCTGCTCCTACTACCATTCGTAAGAAATCCGACATCTTCTTTCATCCCCTGCTCAAGTTCTGACGCGTGACAGCCGATATTTCAAATTGATTCTTCCAGAAAGACAGTAACAACCCGAAAAGGACCCACGGGAATTGTTGCACTGTTTTCCAGCCGTGCTTTGTGCGAACGACCCGATAAAAAACCTTAGCGGACGCGATCACGTTATGAATAAAAGCCTTCGTTTCAGCCATAAGATTCTTCTGGCGGCATCACTGATCGTGATACTCGCCTTCAGCCTCTTCACCCTTTACAACGACTACCTCCAGCGTAACGCCATTCGCGAAGACCTGGAGAACTACCTGGCTGAGATGGGCGAGTCCACCTCCACCAATATCCGCAACCTGTTCGAAGGGCGCATCAAGCTGGTCGAGAACGTCGCCCAGAATATTGCCCAGTACCCACAGAACACCGGTACCCTGCTGGGCCAGAACGCCCTCACCTCGAGCTTCCAGACCATCTATCTGGGCCAGCCCGACGGCACCTTCACCGTGCGCCCGGACACCAAGATGCCCGACGGCTATGACCCGCGCGTGCGTCCTTGGTACAAGGACGGCCTGAACGCCAATGGCACGATCCTCACCGAACCCTATATCGACATGGCCACCAATGAGCTGGTCATTTCGATCATCAGCACCGCCTCGCGCTCGGTCGGCGTGGTCGGCGGCGACCTGGCCCTCGACGGACTGGTGCAGATCATCAACTCGCTGAACTTCGGCGGCATGGGCTACGCGTTTCTGGTCAACGACCAGGGCAAGATCCTGGTGCACCCGGACAAGAACCTGGTGATGAAGTCGCTGTCGGACCTGTTCCCGCAGAACACGCCCAGGCTGGCCAGCAACCTGACCGAAGTGACGCTCAACGGCGAAACCCGCCTGCTTACCTTCACCCCGGTCAAGGGCCTGCCGTCGGCCAACTGGTACATCGGCCTGTCGGTGGACAAGGACAAGGCCTTCTCGATGCTCAGCACCTTCCGCACTTCGGCGGTGATTGCCACCCTGGTGGCGGTGGTGATCATCATCGCCCTGCTCGGCCTGCTGATCCGCGTGCTGATGCAGCCACTGCACACCATGACTCGCGCCATGTCGAACATCGCCGAGGGTGAAGGCGACCTGACCCGCCGCCTGGAAATCCACAACCACGACGAGTTCGGCATCCTCGGTACCGCCTTCAACCGCTTCGTCGAGCGTATCCATGGTTCGATCCGCGAGGTGTCCTCGGCCACCGAGCAAGTCAACGAAGTGGCGCTGCGGGTCATCAGCGCCTCGAATTCGTCGATGAGCAACTCCGACGAGCAGTCCAACCGCACCAACAGCGTCGCCGCCGCCATCAACCAGCTCGGCGCCGCCGCCCAGGAAATCGCCGGCAACGCCGCCCAGGCCTCGCAGCATGCCAGCTCCGCGCGGCTGCTGGCCGAGGAAGGCCAGCAGGTGGTGCAACGCAACATCGATGCGATGAACCGCCTGTCGAACCTGATCGTCACCTCCAGCGAGCATATCGAGACGCTGAACAACAAGACCGTCAACATTGGCCAGATCCTCGAGGTGATCACCAGCATTTCCCAGCAGACCAACCTGCTCGCCCTCAACGCCGCCATCGAGGCTGCCCGCGCAGGCGAGGCAGGACGTGGTTTTGCCGTGGTCGCCGACGAGGTGCGCAACCTGGCGCACCGCACCCAGGAGTCGGCGCAACAGGTGCAGACCATGATCGAGGAGCTGCAGGTCGGCGCCCGCGAGTCGGTCGACACCATGGGCCAGAGCCAGCGTCATAGCCAGGACAGCATGGAGATCGCCAACCAGGCCGGCGAACGCCTGGGCAGCGTCACCCAGCGCATCGGCGAGATCGACGGCATGAACCAGTCAGTGGCTACCGCCACCGAAGAGCAGACCGCCGTGGTCGACTCGATCAACATGGATATCAACGAGATCAACATGCTCAACCAGGAAGGCGTCGAGAACCTGCAGGCCACCCTGCGCGCCTGCTCGGACCTCGAGCAACAGGCCGGCCGCCTCAAGCAACTGGTCGGCAGCTTCCGCATCTGACCTGCCGCCCGCTCCCGTCATGGGAGCGGGCTTGCCCCGCGACAGGGCGCCCCGCCAAATCCCGATCGAACAAACTATCCTTCAGACAGGTCAACCCTCAGGCGCGTCATCGCCGGTTCATTACCGCCGGATGACACACTCGAGGACGATCCCGGAGGGATGCTGATCGTGCACATCGCCGACATCACCATGTTCTACGCCCCGGCCAGCGGCGGCGTGCGAACCTATCTTGATGCCAAACACCGCCGCCTCGACGCCATGCCCGGCGTTCGCCACAGCCTGCTGATTCCCGGTGCCAATGCCAGCCATGTCGATGGTGTCTACCACGTACCGGCCCCGCCCCTGCCCTTCGGCAATGGCTACCGCTTCCCGGTGCGCCTGGCGCCCTGGTGCAAGGAGCTGCGCCGCCTGCAGCCCGACCTGATCGAGGTCGGTGACCCCTACCTCACCGCCTGGGCAGCCCTCGAGGCGCGGCGCAAGCTCGATGTGCCGGTGATCGGCTTCTATCATTCCGACCTGCCCTTGCTGGTGAGCAACCGCATGGGCAACTGGTTCACCCCCAATGTCGAGGCCTACGTCAGCAAGCTCTACGGGCATTTCGACCGAGTCCTGGCGCCCAGCCAGGTAATGGCCGACAAGTTGCGCCGGCTTGGCGTTGAGAATGTGCACGTGCAGCGCCTGGGTGTGGACTTGGCGCTGTTCAACCCCGACCGGCACGACCCCGGCCTGCGTGCAGAGATGGGCATCGCCGACGACCGTCGCCTGCTGGTGTTCGCTGGTCGCGGCTCACGGGAAAAGAACCTGCCGGTGCTGCTCGACTGCATGCAAGCGCTCGGCCAGCCCTACCACCTGCTGCTGGTGGGCTCGAACATGCCGGCCAACGTGCCGGGCAATGTCAGCGTGATCGACCACTTCTGCCCGCCCACGCAGATCGCACGACTGCTGGCCAGCGCCGACCTTCTGGTGCATGCCGGTGACCAGGAGACCTTCGGTCTGGTGATACTCGAGGCCATGGCCAGCGCGACGCCCGTGGTGGCCGTGCGTGCCGGCGCCTTTAGCGAGATCGTCGACGGGCACTGCGGCCGGCTGTGTCCACCCAACAATGGCCAAGCCATGGCCGAAGCTGTGCGCGAGGCGTTCGACAGCGGTGTGGACCAGCTGGGCCGTCAGGCGCGCCAGCATGTGGAGCGCCATTACAGTTGGGACACCGTGGTCAACGGTTTGCTCCAGCATTACCAGGCAGTGCTCGGCCACCCACTGACGGTGCGCGCCCATGGCTGAGGGCCAGACCGCCACGCGCAGCCTGATGCTGGTGCTGCACGATGTCGCGCCAGAAACCTGGCCGGACTACCAGCCCTTTGTCCAGGCCATCGACGCACTGGGCGGGGTGCCTATGACCTGGCTGGTGGTGCCGGATTTCCACCATCGCAATCCACTGACGCGTTCTCCTACCTTTTGCCGACTGCTCGAGCGGCGCCTGGCCCAAGGTGACGAGCTGGCCTTGCATGGCTACTACCACGCCGACGATGGCCCGCCACCGCGCGGACCGGGCGAATACTTCATGCGCCGGATCTATACCCACGAAGGCGAGTTCCATGGGCTGGACCAGGCAGATGCCCTGCAGCGCCTGCAGGCGGGGCTGGCACTGTTCGAGAAACAGGGCTGGCCGGTGGCGGGCTTCGTCGCTCCCGCCTGGCTGATGAGCGAAGGCACGCGCCAGGCATTGCGGGCGTTGCCGCTGCGCTATACCAGTTCACCGCGCCATCTCTACCGGCTGCCGGATTTCACCGCCTTCGATGCCCCGGGGCTGGTGTGGAGCGCACGCAGCGCATGGCGCCGCGGCCTGTCGAGGGTGGTCAGCGACTGGCAGTGCCGCCGCTGGCGCGAAGCCGACACCCTGCGCCTGGGTCTGCATCCGGTCGACATGCGCCACGCCAGCGCACGCAATTACTGGCTCGACACCCTGCACCGGTTGCTGGCCCAAGGCCGTGAGCCACTGACCAAGTCCGCCTGGCTGGGGCGCCAGGCCGCCCCATGAAGCGCCTGGGCTGGTTGGCCCTGGCACTGCTGCTGGCAATGCTGGTGCCCACCCTGCTCGGCGGCAGCGACCTGCTCCCGCGCCTGCGCGCGTTCGACGCCGGGCTGATGCTGTTGCTGCTGGCCATGATCCTGCTGTGCTGGATCCTCAATGCCGCCCGTCTGCGCCTGCTGCTGGGTGAGCAGAGCACACAGGTGGGACGCATGCACAGCCTGGGCGTGGTGATGGCCACCGAATTTGCCATCTGCACCACCCCCGGCGGGAGCGGTGGCCCGTTGACCCTGATGACACTGCTGGCCCGCGCGCGCATCGCGCCATCGCGCAGTGGCGCGGTGTTCGCCATGGACCAATTGAACGACCTGCTGTTCTTCTTCTGTGCGATGCTGGCGATTGCCGCCTATGCCCTGTTCCACCGCCTCGGTCATAGCCAGGCGCAGATGCTGCTGGGCAGCGCCCTGCTGCTGTGCGCCGCACTTGCGGGGATTTTCCTGCTGCTGCGCTATCGACGCGCGGTGATGCGCGGCAACGGTCGGTTGTTGCTTCGCCTGGGCATCGCGCCGGCACGCCGATGGCGCTGGGCGCGCAAGCTGCTGCGCTTTGTCCACGCACTGAGCGAAACCTGGAGCATGCCCAGGCGCACACTGGCGCTGGTGTTCATCCTCACCTGCGCGCACTGGTGCCTGCGCTATAGCGTGCTGTATCTGGCGTTGCGGGGATTGGGGGTGGACCTGGCGTGGATTGCCAGTTTCCTGGTGCAGATGCTCTCGCTCAGTGCCGGGCAGTTCAGCCTGTTGCCAGGCGGTGCCGGTGCGGCGGAGCTGACCTCGGCGACCTTGCTGTCACCGCTGGTGGGCAGTTCGACGGCAGCCGCGGCGATCCTGATCTGGCGCGCGGTTACCTATTACTTCTATCTGCTGGCGGGCGGGCCGGTGTTCCTGTTCCTGCTGGTGCGTCCACGGCAGGCGCAGCGTCACCAGACGGGTTGAGTCGTCCCCAGAGCTCGGCGGCACCGGGAAACTCGGTGCCGTCCTCGCCGCTCAACGCCTCGGGATCGAAGCGGGCCAGGCAGCCTTCGCCCAAGGTCGCTGGCGCCGAGGCGCCGGCCTTGTCACGCGGATCTGCCATGCCTGAGCCCTCGTCTCAGTTGAACACCACGGTCTTGTTGCCATGCACCAGCACGCGGTCTTCCAGGTGGTAGCGCAGGCCACGGGCCAGGACCATCTTTTCCACGTCACGGCCAAAGCGCACCATGTCCTCGATGCTGTCGGCGTGACTGACACGCACCACGTCCTGCTCGATGATCGGGCCGGCGTCCAACTCCTCGGTCACGTAGTGGCAGGTCGCGCCGATCAGCTTCACGCCGCGCAGCGCCGCCTGGTGGTACGGCTTGGCACCCACGAACGAGGGCAGGAAACTGTGGTGGATGTTGATGACCTTTTCGGCGTATTCCTGGCACAGCTGCGGCGGCAGGATCTGCATGTAGCGCGCCAGCACCACGGCATCGGCGCCGTATTCGGCGACCAGGCGCGAGACCTCGGCGAACGCCGGCTGCTTGTCCTTCGGATCGACCGGCACATGGTGGAACGGAATGCCGTGCCACTCGACCATGCTGCGCAGGTCATTGTGGTTGGAGATCACGCAGGGAATCTCGCAGTCCAGCTCGTCGGTGTGCCAGCGGTGCAGCAGGTCGGCCAGGCAGTGCGATTCGCGGCTGGCCATCAGCACCACGCGCTTCTTCTGCGCCGAGTCGGTGATCCGCCAGGTCATGGAGAACTCTTCGGCGATTGGGGCGAACGCCTCACGGAAAGCCTCGATACCGAACGGCAGGGACTCGGCGCGGATCTCATGGCGCATGAAGAACCAACCGCTCTGCTCGTCGGAGTGGTGGCTGGCTTCATTGATCCAGCCATTGTAGAGGGCCAGGAAATTACTGACTTTTGCCACGATGCCGACACGGTCGGGGCAGGCAATCACCAGTCGATAGGTGCGCATGAGGGAGACTCCAGAACTTCGCAAAGGCGCATATTCTAGCGACCTGCCGGGAAAAACGCAGTAAGCATCTACGCCTCTGCGCCCTCAAGCTCAAGGACACCGTCGCACACGCCTATTCCCTTCATCCCAAGGGAAAATGGCCAGAGGCCCAGACAAATTGTAAATTTTTCTTAACCTAATGACTGCGCAGTCAGTGCCTACTATTAAATGAGTGATCAATATTAAATTGTTTACTTGAGAGTTTCGCCTGTCTATTATTGCCTCACTGTCTCTCTCTGAACATGCATTAAGGAACACACCATGTCCCTGATCAACGAATACCGCGCCACCGAAGAAGCCATCAAAGAACTTCAAGCCCGCCTGGCCAACCTGTCGCAAGACGGCAAGCTGCAAAAAGAGCTGGAGTTCGAAAAGAAACTGCGCGAGCTGATGGCCGAAAACGGCAAGTCGCTGCGTGACGTGATCGCCCTGCTCGATCCCGAAAGCAAACTGAGCAAAGCCCCGCGTGGCGCAGTCAAGACCACCGGCACCAAGCGTGCGCGCAAGGTCAAGCAATACAAGAACCCGCACAACGGCGAGGTTATTGAAACCAAGGGTGGCAATCACAAGACCCTGAAAGAGTGGAAAGCCAAGTGGGGCGGCGACGTCGTCGAAAGCTGGGCTACCCTGCTGGATTGATTCGCCTGATAGGCGCATTGGTTTCAACATTAAAAACGCCGGCACTTGCCGGCGTTTTTTGTTTATCTGCACATTTCAAAGCTGGTACTGCACTTTCAGTTGCCGGACATGAGCTTGCCAAGCCTCCAGCACCTGCCGTCCCGCTTCGCTGGCGTCGGCCCAACTGCCCTGGCATGCTTGCTCGAAGTCCGCCAGGGTATTAGGCGCACCGTAAGTAGGATCAGTAAGCCGCTGCTGACAGAATCCATACCAACGGGCGTGCTCCTGTTCATCAAGGGTGTCGGAAAAGTTTCGCGCGCGATAGCGGAACAGCAGTTCCGGCAGCCGCGGATCATCGAACATCCAGTGCCCATGTGCCAATTGCGCCGGATCCACACGCCGCACTTGTTCACTCAGGCGCTTGTCGCGGTCACCGAGAAAACCGTCATACAACTGTTGCTCCGGATCTTCGCTGGGGGCAAAGCCTTCTTCCTGATAAATGATGTCCAGCTTGTCTCCCCAAATGGCCTGCTGATTGGCCAACTGCTCCGCCTTTACCTGCAATGCCGACAACTCGAGCCCCAGGCGTTGTTGGTCGTCCGGGCGCAGTACCGACAGTGGCGCCACTACCGGACAGCGGTTGATATGCACCAACTTCAGCGGCACCGGTAGTTCGCCCTGGGTCATCTCTTCGTGCCGCGTATACAGCCGCTGGCGCAAGGCCTCTGCACTTTCCTGGAGCAGCGGCGAAGCATCTTGTTGCAAGTCGCAGACAATCAGCGCGTTGCGGTTACGCGGATGCCAGGCCAATGGCAGCACCACGCCGATATAGTTGCGCTGGGCCGAGAAACGCCCGGAGACATGTACCAGGGGCTGTAACAGTCGAACCTGCTCCATGACCTTGTGTTTGCTGCGCAACTGGAACAACCAGTCATACAATCGCGGCTGTTTCTCACGAATCAAGCGAGCCAGGGCAATGGTCGCCCGCACGTCGGAAAGCGCCTCGTGGGCATGGCCATGGTCGATGCCATTGGCCTGGCTCAGCAGTTCCAGGCGCAGACTGGTGCGCCCGTCCTGCTGTGGCCAGACAATCCCCTCGGGGCGCAGCGCATAGGCGGTACGGACCACGTCGATCAGGTCCCAGCGGCTGTTGCCGCCCTGCCATTCCCGGGCGTAGGGGTCGAAGAAGTTGCGATAGAGGCTGTAGCGCGTGACCTCATCATCAAAACGCAAGGTGTTGTAGCCCGCGCCGCAGGTACCGGGGCGAGCCAGCTGATCGTGCACCCGGGTCATGAACTCGGCTTCGCACAGGCCCTGGTCGGCCAGCTGCCGGGGAGTGATGCCGGTCACCAGGCAGGCCGCCGGGTGCGGCAGGATATCGTCTGAGGGACGGCAGTAGAGGCTGATCGGCGCCTCGATCTCGTTGAGGTCGAGGTCGGTACGCACGCCGGCCACCTGCAGCGGGCGGTCGCTGCGCGGATTGATGCCGGTGGTTTCGTAGTCGTGCCAGAAAATGCTGGAGCTCACGGGGTCTTCCTGTATCGAGGTCGACCAGAGTCTAACGGCACGTGGGAGGGCTGGGCCAGCCTCAGGCGGAGGCGTTCATGGGTCGGAAGCTGAAGAAATCGCGCAGTGAGCGGACGAATTCATCGTATTCCTGCGGTGCCTGCAGCAGCATGAAACCGGCATCGAAATGCCCCGGCGTCTCATCTTCGCGGCACCACAGGCAACTGGCCGTCAGGTTGATGAACTGCAGGCCACCGCCGGCGAGGGGCACCCGCAGCTGCAACTCGAAGTCGGGCCCCACCAGCACCGGCAACTGGCTGATCAGCATCAGGCCATCTTCCGAAGCGTTGCCCAGATAACCGATCTGCTGGTCGGTGCAGCGGTTGAACACCTTGAGCACGCAAGGCAGTTGATGACGTTGTATGTGTCGCTCGATAAACATGATCGCAGTGAAGTCCTGTACCTGGAGCCAGGAAGACAAGGTACTGGCGATGATCGTTACAACCCTTTAACAGATTAGCCCAGTCCGACGGACGGACTACATGAAATCATCGACACCTTGGGATTAACGCCAAGGTGTAGTCTTCACCGGATTGGCCACCGCCGCCTCGCTGCCACGCAGGTAGCCGAGCTTATCCAGCGTCTGCAGGCGGGCCTGGGCGCGGTAGGCGTACTCGTTGCGTGGGTACTGCTGGATCAGGTACTGATAGGTCTGCGCCGCATCGACGTAGAGTTTCTGCCGCTCCAGGCACTGGCCACGCAGCAGCGACACTTCCGGGTGGATGAACGGACGGGCGCGGCTGGTGCGGTCGACCTGTGACAGCTCCAGCATGACTTTCGCGCAATCGCCACGATCGTAGGCGCGATAGGCATTGTTCAAATGGTGGTCCATGGACCAACGGGTGCAGCCGACGACACTGGCCGCCATGGTCAAAACGATCAGGGTGCGCATGGGAATTCTCCTTTGATGGGCAGTGTATCGGCCTTTCACGACAAATCTTCACCGCCTTTTGCAAGCATACCCGCGCCGTTCAAACGCAACCCTGCTTCGTGTGCGGGTAGTGCAACGGAACAATGACTACAGCGCAATTGAGGAGTAGCCTTTCGCTGCGCTTCACTATAGGAGTCTGTGCATGACCATCCGCCGTACCAAAATCGTCGCCACCCTTGGCCCCGCCAGCAACTCGCCGGAAGTGATCGAACAGCTGATCCTCGCCGGCCTGGACGTGGCACGCCTGAACTTCTCCCACGGCACCCCGGACGAGCACAAGGCCCGCGCCCGCCTGATCCGTGACATCGCCGCCAAGAACGGCCGCCATGTCGCGCTGCTGGGCGACCTGCAGGGTCCGAAGATCCGCATCGCCAAGTTCGCCAACAAGCGCATCGAACTGAAAGTCGGTGACACGTTCACCTTCTCCACCGCCCACCCGCTGACCGAAGGCAACCAGGATATCGTCGGCATCGACTACCCCGACCTGGTCAAGGACTGCGGTGTCGGTGACGAACTGCTGCTCGACGACGGCCGTGTGGTCATGCGTGTCGAAACCGCCACCGCCGATGCCCTGCACTGCGTGGTGATCATCGGTGGCCCGCTGTCCGACCACAAAGGCATCAACCGCAAGGGTGGCGGCCTGACCGCGCCGGCCCTGACCGAAAAAGACAAGGCCGACATCAAGCTGGCCGCGGAAATGGACCTGGACTACCTGGCCGTGTCGTTCCCGCGTGACGCCAGCGACATGGAGTACGCGCGCAAGCTGCGTGACGAAGCCGGCGGCAGCGCCTGGCTGGTGGCCAAGATCGAACGCGCCGAAGCGGTCGCCGACGACGAGACCCTCGACCAGCTGATTCTCGCTTCCGACGCCGTCATGGTTGCCCGTGGCGACCTGGGCGTGGAAATCGGCGACGCCGAGCTGATCGCCATCCAGAAGAAGATCATCCAGCACGCCCGCCGCAACAACAAGGCGGTGATCGTGGCGACCCAGATGATGGAGTCGATGATCCAGAACCCGATGCCGACCCGCGCCGAAGTGTCCGACGTGGCCAACGCCGTGCTGGACAACACCGACGCGGTGATGCTGTCGGCCGAAAGCGCCGCCGGTGCCTACCCGATCGAAGCCGTGCAGGCCATGGCCCGTATCTGCTCGGGCGCCGAGAAGCACCCGACCAGCCAGAAGTCCAGCCACCGCCTGCACACGACGTTCGAGCGCTGCGACGAGTCCATCGCCCTGGCGGCGATGTACACCGCCAACCACTTCCCCGGCGTCAAGGCGATCATCGCCCTCACCGAAAGTGGCTATACCCCGCTGATCATGTCGCGCCTGCGTTCGCACGTGCCGATCTTCGCCCTGTCGCCGCACCGCGCCACCCAGGCCCGTGCCAACATGTTCCGCGGCGTCTACCCGATCGCCTTCGATCCGGCCTCGCTGCCGGCCGACAAGGTGAGCCAGGCGGCGGTCGACGAGCTGCTCAAGCGTGGCCTGGTCGAGCAAGGTGACTGGGTGATCCTGACCAAGGGCGACAGCTACCACACCATCGGCGGCACCAATGGCATGAAGATCCTGCCTGTCGGTGATCCGCTGGTCGGCTGATTCCTCGGCAGTCCCTATCGCGGGGCAAGCCCGCTCCCACGCCGGTGTCGGCATTGTGGGAGCGGGCTTGCCCCGCGATGCTTTTCAGCCCTCAAACATGCTCGGTAAATACGTCCGCAAAGATCTGATTACGTGGCACCCCGGCAATGAACAGCCGTCGGGCAAAGCGCTCCACGCTCCCGGGCGACCCGCACACCAGCGCCATGGTCTGACGCGACATCAGCTTCAATCCAGCCAGCGCTTCATCCAGCTGCGCCGCCAACACCCATTCGACCGTCACTCCGTCCAGCGCCTGTAACGACTGCGCCAGATAGTGCCCCTCAGCGGTGTGTGCCACGTGCAGCACCCGAATTTCCCCCTGATGCCCCTGTCGCAACGCCTCGCGCAGGATGCCCCATAACGGCGCCAGCCCGGTCCCCGCCGCCAGCAGCCAGAGCGGCCGCGCCTGCCATTCCGGGTCGTAGTGCAACGCACCGCCCCTGAGTTCACCGAGCCTCAGCACATCCCCCAGCAGAAGCTGCCTCGCCTGGTCGCAGAACGCCCCGGGACGGCGGCAATCCAGGTGAAATTCAAGAAAGTCGTCCTCGCCTGGCACGCTCGCCAGCGAGTAAGGCCGTGCAACGCCGCCGCGCCACAACACCAGGTGCTGCCCGGCCTGGTAGCGCAGCGCCCGCTCCGGTCGCAGCCTCAGGCGCAGCACATCAGCGAACCAGTCCAGGCCAATCACCGTGGCCGGCAGGCCATCGTTTCGGGGGTCGAACAACGCCACCCGCAAGTCGCCGGCGACCGAGCACTGGCAGGCCAGGCGCCAGCCCTGCTCGCGCTTGTCCGCCGCCAGTGCCTCGGGTTTGGCGTCAATGAGGATACCGTCCAGACAGCGCACCAGGCAGGCGTGGCAGCTGCCAGCGCGGCAGCTGTAGGGCACGTTCAGGCCTGCCTCGTTGAGGGCATCCAGCAGGTTGCTGCCGCTAGGCACGGTCCACAGGTGCTCGCCCACGCAAAGTTCGGGCATGGTCAGGTTTCCCGTCTGATTCAAGATTGTCCTGGGAGCCGCTTTGCGCCCCAGTGCCACAGCATCGCATGCCATCAGCAAAAAGGATGCCCTTTCCCTGCCGACCTTGGTCCAGACCACGTGCAGGTGTTTCCGAAGGCGCGGCACGGTATACTGCCGCGCCTTTTTGTGCCGGCCCGACCAGCCGGCGCCTTGCCAGGCGTTCCTGACATACCGGTGTGCACTGTCGGAATGCCTTTTCGAATGTTCCCGTCTTTAAGAGGAGCGCGCTGCATGACCGTGATCAAGCAAGACGACCTGATTCAGAGCGTCGCCGACGCCCTGCAATTCATCTCGTACTACCACCCCGTCGACTTCATCCAGGCGATGCACGAAGCCTACCTGCGTGAAGAGTCGCCTGCTGCGCGTGACTCGATCGCCCAGATCCTGATCAACTCGCGCATGTGCGCCACCGGCCACCGCCCGATCTGCCAGGACACCGGTATCGTCACCGTGTTCATCCGCGTCGGCATGGACGTACGCTGGGACGGCGCCACCCTGAGCGTCGACGACATGATCAACGAAGGTGTGCGCCGCGCCTACAACCTGCCCGAGAACGTCCTGCGCGCCTCGATTCTGGCCGACCCGGCCGGTGCCCGCAAGAACACCAAGGACAACACCCCGGCCGTGATCCACTACTCCATCGTCCCCGGCGACAAGGTCGAGGTCGATGTCGCGGCCAAGGGCGGCGGCTCGGAGAACAAGTCCAAGATGGCCATGCTCAACCCGTCCGACTCGATCGTCGACTGGGTGCTCAAGACCGTCCCCACCATGGGCGCCGGCTGGTGCCCGCCTGGCATGCTCGGCATCGGCATCGGCGGCACCGCCGAGAAAGCCGCGGTCATGGCCAAGGAAGTGTTGATGGAGTCCATCGACATCCATGAGCTGAAGGCCCGTGGCCCGCAGAACCGTCTTGAGGAGATCCGCCTCGAGCTGTTCGACAAGGTCAACCAGCTGGGCATCGGCGCCCAGGGCCTGGGCGGCCTGACCACCGTGCTCGACGTCAAGATCATGGACTACCCGACCCACGCCGCCTCGCTGCCGGTGTGCATGATCCCCAACTGCGCCGCCACCCGTCACGCCCACTTCGTGCTGGATGGTTCCGGCCCTGCCGAGCTGGAAGCGCCGTCGCTGGACGCCTACCCGGAAATCGTCTGGGAAGCCGGTCCGAGCGCCCGTCGCGTCAACCTCGACGACATCACCCCGGAAGAGGTCGCCAGCTGGAAGCCGGGCGAGACCATCCTGCTCAATGGCAAGATGCTCACCGGTCGCGATGCCGCGCACAAGCGCATGGTCGAGATGCTCAACCGTGGCGAAGAGCTGCCGGTCGACCTCAAGGGCCGCTTCATCTACTACGTCGGCCCGGTCGACCCGGTCGGTGACGAAGTGGTGGGCCCGGCCGGTCCGACCACCGCTACCCGCATGGACAAGTTCACCCGCCAGATCCTCGAACAGACCGGCCTGCTGGGCATGATTGGCAAGTCCGAACGCGGCCCAACCGCCATCGAGGCGATCAAGGACAACAAGGCCGTGTACCTGATGGCCGTCGGCGGCGCCGCCTACCTGGTGGCCCAGGCCATCCGCAAGTCGAAGGTCCTGGCCTTCGCCGAGCTGGGCATGGAAGCGATCTACGAGTTCGAAGTGAAGGACATGCCGGTCACCGTCGCGGTGGACAGCAAGGGCGAGTCGGTGCACATCACCGGTCCCGCGCTGTGGCAGAGCAAGATCGCCGAGAGCCTGGCGGTGGAAGTGAAGTAAAGCACCGTTCGCGGTCAACGAAACGCCCGGCTTATGTCGGGCGTTTTCGTTGACGGCGCTCGCTTGGGTGACTCAGGCAAGATCACGCAGGCAGCGCCTTGAGCCAGAACGACATGATCTTGGCCGACTGCGCCTGCTCGTCGAGGTCTCGCCAACGATAGGCGGTACGCAGCGACGGTTCATGCAGAAAGCCGCGGTTGCGCCAGAACCCCTGCAATGGCTTGTAGTCCGCCGGACGCCGCGGGTGTCCAGACGGACGCTCCACCGCACAGAAGGTGCAGCAGTCGAACTCGGCCAGCTTGTGCGCGTAGGACTCGCGTTCGATAAAAAAGCGCACGCCAAGCCCCTGTCCACGGTAAGCCGGCAGCAGCACAGACTCGCCGAAGTAATAGACCGAGGCCGGATCACGGCCCTGGGCGAGGAACGGTTGCTGCAACTCGAGATCGACATCCACCAGCGGCAGGCCGGTGGCGGCGCCCACCAGCTGGTTGCCGTCCAACGCCAGCACCACCAGGCTGCGTCCGGACTCGGCGTAATTGGCCAGGTAATCGGCCTGGTGACTCAGGGAACTGTCCAGGAGATAGGGAAACTCGCGAAACAGCGCCAGGCGCAGGCGCGCGAGGTCATCGATGTAAGGCGCGATGGCGGCGCCATGGAGCAGACGTATTTCCATGCGGGCGGTCGTCCTGTCGATGGCTATGACTGAGGCCCACCCTAGCATCCCCCCAGCCCCGCGGCCTTTCCCCTGCGCGACAGGTATTTCTCCATGACCGCTACCTTTGCTCGATCCCTGTAGGAGCGGCCCTTTCGCGGCACAAGGCCGCTCCTAAAGTTCAGCGTGTCGGTCAGCAGATACGAGTTCCCAACACTTTCAGAAACGCCGCCAGCCACGCCGGATGCGCAGGCCAGGCAGGCGCCGTCACCAGATTCCCGTCGACATGGGCCTGGTCCACCGCGATATCGATGAACCGCCCACCCGCCAGCCGTACCTCGGGCGCACAAGCGGGATAGGCGCTGCACTCGCGCCCTTCTAGCACGCCTGCCGCCGCCAGCAACTGGGCCCCATGGCACACGGCCGCAATGGGCTTGCCGGCCTGGTCGAAGGCCTTGACCAGCTCCAGCACCCTGTCGTTCAGGCGCAGATACTCCGGGGCGCGGCCACCGGGGATCAGCAGCGCATCGTAGCTTTCGGCGCGCACCTGGACGAAGTCGTAGTTCAGGGCGAAATTGTGCCCCGGCTTCTCGCTGTAGGTCTGCTCGCCCTCGAAATCGTGGATCGCCGTGCGCACCGTCTGCCCGGCAATCTTCTCCGGGCACACGGCATGGACGGTGTGGCCAACCATGGCCAGGGCCTGGAATGGCACCATGACCTCGTAGTCCTCGACGTAGTCGCCCACCAGCATGAGAATCTTCTTCGCCGTCATCGCATCCACTCCTTCGCTTGTCTGGGAACAATCCTGCAAGATAGTCCGGTTTGCCCGAGCGCGATATACACGACTAGTTGCGCCGGTCCAACAGGTTGGCCACCACCCGGTCAAGCCAGCCCCACAGGCGTTGCTGGATCCGCCGCCACAATGGCCGCGCGTGCCAGCGCGCCAGGTCAACCTCCAGGCTCTGGGCGAAATCGCGCTCGAAGCTGACGGCCACCGCGGCGGTCAGCGGAGGGTCGAGGGCCTCGACGTTGGCTTCGAGGTTAAAGCGCAGGTTCCAGTGATCGAAGTTGCACGACCCCACGCTGACCCAGTCATCCACCAGCACCATCTTCAGGTGCAGGAAGCACGGCTGGTACTCGAAGATGCGCACCCCTGCGCGCAGCAGCCGCGGGTAATAGCGGTGGCCAGCGTAGCGCACCGCAGGGTGGTCGGTGCGCGGCCCGGTCAGCAGCAGGCGTACATCGATGCCCTTCTGCGCGGCACGGCGCAGTGAGCGGCGCACGCTGAAGGTCGGCAGAAAATAGGGCGTGGCCAGCCAGATACGACGCTGGCCGCTGTTCAAAGCGCGGACCAGCGCATGCAGGATGTCCTTGTGCTGGCGGGCGTCGGCATAGGCCACCCGGCCCAGGCCCTGGCCCTTGGCCGGCACCTGGGGCAGGCGCGGCAGGCCGAAGCCCTCGGGTGGGCGCCACGCCGTGCGGCGCTGGTTAGCGTGCCACTGGCGATCAAACAACAGTTGCCAATCAGTGACGATCGGTCCCTGCATGCGCACCATCACCTCGTGCCATTCGCTGGCCTCCTCGCCCGGCGTCCAGAATTCATCGGTGACCCCGGTACCGCCGACCACCGCCAGCCGCTCATCCACCAGCAGCAGCTTGCGGTGATCGCGATAGAGGTTGCGCAGGCCCCGGCGCCAGCGCAGGCGATTGTACCAGCGCAGGTAGACCCCCGCCGCCAGCAGGCGCTCACGCAGCACCGTGGGGAAGGCCAGCGAGCCGTAGTCATCGAACAGGCAGCGCACCCGCACGCCGCGTCGCGCCGCTTGCTCCAGGGCCTCGACCACCGCCTCGGCGCAGGCGCCGCCCTCGACCAGGTACAGCTCCAGGTCGACCTGGAATTCGGCGCGCACGATCGCCAGCAGCATGCGCGGAAAGAATTCGGGGCCGTCGATCAGCAGTTCGAACTGGTTGCCATCCCGCCAGGGGAAGACCGGCCCCGGCATGTCAGCGGGCGGTGAAGATCAGCACCGCGCTCACCGGCACCGAGGGGTTGATCGACTTGAGCCCGGCCAGCTTGCGCAGGTTTTCCAGGCCCGGCAGCAGGCCGAAGTCCGAGGCGCGCAGGATCAGCGGCTCGAGAGTCACCACCTGGAATCGTCGCTCATCCAGGCGCGTGGCCAGCAGCAGGGTGTTGTAACTACGGGTCTGCCCATGCAGGGTGACACTGACCGGCAGGCGCAGCTCCAGTTGCGCGCCACTGGCCAGATCGTTGATCGGACGCAGGTCGATCTGCGCCTGCACCGTGGCCTCGGGGAACTGCTCAAAGACGAACAGGTTGTCGCGCATGCGCTCATCGCGCAGTGGGATACCGCTGCTGATCGAGTCCATTTCGATGCTCACTTCGGCGGCGCCCTTGCGGTCGACCTTGCCGTGCAGCACCAGGAATCGGTTGACCTCGGCGATATTGCCGTTCTTGCCGGTGACGAAGGACAGGCGCGAGGACTCGCCGTCCAGGTGCCAGTTGGCGTGAGCGGGCAGGCACAGGGCGAGCAGGAGGGCGGGCAGCAGGCGAGACGGCTTGAACATGTGAAATCCTGTAGATCAAGGCCGTCAACCTTACCCGCACGGTTTCACGGCAGCAAGCGGCAGCCCTCACGCGCGCCCTGCCAGGCGGCCTGGTTGCGCCGCCCCATGCCTTCGGCGGTGACCAGACGCCGGGCGCCGTCCTCCTCCAGCAGGCTCAAGGGCAGGTACTGCTGCACATAGCCACGGCAGTAGGTCTCAGCAAAGCCCATGACGAAGCGGCACGAGCAGTACTCTTTCGCCGAATAGGCCGAAAGAATGCCCGGGAAGTCCGCCAGCGCCTGGCGCTCATGCCAGGCCCAGGCCAACCCGGCCAGCAACACCACGAGCACGACCCGCTTCATGCGCCCTCCCCCGCCACGGCGGCCAGTACCCGCTTGAGCAGTTCGTTGTGGCTGAAGCTGGCGTCGCGGTCATCGGCGTAGCGCACGATCACCAGTTTGTGCGAAGGCAGCACATAGAGGGCTTGGCCCCAATGGCCGAGCGCGGCGAAGGTGTCCGCTGGCGCATCCGGCCACGGCGCCGGCTGCCCGGGCAGTGGCTGGTTGAGCCACCAATGGCCGCCGGGGTTGGCTTCGCCCGGCACCGGCTGGGCGGCGTTGAACAGGGTACGGTTGAACGCCACCCAATCGGTCGGCAGCAACCGGCCCTCGCGCCAGCATCCGTCGCGCTGCATCAGCAGGCCGATGCGCGCCAGGTCGCGGGCATTCAGATAAAGATAGGAAGAGCCAACATAGGTGCCCGCCCCATCCCGTTCCCAGACCGCGCTGTCGATCCCCAGCGGGATGAACAGGGACTGCCAGGGGTAGTCGGCATAGCCCGCGGGATCGAGCATGCCGCGCAGGCTGGCGGCGAGCAGGTTGCTGTCGCCGCTGGAATAGGCGAACTGCGTGCCGGGCGCATTGGCAGCGGGCATTGCCGCCGCGTAGGCCGGCATATCAGCACGGCCACGGGTATAGAGCATGGCCACCACCGACGACTTCAGGGGCGCGTATTCGTAGTCCTCCTGCCAGGCCAGGCCGCTGGCCCAGTGCAGCAGGTCGGCCAGGCGCAGCCCAGGATGTCGCTGTAGGGCCGGGTAGTAACGGGCGGCCGGGTCATCAAGCCTGAAACGCCCCTCGCCGTAGGCCACGCCCATGACCGTGGCCAGCACGCTTTTGCTCACCGACCAGGTCAGGTGCGGCGTGTCGGCTTGGGTTGGTTCGGTATAGCGCTCATGCAGAATACGACCATCGCGGATGATCAACAGCGCGTCGGTGCGAATGCCGCCGCGTTCGGCATCACGCGGCGCGAAGGCGTAGGTGTCGACCGCCTGCCAGTCGATGACGGCGTTATCGACCGGCCATTGCGCCGAGGGCCAGTATTCGGCCCAGGCAGGGCCAGCGGTCATGGCCAGGGCAAGCAATAGTGACTTCATCGGGAGCAGCCCAGGTTCAAAGGCTCCCCAGCCTCTCAGGCTTTCATGACAATCCGGCGGCGCTCCAGGCCTTGGCCAGGCGCTTGTCACGGGCCACGCCGGCCAGCGCCAGCAGGCCCTGGTCGCGCTGCCACAATTGCGCCCAGTGCCCGGGCCCGGCGGCCAACGCCTGGTCGATCTCGCCCCGCAAGCCCTGGAACTGGGCAAACAGGCCACCCAGCAGCAAGTGGCAGGCCACGCTGTCCGGGCATTGCCGGCTGCCCTCGGCACAACCGGCCAGCAGCCCGATCAGCCGCAGGCGCAGGTCCTGCGGCCAGGCGCACTCCTGGGCCACGCCATACAGCCAGGCCACCAGCGCGGCGAGCACATAAAGGTCTTCAAGGGAGCGGAACGGTTTGACGTAGGCGTGCCAACCATCGCCGGCCAGCAACTCGCACGCGGCTTCCTTGAGCTGCAGGCGGCCATGGCCGACTTCAGGCATCAACGGCAGGGTCGGCAACGCTTCGAGGCTTACCCCTGGCTCGCCCGGATAGACCACCGCCAGCTGCAAGCGCGGCGCCTCGCCCACGCCCTCGTGGCGCGCCGCCACCAACAGCCATTCAGCATCCAGCCCGGCGGTGACGAAGTCCTTGCTGCCGCTCAGGCGCAAGCCATCGAGACGGGTGTGCATGTCCGCAGGGCGCACGCTGCGCCGCTCGGTGGCGCACAACGCCCCCAGGCTGGCGGGCGCGCTGGGCCAAAGCACGCGCAGCGCCGCCTGGTAACCGAGCAGGAAGGCCAGGCCCGGCGTAGCCATGGCGCGCCCGCCCAGCACCGCCAGCTCGAACGGCGCGACGGCGCCCAGGCGCTCGAGTACCGCCGCGTAGGTTTCGCCCAGGGTCGCCGCCAGCGGGTGGCGCAAGGGGTCATTGAGTCGTTGCAACCAGGCCATCGCAAGCTCCTTGTGGGGTGTCACGCAAGCATCACCAAAGATTCACAGGGGTGACACCGGGCGTACCTAGGCTGACTTTGCACAACAAAGCCGACCGGCCGCAACCCTTTGGCTGGCTTATGGAGACTCGCAATGACTCGGATCGCTCGCTCTGGCGACAACAGCACTGAACGCCGTCTGCAAGCCGAACGCCTGGTCGGCGCCGCGGCCCTGCAGGAAGCACAGGCCCTGCGCTTCAAGGTGTTCAGCGCCGAATTCAAGGCCAAGCTCAAGGGCGCCGAACACGGCCTGGACATGGACGACTACGACATCCACTGCCGCCACATCGGCGTGCGCGACCTGGCCACCGGCCAGCTCGTCGCCACCACCCGCCTGCTCGACCACCAGGCCGCCAGCAGCCTGGGTCGCTTCTACAGCGAAGAAGAATTCAGCCTGCACGGCCTGTTGCAGCTACAAGGCCCGATCCTCGAACTGGGCCGTACCTGCGTCGACCCGGCCTACCGCAACGGCGGCACCATCGCCGTGCTCTGGAGCGAATTGGCCGAAGTGCTCAACGAAGGCCGCTACAGCTACCTGATGGGTTGCGCCAGCATCCCCATGCAGGACGGTGGCGTGCAGGCCCACGCGATCATGCAGCGCCTGCGCGAACGCTACCTGTGCACCGAGCACCTGCGCGCCGAACCGAAGAACCCACTGCCCAGTCTGCCGCTGCCGAACAACGTCATCGCCGAAATGCCACCGCTGCTCAAGGCCTACATGCGCCTGGGCGCGAAGATCTGCGGCGAGCCTTGCTGGGACGAGGACTTCCAGGTCGCCGACGTGTTCATCCTGCTCAAGCGCGACGACCTCTGCCCGCGCTACGCCCGTCACTTCAAGGCGGCGGTCTGATGCCGCGTCTGCGGGCCACTGCCCGCCTGCTGCGGCTGTTTCTGGTACTGGCACTGGGGCTGGCAATGGCCAGCATCATTGCCCTGGGCGAACGCCTGGGCCTGAAAGCCTCGATCGAACGTCGCCAGCGCTGGACACGCCTGTTCATGGGCCGCCTGGTCGCCGCCCTGCCCTTCGACGTCAAGGTCAAGGGTGAACTGCCGCAACGGCCGATGCTGTGGATCTGCAACCATGTGTCGTGGACCGACATCCCGCTGCTCGGCATGCTCACGCCGCTGTCGTTCCTGTCCAAGGCCGAGGTGCGGCACTGGCCGGTGGCCGGCTGGCTGGCCGAGAAGGCCGGGACCCTGTTCATCCGCCGTGGCGGTGGCGATGCCCAGCGCCTGCGCCAACAGATCAGCGAACAGCTGGGCGAGCAACGTCCCCTGCTGATCTTTCCGGAAGGCACCACCACTGACGGTCGCACCCTGCGCACCTTCCATGGACGTCTGCTGGCCGGGGCCATCGACCGTGGCACGCCGCTACAGCCGGTGGCGATCCAGTATCTTCGCGCGGGCCAACCCGATCCGATTGCGCCGTTCATAGGCGATGACGACCTGGTATCCCATCTGCTGCGGCTGTTCGGGCAAGACCGGGGCGAGGTGGTGATTCACCTGCTAGCGCCGATCGGCAGTGAAGGCCAGGAGCGCGCGGCGCTGGCATTCCAGGCACAGCAGGCAGTGCATCTTGCGTTGTTCGGCATCGAGTATGTCGAGCCGCGACGCCAGGCCAAGGCAGCCTGAATAGCTGACGTCAGTTGGAGGGGCGTCTTCGCGCTGCCGCAAACGCCTGCAGTTGCGGATAGAACTCGCGAAAATCCGCCAGCAGCGGCTCGTACAGCCGCTCCAGCTCTCCCATCATCCCGTCCATCCCCTCGGGCCGCGACAAGCGCCGGGCAATACCGCCAAACACCTGCTCCAGGGTGGCGAAGTCGCCATACGCCCCCAGCCAGTCATCCGCTGCCATGAACGGCGCGATCCGCGCCAGCCGGCCCGGCAGCTGCGGCTCAGCCAGCAGCACTTTGTAGAAGTCGCCGGTGAACTGCGCCAGCGGCTGCTCCGCGTAGTCCCCCCAGCTCCTGGCCAGGCAATGATCGAAAAACACATCCAGCACGATCCCGGCGAAGCGTCGCCGCTCACGCCGGAAACGCGCCAGCGCCGCCAGCACCAGCGGATGGCTGTCGGTGTAGCTGTCGATATGCCGGTGCAGCCGGATCGAAGCCTCCAGCGCTGGCGGAAAACGCCCCTCCAGCGCGCCCTTGACGAAATCGCCATACAGGCTGCCGAGCAGTTGTTGCGGCGCCGGGCCGCCGAGATGGAGGTGCGCGAGGTAGTTCATGGCGCCAGTCTAGCACCGTCCCACATCCATATCGTCATGAACCGATATAGCCAATGACGCTTGCCTCAGAACCCTTTCATAATTGTATATCGCGATGCAACGATTTATATTTCGCCCCATCGCGATATACCGCTACACACCACGAGCCAACCATGCCCCTCGATCTCGACGAAATCATAAAAGCACTGGCCCACCCGGTCCGGCGAGACATCCTCAACTGGCTGAAAGACCCGGCCGCGCAGTTCCCCGACCAGCACCACAGCACCGAGCACGGTGTGTGTGCCGGGCAAATCGACCAACGCTGCGGTCTGTCGCAGTCGACCGTCTCCGCCCACCTGGCCACCCTGCAACGCGCCGGCCTGATCAGCAGCCAGAAGATCGGCCAGTGGCATTTCTTCAAACGCAACGAGGCGACCATCAAGGCGTTCCTCGAGCAAATGAGCCAAGCGCTCTGATCCAAGCGAGGCTTTGCACATGACTACGCTGTTCGACCCGATCACCCTGGGCGACCTGGAACTGCCCAACCGCATCATCATGGCCCCGCTGACCCGCTGCCGCGCCGACGAAGGCCGCGTGCCCAATGCGCTGATGGCCGAGTACTACGTGCAGCGCGCCAGCGCCGGCCTGATCCTCAGCGAAGCGACCTCGGTCACGCCGATGGGCGTTGGCTACCCGGATACACCGGGGATCTGGAACGACCAGCAGGTACGCGGCTGGCACAACGTGACCAAGGCCATCCACGCCGCCGGCGGGCGCATCTTCCTGCAGCTGTGGCATGTCGGGCGCATCTCCCACCCGTCGTACCTGAACGGCGAGCTGCCGGTGGCCCCCAGCGCGATCCAGCCCAAGGGCCATGTCAGTCTGGTGCGCCCACAGAGCGACTACCCGACGCCACGAGCCCTGGAAACCGAGGAGATAGCCGATATCGTCGAGGCCTACCGCAGCGGCGCCGAAAACGCCAAGGCCGCCGGTTTCGACGGCGTGGAGATCCACGGCGCCAACGGCTACCTGCTCGACCAGTTCCTGCAGAGCAGCACCAACCAGCGCACGGACCGCTATGGCGGTTCGCTGGAAAACCGCGCGCGGTTGCTGCTGGAAGTCGCCGACGCCGCCATCGAGGTGTGGGGTCCGGGCCGCGTCGGCGTGCACTTGGCACCACGGGCGGATGCCCACGACATGGGCGACGCCGACCGTGCCGAGACCTTCACCTACGTGGCACGAGAGCTGGGCAAGCGTGGCATCGCCTTCATTTGCTCGCGAGAGAAGGAAGCCGACGACAGCATCGGCCCGCAGATCAAGGCGGCGTTTGGCGGCCCCTACATTGTCAACGAACGCTTCGACAAGGCCAGCGCCAACGCGGCCCTGGCCAACGGCAAGGCCGATGCGGTGGCCTTCGGCATCCCGTTCATCGCCAACCCCGACCTGCCCGCGCGCCTGGCCGCCGATGCGCCGCTCAATGCGCCGCGTCCTGAGACCTTCTACGCCGGGGGGCCGGTGGGGTATATCGATTATCCGCGGATGTAGTCTGTTGCAGGACCTGCAGGAGCGGGTTTGCCAAGCGGTCAGAAGTTGTAGCGCAAGCCCAGGTTGACCCCATACGGCTGTTCGATGTGCTTGCCGTTGCTGTACTGGAACTCGCCGTGCAGCTGCAGCACCTCGGACACCTGTGCGGCCAACCCCACGGCAAACTCGCCCCGCGTGCCGGACAGGTCGTTGGTGAAGTGGTTGTCGTTGACCTTCACCTTGTTGCTCTTGATGAACTCGTGAGCCGCCGCGACTTTCAGGTACGGCTGCAGGACACTGCCGTTGTCCAGCGCCAGGCTGCGCCCGACCTGGGCACCAACCTTGCCAAGCACCGAGTTGGCACCATCGCTTTGGGCGCGCATGCCGTTGTCCAACGTGTAGCTGTCATCATCGACCCACAACGTGGACAACTGGGTGAACGGCTCGACATACCAACCATCGTCCAGCTTGAAGCGCCGCCCGACCTCCACCGAGGCCCCGAGGCCGTCATTGTGATATTCACCCTTGGTCTTGCGACCATCGCTCATTACCACGTCGTTGCTGTTACGAAAGCGGTTGTACTTGAGCATCGCGTCGACGTAGTAACCGCTGTCGGCCATCCAGGTGCTGTAGGCACCGACGTAGTAGCTCTTGACCTTGCCGGATGAACCGAGGCTGAAGTCCAGGTCGGACTCGCTGTAACCGCCCATGACCCCGAGCAACCAGCGCCCGTCGTGGCCCGGCACCGCGCCGTCGGCGCCGAAGCTCACGCCGTTCTGATCCTGCTGGTAGGCCACGGCGTTGCCGGCCGAGAGGTTGTAGCGGTTGCCGTAGCTGCGCATCCAGATGCCCTGGCCATGCCCCAGGCGCAATTCACCCATGCGGCTGCGCAACGAGGACAGTTCGCCATACCAGACGGTGGGCGCGGCGCTGAACAGCCCCAGCACCGCACGGGCGCCCGGCGTCACGATCGGGCTGCCGCTGTCGTCGAACTTCTGCACCAGGTACCAGTTGTCCTCACCCTCGCCTTTTTCAAGGGTGTAGGTGTAGGTACCGAAATCGATATCGTGCAGCAGGCCGAAGGTCGCGTCGCCGCCACCGGTTTCGACGATACGGTGCGGCGCCTGCCCTTCGACCGGATCGGCACCGGTACTGGCGATGCTCAACTGGTGGCTGCCCTCGGCGGCCCCGGTAACCTTCAGCAGATCGCCGGTACCACTGGCCAGGTCGATGTCCATCACGAAGATGCCCGAGCCCTTGAGGTTGTCCACCGTCAGGGTCTTGAAGCCCGCCGTTGTGTCCCGGTCGGTGAAATCGACCGTGCCATTGTCGAGTGTCAGTTCGCCAATCTCGCCATCCTTGGTCAGGATCCAGCGGCCACCGCTGTTCAGCTCCAGGCTCTGCACATTGACCAGGTTTCCCCGCAGCGAGGCATTGTTCTGCAGCAGCAGGTTCGCGGTACTGCCGGCTGCCACCACCACATCGCCGCTCAGCTGGCTGTTGTCCGCGGTGAAGTCGGCGGTCATGCCACCGATGACCTCGAGGATCGTGCCATTGCCCCCGATAAGCTGGCTGCCATTGGCCACCAGAATGTGTGCGGTGCCGGTGGAGCTACCGGAACCGGCCCTGACGATGATGGCACTTTGGGTGTCGCCCCTGACCGTCGATCCATCCAGGATCACCCGGGAGCCGCCACCACCGTTGGCTGCCGACTCCTGACGCACATCCAGACCATTGGTCTTGCCACTGACGAGACTGCCACCCGTGGCTTGCAGACTGGAACCGACGACAAAGGCGCCGACACGCTCCAGCCCGGTGAGCGTGCTGCCTTCCAGAACAAGGCTGCTGCCTCGCACAAGGGAGGCACCAATGCCACCTGCAATCGTGCTGCCCTGGGCCCGGATGCTGGAGGCCAGGGCAGCAGAAACGCCAAACGAGGATGCCGTCGGGCCACCCGTCACGGTTGCGCCATTGAGTAGCGCCTGGGTGCCATCGAGCAATTTGATGCCGGCTTGCACGCCGGCGGCGGCTACCTGTCCACCATTGACAGTGACAGTCGACCCACTAGAGACCGTTATACCCTCTGTGCTGCCAGTGGCGGTGATCTCCAGGGTCGACCCATTTCTCAGCTCATAGGTATCCGCGACCGGGCCAGTGACCGTTTCACTCTGGTTGTCGAGCACTTTGGCCTCGGCCAAGTCCGCGCCTGACATGGCAGTTATCAGACCCACCGCGACACTCAAGGGTATGCTGGAACTTCTCATAGCGATCTCCCACTAAAACATCGTCAACCGAACGGCCAGTCGTCGTAGCACCTCGGCACTGTTGAAACGGCGAACAGTCTCGACAGAAATCCAAAAATCTTCTGTAGGATTTTTCCGCCAGGGCACGAGAAAACACTGACACCTGCCTCGCCATGGCGCATGGAATCTGGGATTGACACGGGGCGAACCGTTAACGCGGCGTGAAGACATGAAGAGGCGAAAACTGCCGTTTTTCCCCCACCTTCGGAACAACGGAATAGTTGGCGTACACCGTCTTCCTTACATCTGCGGCAACCCAGTTCGGGTCGATTGGCACAAGCCAATAGCTGGCGTCCTGATACACCGCCTCCGTTGCATGCCTGGACGGTTCCCCTTCAACCTGCCAGTGAATGTCGATCTGATCGCCGCTCTTGACCTCTTGATAGCGCACGATGAACTTCGGCTCCTGGCCGGCAAAGGACATGTATCTGGGAGCCTGCATCTCCAGCAGCTGTTCCTGAATGTTCAGCTCCAGCACAACCGAGGTTTCCTCCTTTTCATCACGCAGGATCTTGTAGCTGATCGGCACCGTATGCCCAATCCCGTTCATCACCACGCCAGCGGGTACCTCAAACACCAGATCGGCCGGCCCGACGACGTCTCTCCAGGGGGACTGGTAGTCACGGTCCGGCACTTCCAGCACTATCGCGACCTGGTCTCCGGCCATCCCGGCATATTGGCGCACGGTGACCTTCACATGGCTGGCCCCGACGAAGTCGCGGTTGAAGTCCAACTGGTCCTTGTTATCACCGAATGCCTTTTCCACTTCTGGGCGCGGGAATGCGACACGCCCTACCCGCAGATCGCAATTCGCGGAACCGGAGAGGGCCCCGCCCCCTGCAGCCAGCGTGTAGGACAAGGTGACCCGTCCCCCAACCAGAACCTCGACCTCGTCCTTCCCGACCCTTTGCTCAAGTTCACCCTCCTTTTGAACATCGAGCGGCCAGGAAAGATCATGAGGATCGCCAGTAGCGGACACACCATTCCACTCCAGCAGGATCTGATCGCCCTTGGCCATATGGGGGTAAGCCTTGATCCGTATCGTCGCGCCCTGCGGCGGAACATTCTCGGGATCGAGCCCACCGTCCGCTGCCTCATCCACCTCAGGAGCGTCAAGTTCGAGGGAGCCGATGATGGAGATCACCCCTGGATCGGAACCGAGTCCACTTTCATCAATGCGGTAGACAAGGCGTGCATCCCCCTGCAACACCGCGGCCGCATGGGCGTTCTCCAGAGGGATTTCAACGCCACCCGCCTTCAACTGGGCATGCTTGATCACAGGCGCCAGGAGGCTGCCATTGGCAGTCCTGCCCACCCAGACCAGCGTTACCGCCTGCCCAACTACCCAACGGTCGTCGGGGTCCAGAACGATGCGGACGTCGGCATCTCCCAGCAGGTTGAAATCAAGGTTGCCCGAGTCGTCGGCATCCAGCACGCGCGGTGCAGACAGGGGTTGTACGACCTGGAGTACCAGGCTGTCATGAACCAGGGAGAGGGCGGACTCGTTACCTGCCCGGTCCTGTATCTGATAGGTGAAAGCGATTGGAATCCCGCCAACCAATGTCTGCAACTTGGCCTGGGGCAATGCGATGGGCGTAGGCTCGCTCTCGCTGTCCACGATGAACGGCCCCGCGCTGACTCGTTCAATGCCATCGGTCATACTGACCGTGATCGTGTCACCCAGCGCCTGATGCAAGAAACCGCTGATCGTGACCCAGAGCACGCCCTCCTCGAAATCGGACTCAAGGATTACACCCCTGTCCTCCAATGCCTTGGGGAACACCATTTTTCCCAGTGCCCCCTCATCACCTCCGGGGGCCAGCCTGTCAATACGAACAAACCGGCTAGGACCATGCTCCCAGACCGTGCTCAGAGAGGGGCGAACAGCGTAGCCTAAGCTGAACCGCCGTTCTTTCCCCTCCCCTACTGAACGCCAAAAGGACGCGGGCAGCGTGAGTTCGAACTTATGATCGCGATCCTCCGCCTCAGACTGCTCTACATAGTGATAAGCGCCCTCTTCGGCCTCGAGAATCTCGTCGTCCCAGGTCAACGCGATTTGGTAATCAACCGCAATCTCGGGCCACCACGGGACGATCACCTGCAGATCGTCACTTAACCTGTCACCCGGTAACAATTCAGGGAGCTCATCGTAACCGTCATCCAATAGCGCACAGACTTCGAGTGCTTTGAATTCAAGCGTCCCCTTTACCCCTTCATTAAAGGTACTCATGCGTCATCCCCTGAAAGTCAAGGTGCCCACAGGCAACCATGGAAGATGAAGAAACAGTGCCCTGGCCAATCGCCAGGGCACTTTCACTTCAAGGCAGCGGGCACGTCGGCTGACTGGGTTCCCTTACCGAGACCGGCACACGTTTGTGACCGGCTTTCACCGGCCCATGGACATTCGTCGCCGTGTACTCGACGGTGGCCGAGCCGGTGCAGATTACGAACGCCCATCGACGCTCGATCTGGTAGGTGAGTTCGCCCTGGTCTTTGTGATGCTGTTCGATTCTGATGAGCGGGAGGTTTACTTCAGCATCCGGGATAGGGTTCCCGGGAGTAGGCTTCTGACTGTCGTCTGCACTGAGATGGATCACAATGGTGTCGCCCACCGCCACGTTGCCATAAAGCTCGATTTTCACCGGTAAATCTCGTTGCGCCTTCTCGATATCGATTGCGCCAAACCGATTGAGGTCAGTGAATTCAAGCTCCTTGAGCGCAGTGCCCCCTCCCGGCAGATCTTCCCCGCGCAGTAGGTCCACAGGCTTGGATGGAGAATGCGCTGTGTTTTCCTCGCCACTCGCACCGAATACCCGGGTCACGGTATAGGCCATCTGCACTGTGCCACTGGGCTCGCTGGCCAGCACGGTCGGGGGAACTGGACGATTGATGTCGACCTTGGCAGCTGCCTCGGCAGCGCTCACGGGAGCAAGCGCGTGGGAGGGCTGTGTGCCCCAGACCAAGTGGAGTTTATCGTCCTCCTCCAACAGATCAGTGCCGTCCACGGCGAGCCAGGGGATGGTCACTTGCGCACCTGCGGCGACATCCTCGGGCGTCAGCTCATCCACTTGCCCGGAGGCATCGCCGACAATGGTGGCCAATTCCAGATTACCATGCCCTGGCAACTCCGGATCGGGATCGGGCCCACCCGGCAGCCGCAGGTCGACATTGACGCTCGCCGGGGGCGTCGCGTCGCCGATCTTGAAGCCGCCGCGCCACAATTCATAACTCACGGCCACTGCCCCTGTCTTCGGCCCTGCGCTGGTAAGCGGATACAGCAGGACCAGTTTCATCAATGGCTCTGGCGGCGGCGGCACCACGGTGACTTCATGTTCGTCCGAACGTTGGGCTCCCCAAAGCACGACGACCTTATCGCCGATACGAGCCCCGGTGACCCCGGGAACCACCAGGTTGATGCCTGCACGGGCATCTTTGTCGAGAATCAGCGGGTCGCCCGACTGGTCAAATCCTGGCACTTCAGGCGTAGGGAGAACGACGGGGATATCCTGCAACAGCAACTGCAGGGTGTCATGAGGCACGGAAACGATCGAGAGATTCCCTGCCCGATCCTGCGACGTGTAGGTGAATGTGATCGGGGTATTGTCCTTGAGCTTCTGCACCTCGGCCAGCGGCAGTGCCACTGGCGTGGCGTCAATGCTGCTGGTGACGGTGAAGGGGCCGACCGTCACTGGAGTAGTGCCGTCGGTCATGGTCACCATGATCTGGTCACCCAGCTTCTGCTCCAGATAACCCCTGACATGGACCGTAAGCATGCCAGCGACAAAGTCCGTGATCAGGATGTGCTTCCTGGCCTCGATCTCCGAAGCAAACGATAGCCTCGCGAGTGTGCCGGGGTTGCCACCCGGCGCCAGTTTATCGATGCGGATGACTCGGTTGGGCCCTCTTTCGAATTCACCTGAAAACTCTGGTCGAACCGAGTAACCCACCTGGAAGGTACGATCCTGCCCATCCGCAATGTAATCCCAATACGAACTCGGCAGTTCCAGAGAGAACTCGTAATCAGGATCCGCCGCTTCCGCGGCCGTGATCGAATGCCAGGCCATGCCCACGCCTTCGAGTTCTTCGTCACCGTTTACATACAACGCGATGACCATACCTTCCTCGACTTCATCCCAGTTCGGCACCCTCACCCTCAACGGTTGGTCATGGCCCGCCACCGGCAAGAGTTCAGCAGGATCGTCGACGCCATCCTCAACCAGCCCCTCGACAATCAGTTCCTTGAAGTCCAACACTCCACCCTGTGGGAACAACACTCTGGAGCGTTTACCCGCGGGCCGCAGCAACCGACCGCTGAGTTGTTTGGGTACAGGCTTGTTCATGGCCATTTTCCTAATCGGTTCTACAGGTACGCGGCCCCAGCAGCCTCACGGATTCGGGGCAACGAGTTAGTCACGACACAAGGCACTAGCCAACCAGTGATGGGAACAGGAGCAAGGGAGGAAACGGCTGCCGTCGTCGTGCTAGTAGATGTAACAAACTCCCGCCCGTCCGACACCTGACAAAAATGCCAGGTTCAGACGGGTTCGGGGTCTGCCGAAAGGAACGCTGCAGGCGCGGGAAACAAACAAATTCAGAGGCAATGGCACCCGATCGAAGTCTCAGGTAACCACATTCATGCTCGGTTCAAGGGCGGGCATTGATCTGCTGTTGCAAGTTCTGGATTTGGCTCTGCAGGGTATTGATATTGCGGGTCGTCTGCCCACGGAAGGCATCGAACTCCTGCACCGAAGTGCCACCGCCCGCGGTGGCCGGGCGGTTGTCTAACTGGCTCTTGAGCACCAGCACATCCTGCTCAAGGCTCTCGATGGCCGCGCTCGGATTGCCCTGCTTCTTCAGCGCCGCCACCTCATTGCTCAGGCTCTTGAGCTGACCATCCAGCTTGCCGCCATCCACCTGGCCCGACTTGAGCGCCGCCAGCTCGCCATTGACTGCCTTGAGCTGCGCCTGCAGTTGCCCTTGCAATTCGGTCACCGCCTTCTGCTGCTCGCGGGTATCGGCCAGCACCTGCTCCAAGCGCTTGCCCAGGTCACCCGCCTGTCCGGCGACGCCCTGCTGCTGCTTGCCCTGCTCGGCCAGCGAGGCCTGCAACTGACGGATCTGCAGCTTCAGCGCCTCGCTGCCGGAACTGCTGCTGGACTCGCTGGCATCGACCTTGCCGCTGATCGCCTGCAAACGCCCGGCCGCCTCCTCACTGATGCGGGCAAAGCTTTCCTGGGTCGCGACCAGTTGCTGCTCCATCAATGTGATCTGCTGGAAGCTCCACCAGCCAAGTCCGCCCAAGGCGATGAACGAGGCACCCAGCAAGGCCCACAGCGGGCCGTTGCTGTGCGGGCGCGCCGCCTTCTGGCGGCTGCGGGTGACGTGGGCAGGCAGCAATTCATCGTCATCAGGGGTGCCGGCACGCAGGGTGGGCACATCGTCAAAGTCGTCGTGGGCGTCGTTACGCATGGGTGCATTCAACCGCGGGTGGTAGCAAAGAGGCATGAGTATAAACCGCCTGGGCGGCGCACTGATGACCATCATCCCGCCCACAGGTTCAGCGTTGCCCCGTCTGCGCCTGCCACCAGGCACAGAATTCATCCAGCGCGGACCACACATCGGCCTGGGGTCGGTAGCCCAGGTACTGACGGGCACGGCTGATATCGAGGGTGAAATCTTTGCTCATCACCTGCACTGCCGTGCGGCTCAAGGTCGGCAGCGGGCGCCCGGGCCAAAGCATGCAAGCGGCCTCGTTGAGCGCCGCCAGGCCGTAGGCCAGGCTTGGGGAGCGGTAGCGGGTGACCTGCGGCAGTTGCATGCGGCGCATCACGTAGTTGACCACGTCCCATAGCGGCAACGGGTGGCCGTTGCTGATGTTGTAGGCCTGGCCAAGGGCCTGTTCCTCGGCGAAAAGGGCACTGAGCAATGCCTCGTTGAGGTTGTGTACACTGGTGAAGTCGACCTTGTTCAGGCCATTGCCGACGATCGCCACGCGCCCCTTGGCCTGCATTCGCATCAGTCGTGGGAAAATGCTCGCATCGCCGGCACCGGTGACGAAACGCGGGCGCAGCGCCAGCACTTCCAAGCCGAACTCCTGGGCGCCGAACACTTTCTGCTCGGCCAGGTGCTTGGTCAGCGCGTAATGGTCATGGAAGCGGCGCGGTACCTGGTCCTCGCGGATGTCGAGGCGCGAACGTCCAGTGAAGTAGATCGACGGCGACGACAGGTGCACCAGGCGCCGCACATGCTCCTTGATGCACCCCTCGACCACGTTCTCGGTAAGTACCACGTTGCCCTGGTGAAAATCCTGATAGCGGCCCCAAGTGCCCACCGCGCCGGCGCAATGCACCACTGCGTCGACGCCCTGGCACAGGCGCCGGGCCAGCTCGGCATCGCCCAGGTCGCCCGGGATGAACTGCGCCCCGCGCTTGACCAGGTGCTCCACGCCCTCCGCCCGCCGGCCATTGATCCGCACCTCCAGGCCCTGCTCCAAGGCGAAGCGCGCAAAGCGCCCGCCGATGAAGCCGCTCGCGCCGGTGACCAGAATTCGCATGTAAGACTCCGCCTTGCCAGATTTCGGATGCAACTGACGCCTGATATGCCTACAAGGGCACCAGCCAATGCCGCGCCGAATGGCGCAGGTGGTCGGTCAGCTGGACGAGCAACTGCCCGCCGTTGCGCCAATGATGCCAGTACAGCGGTACGTCGATGGGGGTATTGGCGCAGATTTCCACCAGTTCGCCACGGGCCAGCTGTTCGGCTACCTGCCGCTCCGGCACCAGCCCCCAGCCCAGGCCAGCCTCGGTCATGCGCAGGAAACCTTCGGAGGACGGGCAAAGGTGGTGCAGGAATCCTTCCTGCACGCCCAACGACGCCAGATAGCGATGCTGGAGGAAATCGTCCGGCCCAAACACGATCGCCGGAGCACGGGCCAACCGCTCGACCGCAAAACCTTGGGGAAAGTAGCGCGCCATGAACGCGGGGCTGGCCAGCGCACGATAACGCATCGACCCCAGCGGCAGGCTGCGCGCGCCGGCAACGGGACGTTCGCTGCCACACAGGCAGGCCGCGACCTCACCGGCGCGCATGCGCTTGAGGCCGACCTCCTGGTCTTCGACCACCAGGTCGAGCAGCACCTGCTGCTGCGCGCAAAAAGCCCCCACCGCACCGGCCCACCAGGTCGCCAGGCTGTCGGCGTTGAGGGCGATGCGCAGGCGCTCGGGCATGCCCTCCTCGTCCAACGCCGGCACCTGGCGCTGCAGGTCGCGCTCGAGCAGGCGCACCTGCTGCACATGGTTGAGCAACTGCCGGCCGACCTCGGTCGGGCTCGGTGGCGTGGCGCGCACCAGCACCGGCTGGCCGACCCGCGCCTCGAGCAGCTTGATGCGTTGCGAGATGGCCGACTGCGAAAGCCCCAGCACCTGGGCGGCGCGCTCGAAACCGCCTTGTTCGATCACCGCAGCAAGGGCGGCGAGCAACTTGTAGTCGAACATCGATTTCTCTAATGACTGATCAGCTCTATTGGTTTTTCTTATACCGCCGCAACCGCCACAATGGCCACATCTTTCTTGTTGATCCGCGCCGATGTCCGCATCGGTGCCCGTGGAGTGTCCCCGCTATGTGGCAAAGCTATCTCAACGGCATGCTGGTGGCCTTTGGCCTGATCATGGCCATCGGCGCCCAGAACGCCTTCGTCCTGGCGCAGAGCCTGCGCCGTGAGCATCACCTGCCGGTGGCGGTGCTGTGCGTGGTCTGTGACGCGCTGCTGGTCGCCGCCGGGGTGTTCGGACTGGCCACGGTACTGGCGCACAACCCTACTCTGCTGGCCGTGGCGCGCTGGGGCGGCGCGGTGTTCCTGATCTGGTACGGCACCAAGGCCCTGCGCAGCGCGTTTTCCAAACAGAGCCTGCAGCACCGGGAAGGCCAGGGCGTGCGCTCGCGCCGCGCGGTGCTGCTGAGCGCGCTGGCGGTGACCCTGCTCAATCCCCACGTATATCTGGACACCGTGCTGCTTATCGGCTCCCTCGGCGCCCAGCAGACCGTGCCCGGCGCCTACGTGGCCGGCGCCGCCAGTGCCTCGCTGGTGTGGTTCTCGACCCTGGCGATCGGCGCCGCCTGGCTGGCGCCGTGGCTGGCACGCCCTGCGACCTGGCGGATGCTCGACCTGATGGTGGCGGTGATGATGTTCGCGGTGGCGGCGCAGCTCATCTTCAACTGAACCGCTTACCTGTAATTGATGGACTCGCCCCGCAATCCCTGTCTGCTACCGATGTGTACGGACTTGAGACATCGCTGACACACGTGCGGGGACAAATCTGCTCATTATCTGGTCACTGCTGCAAAGTGATCAGGTGTACCAACGCAAACCGAAAAATCGTGCGGAGGCTGCCAGGAGCAGCTGATCAACCGAGCAATGCCAGCCGGGCGCTGAGCGCTCCTACCCCTGCTAGTGTGCTGTCTCGGCAATAAGCTGTTCAATTTTGGCGGCGTCTTGGGCGCCCGGCCGGCGTTGCCACGCCTCGCCATAGCCCTGCCATGACTCGTCGCGGCGCCTTGCCCGAACATCCAAGCCACTTGCCATATGTTCAAAAGCAGCTAGACATTGTGGGCCGCGAAAGGGCCGCGTAGCGGCCCCAGGATTTCAGCGGATAGGCAAAGATCGCCGGAGCCGCCTTGCGGCCCCGATTTCGCAGGCGCTTGTGTTACGCCACAGTCTCCTGCACCACACGGATCACCCGCTGCGGAAACGGAATGTCGATGCCTTCGGCCTTGAGACGGTCGCGGGCATGCTCGTTGAGCATGAACATCACGTCCCAGTAGTCGGCCGTCTTGGTCCAGATACGCAGCGACACGGTGATCGAGCTGTCACCCAGGGTCGAAATCACCGCCTGCGGCGCTGGATCCTGCAGCACGCGCGGATCCTGGGCCAGCTCCAGCAGTACATTGCGCGCCTTCTGCAGGTCGGCGTCGTAGTCCACGCCCACGTCGAACACCACCTTACGGGTCGGCTGGCGGTTGGTGTTGGTAATGATGCCGTTGGACAGGCTGCCGTTGGGCATGATCACGGTCTTGTTGTCGCCAGTGCGCAGCACGGTGTGGAAGATCTGGATGCTGTCTACGGTGCCCGCGACACCTTGCGCCTCGATCCAGTCACCGATGCGAAACGGGCGGAACATCAGGATCAGCACGCCGCCGGCGAAGTTCGCAAGGCTGCCCTGCAGGGCCAGACCGATGGCCAGGCCCGCGGCACCGATGGCGGCGACGAACGAGGTGGTCTCGATGCCGATCATCGAGGCCACGCTGACCATCAGCAGCACCTTCAGCACGATGTTGGCCAGGGTGCTGATGAAGCCTTGCAGCGCCGCGTCGGCGCGCAGGCCGACCAGCTTGCCCAGGCGGGCGCTGACCTTGTTGATGATCCACCAGCCGATGGCCAGGGTCAGCAGCGCCAGCAACAGGCGGCTGCCGTACTCCATGATCAAGGGGAGCCAGGTTTGCGATTGACGGACCAGCTGATCGACTTCAGCGTTCAAATCCATGTTTATCTCCTGATGCCGAACGGCAAGTACACGATGAGGCGGGCAACGCAAAGCAAGCGGCCCGGACCCCGATGGACATCACTGCGCCATCAAGGTTCCGGGCCGCCGCGGATCAGTCGCGGAAGTTGTTGAACTGCAGCGGCATGTCGAATTCCTTGGTGCGCAGCAGGGCGATGGCTTCCTGCAGGTCGTCACGCTTCTTGCCGGTCACGCGCACCTGCTCGCCCTGGATGGCAGCCTGGACCTTGAGCTTGCCGTCCTTGATGGTGGCGACGATCTTCTTGGCCAGGTCCTTGTCGATGCCTTCGCGGAACTTGGCTTCCTGCTTCTTTTCCTTACCGGATGCGTAGGGATCCTTGGTTTCCAGGCATTTGACGTCGATCTTGCGCTTGACCAGCGCCAGGCGCAGGATTTCCAGCATCGCCTCGAGCTGGAACTCCTCCTCGGCGGTCAGCAGCACGGTCTGTTCCTTGTCCTTGAACTCGAAGGTGCCCTTGCCCTTGAGGTCGTAACGGCGGTCGAGGTCCTTGATGGCGTTGTCGACGGCGTTCTGCACTTCGTGCTTGTCCAGTTCCGATACCACGTCGAACGAAGGCATGGATGATCTCCAGAAAAAAAGCGCGCTCGGCTTGAAGATGGAGCGCGTCGGGTTTGATGGTTAAAATGCGGGCTCATTATAACGGGTTGCGAAACGCAGATGAGCAGCACCTGGCATATTCTCGGCGCCGGTAGCCTCGGCAGCCTCTGGGCCTGTCGCCTGGCCCGCGCCGGCAAGGCGGTCCGCCTGATCCTGCGCGATAAGCAGCGCCTGTCCAGTTACCAGGGCGCAGGCAAGCTGACGCTGTTCGAACAGGACAAGACCCAGCACTACGCGATCCCCGCGGAAACCTTCGATGCCCAAGGGCCGATTCATCGCCTGTTGGTGGCCTGCAAGGCCTACGATGCCGCGCCAGCCGTGGCGCGCCTGGCCGCGAGACTGGCCAACGGCGCCGAACTGGTGCTGTTGCAGAACGGCCTGGGCAGCCAGGACGAAGTCGCCGACCAGGTGCCCCACGCCCGCTGCATCTTCGCCTCCAGCACCGAGGGCGCGTTCCGCGAGGCCGACTGGCAGGTGCGCTTCGCCGGCCACGGTTTCAACTGGCTGGGTGATCCGACCAACCCCAACGTCCCGTCCTGGTTCGCAGACCTGCATGACGCCGGCATACCGGCCCAGTGGTCGCTCGACATCCCCACCCGCCTGTGGCGCAAACTGGCCCTCAACTGCGCGATCAACCCGCTCACCGTGCTGCACGACTGCCAGAACGGTGGCCTGCTCGGCCACCTGGCCGAAGTCGACCAGCTGTGTGACGAACTGGCCGACCTGCTGCGCCGTTGCGGCCAGCCCGAGGCCGCCCACGACCTGCATGAGGAAGTGCAGCGGGTGATTCTCGCCACCGCGGCCAACTACTCTTCCATGTACCAGGATGTCCGCCATGGCCGACGCACCGAGGTCCACTACCTGCTCGGCCACGCCTGCCGTACCGCCAACCGCCATGACCTGGCGGTACCGGCCCTGGAACGGCTGCAGCGGCGCCTGGTCGATAACTTGCAGGCGCGCGGACTGCGTAGCGACTGACGGCATTCATCCACAGGACAGGACACCTCCTCACCCATGACCCTGCGTCAACGCCTGGAAAACCTCCCGGTCGGGCAGAAATTGCTGGCGGCCCTGCTGGTGCTGCTGGTGACCATCCTGTTGGTGGCCAACCTCGCCTTCATCAGCGCCGCCTATTGGATCACCCAGGAAAGCATGGCGCCCCAGGCCCTGCAGACCATCGGCAAGCTGGTCTCCAACCCGCAGATGTCCGCGCGCGCCGGCGATTCGGCAGAGAACGCCACGGCGCTGCTCAAGGAGCTCGACAGCTATTCGCCGCTACGCGCCGCCGCGATCTATGGCGGTGACGGGCAGATGCTGGCCCAGCTGCAGCACGGCGACCCGCTAACCCTGCCCAAGCGCTACCGCAACATCGACGGCTGGCGCCTCATGGAGTTTCGCAGCACCCAGCTGATCCGCCTGCCGCGCAGCGCCGCCCCACCCGCGCATCTGCTGCTGGTGGCCAGCAGCGAGTTGCCCACCGCGTTCTACACCGGCACGCTATCGGCCAGCCTGGCCATCCTGGTGTTCAGCATACTGCTGTGGCTGGTCATCGCCCGGCAGATCAAGCGCCTGATCACCCTGCCGATCAATCGCCTCGAAGAGCTGACCCGCCAGGTTACCCGCGAGGAGAGCTACGCCCTGCGCGCCCAGCGCGGCAACGACGACGAGATCGGCAGCCTGGCGGAGGCGTTCAACACCATGCTCTCGCGCATCGAGGCCCGCGAGCAGCAGCTCAAGCGCACCCGCGACGAGTTCCAGGACGCCTACGACCAGGCCCAGGGTCTGGCCGAGGAAACCCGCCACACCAACCGCAAGCTGGAGCTGGAAGTCCAGGTGCGCAGCAAGATCGAGAAGAAGCTCACGGGCTTTCAGAACTACCTGAACAGCATCATCGACTCCATGCCCTCGGCACTGATCGCCCTCGACGAGCAGCTCTACGTCACCCAGTGGAACCACGAGGCCACGGTGCTCTCCGGCACGCCGCTGGACGAGGCGCTGAACCAGCCGGTGTTCCTCGCCTTCGAGCCGCTCAAGCCCTTCCTGCCGCAGCTCAAGGAGAGCGTGGAGAAGTACCGGGTGGCCAAGATCGAGCGGGTTACCTGGCCAAAGGGCGAGGACCTGCGCCACTACGCCCTGACCTTCTACCCACTGATGGGCGGCGCCGGACGCGGCGTGGTGATCCGCATCGACGACATCACCCAGCGCCTGTCCCTGGAAGAAATGATGGTGCAGTCGGAAAAGATGCTCTCGGTCGGCGGCCTGGCCGCAGGCATGGCCCACGAGATCAATAACCCACTGGGCGCGATCCTGCACAATGTGCAGAACATCCGCCGACGCCTGTCTCCAGACCTGCCGCGCAACCAGGAGCAGGCCGGCGAACTGGGCATCGACCTGACGGCCGTCAACCGTTACCTGGAGAGCCGCGAAGTGCCGCAACTGCTCGACGGCATCCAGCAGGCCGGCGCCCGGGCGGCCAAGATCGTCACCCACATGCTCAGCTTCAGCCGCCGCAGCAACCGCCAGCTGGCGCCTTGCGAGTTGCCGGCGCTGATCGACCAGGCCGTGGAGATCGCCGGCAACGACTTCGACTTGGCCATCGGATTCGACTTCAAGGGCCAGGCCATCGTCCGCCAGTTCGACCCGCAACTGGGCCCGGTGCCCTGCACCGCCAACGAACTGGAACAAGTGCTGCTCAACCTGCTGAAGAATGCCGCCCAGGCCATCCACCAGCGCCCACAGCCCAGCGAGCCGGGGCGTATCACCCTGCGCACGCGGCTCAACCCGCCGTGGGCGGAGATCCAGGTCGAAGACAATGGCATCGGCATGCCCGAGACGGTGCGCAAGCGCACCTTCGAGCCGTTCTTCACCACCAAGGAAATCGGCCAGGGCACCGGCCTGGGCCTGTCGGTGTCGTACTTCATCATCACCAACAACCACAAAGGGCAGATGGAGGTGCAGTCCACTCCCGGCCAGGGCACCTGCTTCACTCTGCGCCTACCTCTGAACCCGGCCCAGCCGACCACCACCAAGACGGAGACATGACATGGGCTACCGCCTGTCGAAGATCTACACCCGCACCGGCGACAAAGGCGAAACCGGCCTGGGCGACGGACGCCGGGTGCCCAAGGACCATCCGCGGATTGAGGCGATCGGCGAGGTAGACAGCCTCAACAGCCAGTTGGGCGTGCTGCTGGCCGGGCTGGCCGAGGCCGGTCTTGGCGAGCTGATCGAGGTACTGGCGCCTTGTCAGCACCGTTTGTTCGATCTGGGTGGGGAACTGGCAATGCCCAGCTACCAGGCGTTGAACATTGCCGAGGTGGAGCGCCTGGAGGCGGCCATCGACCGCTGGAACGAAGAGTTGGGGCCGCTGAAAAACTTCATCCTGCCTGGGGGCTCGATGCTGGTGGCCCAGGCCCATGTCTGCCGCAGTGCGGCGCGGGCGGCGGAACGGCGTTGCCAGCAACTGAATGCGCTGGAACCGCTGGAGGGGGTGGGGCTGGCCTATATCAACCGGGTATCGGACCTGTTGTTCGTCGCGGCCCGTATCATCGGGCGGCGACAGGGTGTGGATGAGGTATTGTGGCAGCCTGCACCTAAACCTGAAGCCTGAGATTGCTGGGGCTGCTGCGCAGCCCAGCGCGACACAAGGCCGCTCCCACAGGTACCGCGCAGACGTTGAATACTGCGCCATACCTGTGGGAGCGGCCTTGTGTCGCGAATGGGCCGCAAAGCGGCCCCAGTTACTCAGATCTCAGGCCAGAACGCCCGGATCCCTGCAACACCCTGCGCTCCAACCTTCCAGGCCCGCTCCCGTTCACCCGGCCCGACCCCGCCCAGCAGAAACACCGGATGGCTGATCCCGCCGATCAATCGCTGCGCTTCATCCCACCCTAACGGCACCGCCTCGGGATGGGTCTGGGTCGCCTGCACCGGCGACAAGGTGACAAAGTCCACCCCCATCTGCTCGGCCAGCGCCAGTTCCTCGGCACTGTGGCAGGACGCCGCCAGCCAGCGCTCCTTCGGGAATGGCCGCCCCTTGGCCGCGTACTTGCGTAACTGCGCGGCGGTCAGGTGCCAGCCGGCCGACGGGAAGTCGCCCAGCCACTCCAGCGGCCCCTTGAGCATCAATTGGGCCTTGCCCGCGCACAGGCCGACCGCATCCACCGCTACATCGCGGTACTTGGGGTCGTACATGTCCGGCGCGCGCAGCTGGATCAGCCTGATGCCGCTGGCCACGGCCTTCTGGATGCCCTTGAGCAGCTCCGGCACTTCCAGACCGTCAGGGGTGATCAGATACTGGTCGGGCAGGCGCGCCGCGGCGACGATCGGCTTGTTGGCCTCGGGGAACTCATACTGACCAAGGTCACGCGGCGCCACCCAGGCCAGGGGCTGGCCTTCGGCGCCGTGGGGCTCACCAGTAAAGGCGTGCACTTCACGCACATCCAGCAGCACCTGTTTGTCCGGATAGTCGTGGCTGACCTTGATCAACGGCCGCGAAGCCGCGACCTCGATCCCCAGCTCCTCGCGCAGCTCGCGGGCCAGCGCCGCCTCGACGCCCTCGCCCTCCTCCAGCTTGCCGCCGGGGAACTCCCACAGGCCGCCCTGGTGCTGGGTATCGGCGCGGCGGGCGATCAGGATCCGCCCGTCGGCACCACGAATGACCGCTGCGACTACATGAATCCGTTTCACCCTTCACGCTCCGCCAGGCCAGCTTTTTGCCAGGCCTGGAAGGCTGGCCATTGATAAATGGTCTCGATGTAGGCAGCCGCTTCGGCCGGCACCGCGACACGGTAAGTGCGCAAGCGCACGGCCACAGGGGCGAAGAAGGCGTCGGCCAAGGTCGGGCGGCCGAACAGGAACGGGCCGTTTTCCTTGGCCACCAAGCGGCATTCGCTCCACAGGGCGACAATGCGGTCGATATCGACCTGCACGTCCAACGGCATCTCGGCCAGTGCTTCGTCACGGGACAGGTCGAATGGCATGGCACCGCGCAGGGCGAAGAAGCCGCTGTGCATCTGCGCGCAGGCCGAACGGGCCTGGGCGCGGGCGGCAACGTCCTCGGGCCACAGGCGGGCCTCGGGGTGGCGTTCGTTGAGGTATTCGGCGATGGCCAGGGAGTCGGCGATGACGCCATGCTCGCTTTGCAGCAACGGCACCTTGGCGGTGGCCGAGAAGGCCAGCAGGCGCTGGCGGGTGTCAGGCTGGTTGAGCTTGACCAGGGTTTCTTCGTAGGGGACGCCGGCCAGCTCGAGGGCCAGGGCGCCGCGCAGCGACCAGGAGGAATACAGCTTGTCGCCGATGATCAGGTGATAGCTCATGGTTCGGCTCCATGTTGCGGACAGTGTGCAGTAATCGCGGGGCAAGCCCGCTCCCACGACAGTCTGCGTGGGACCGGGCTTGCCCCGCGATGGATCAGGTGCGGTATTCGGCGTTGATCTTCACGTACTCGTGGGACAGGTCGGTGGTCCAGATTGTTTCGCTGCACTGGCCACGGCCCAGTTCGATGCGGATGGTGATTTCCTCCTGGGCCATCACCTTGGCGCCCTGGTCCTCGGTGTAGCTCGGGCTGCGCCCGCCCTGGCTGGCGATGCAGACGCTGTCCAGGTACACATCGATCAGGCTCACATCCAGCGCCGGCACGCCGGCACGACCGACCGCGGCGAGGATACGGCCCCAGTTGGGATCGGAGGCGAACAGCGCGGTCTTGATCAGCGGCGAGTGGGCCACGGCGTAGCCGACGTCCAGGCACTCCTGGTGATTGCCACCGCCGTTGACCTGCACGGTGACAAACTTGGTAGCGCCTTCGCCGTCGCGGACAATGGCCTGGGCCACCTCCATGCACACCTCGAACACCGCCTTCTTCAGCGCCTCGAACAGTGCGCCGCTGGCCTCGGTCACTTCCGGCACATCGGCCTTGCCGGTGGCGATCAGCATGCAGCAGTCGTTGGTCGAGGTGTCGCCGTCGATGGTGATGCGGTTGAACGACTTGTTGGCGCCGTCGAGTATCAGGTCCTTGAGCACCGCCGGGGCGACCTTGGCGTCGGTGGCGATGTAGCCGAGCATGGTGGCCATGTTCGGACGGATCATGCCCGCGCCCTTGCTGATGCCGGTGACGGTGATGGTCTTGCCGTCGTACTGGAACTGGCGGCTGGCGCCCTTGGGCAGGGTGTCGGTGGTCATGATGCCAGTGGCGGCTTCGGCCCAGTGGTTTTCCGACAGGTTGTCCAGGGCGGCCTGCAGCGCGCCTTCGATCTTCTCCACTGGCAGCGGCTCGCCGATCACGCCGGTGGAAAACGGCAGCACGGACTCAGCAGGAACACCGGCAAGCTCCGCCAGCTTGGCGCAGGTGCGCTCGGCGGCGGCCAGGCCCGGTGCGCCGGTGCCGGCGTTGGCATTGCCGGTGTTGGTCAGCAGGTAACGCACGGTACCCTGCACACGCTGCTTGGAAAGGATCACCGGGGCCGCGCAAAAGGCGTTGAGGGTGAACACGCCGGCGACGCTGGAGCCTTCGGCGCAGCGCATCACCACCACATCCTTGCGCCCTGGGCGCTTGATGCCCGCCGAGGCGATACCGAGTTCGAAACCGGGAACCGGGTGCAGGGTGGGCAGGGGACCAAGACCAACAGCCATTAGAGCGCTCCTATGGAAAACAAGGGATGTGACGACGTCGGCCGATCTTAATGTCGGCCGGTTACCAGAGGGAAGAGCGGGGGCCGCTTCGCAGCCCATCGCGACACAAGGCCGCTCCTACAGAGACTGCGCTGCTCTTTAGCCGAGCGCAGTACCTGTGGGAGCGGCCTTGTGTCGCGAAAGGGCCGCAACGCGGCCCCTCGGATGTCACGCAGGATCGATTACTCGATCTGACCATGGCAATGCTTGAATTTCTTGCCCGAACCACACCAGCACGGCTCGTTGCGGCCCAGCTTCATGTCGTTGCGAACCGGCGCGGAGGCCACGGCGACTTCGGCGCCCTCCTCGGCCAGCTGCTCGCCTTCCAGGCCCGGCGCGGCGGCATGCTGGAACTGCATGCGGCTGGCCAGTTCCTCGGCCTCGCGGCGCAGGCGCGCCTCTTCCTCGGCCGGATCTTCGCGGCGTACCTGGACGTGCGAGAGCACGCGGATGGTGTCGCGCTTGATCGACTCCAGCAGCTCCTGGAACAAGGTGAACGACTCGCGCTTGTACTCCTGCTTCGGGTTCTTCTGCGCATAGCCGCGCAGGTGGATACCGTGGCGCAGGTGGTCCATGGTCGACAGGTGGTCTTTCCACAGGTCGTCCAGCACGCGCAGCAGGATCTGCTTCTCGAAGGTGCGCAGGGCGTCGATGCCGGCCTGGTCTTCCTTCTCGTTGTAGGCGTCGGTGATTTCCTTGATCAGCCGCTCGCGCAGGGTCTCCTCGTAGAGGTGATCGTCCTCGTCGAGCCACTGCTGGATCGGCAGCTTGATGGCGAAATCGCTGGCCAGCGAAGCTTCCAGGCCGGCCACGTCCCACTGCTCGGGCAGCGATTGCGGCGGAATATGCTGGCTGATGGTGGCATCGAGCACTTCCTGGCGGAACTCGGCGATAGTGTCACCGATGTTCTCGGCGGCCAGCAGGCTGTTGCGCATGTGGTAGATCACCTTGCGCTGCTCGTTGGCCACGTCGTCGTATTCGAGCAGCTGCTTGCGGATGTCGAAGTTGCGGCCTTCGACCTTGCGCTGCGCCTTCTCGATGGCGTTGGTCACCATGCGGTGCTCGATGGCCTCACCGGACTGCATGCCCAGCGCCTTCATGAAGTTCTTCACCCGGTCGGAGGCGAAGATGCGCATCAGGCTGTCTTCCAGCGACAGGTAGAAACGGCTGGAGCCGGCGTCGCCCTGACGGCCGGCACGGCCACGCAGCTGGTTGTCGATACGGCGCGACTCGTGGCGCTCAGAGGCGATCACGTGCAGGCCACCGGCTTCCAGCACCTGCTGGTGACGCTTCTGCCAGTCGGCCTTGATCTGGGCGATCTGTTCGGCGGTCGGGTTGTCCAGGGCGGCCACCTCGGCCTCCCAGTTGCCGCCCAACAGGATGTCGGTACCACGGCCGGCCATGTTGGTGGCGATGGTCAGTGCACCCGGAGCACCGGCTTGCGCGATGATCTCGGCTTCTTTTTCGTGGTACTTGGCGTTCAGGACCTTGTGGTCGATACCTTCCTTCTTGAGCAGGTTGGACATGTGCTCGGAGGTTTCGATGGTCGCGGTACCGACCAGGACCGGACGGCCGTGGGCCATGCTTTCCTTGATGTCGGCGATGATCGCGGCGTACTTCTCGTCGGCGGTCAGGTACACCAGGTCGTTGAAGTCCTTGCGGGCCAACGGCTTGTTCGGTGGGATGACCATCACGTTGAGGTTGTAGATCTGGGCGAACTCGAATGCCTCGGTGTCGGCGGTACCGGTCATGCCGGACAGCTTGGTGTAGAGGCGGAAGTAGTTCTGGAAGGTGGTCGAGGCCAGGGTCTGGCTCTCGGCCTGGATGTTCAGGTTTTCCTTGGCCTCGATGGCCTGGTGCAGGCCTTCGGACAGGCGGCGGCCCGGCATGGTGCGGCCGGTGTGCTCGTCGATCAGGAGGATCTGGCCTTCCTGGACGATGTACTCGACGTTGCGGTGGAACAGCTTATGCGCGCGCAGGCCGGCGTAGACGTGGGTCAGCAGGCTCAGGTTGTGCGCCGAGTACAGGCTCTCGCCCTCGGCCAGCAGGCCGGACTGGGTCAGCATGTCCTCGATGAACTGGTGGCCGGCCTCGTTCAGTTCGACCTGACGGCTCTTCTCGTCGATGGTGTAGTGGCCCTCTTGGGTCACCTGGCCTTCGACTTCCTCGATGTGCTGGGTCAGGCGCGGGATCAGGCGGTTGATCTCGATGTACAGCTTGGAGCTGTCCTCGGCCTGGCCGGAGATGATCAACGGGGTGCGCGCTTCGTCGATGAGAATCGAGTCAACTTCGTCGATCACGGCGAAGTTCAGCTCACGCTGGAACTTCTCGTCCTGGCTGAACGCCATGTTGTCGCGCAGGTAGTCGAAACCGAATTCGTTGTTGGTGCCGTAGGTGATGTCGGCGGCATAGGCGGCGCGCTTTTCTTCCGGCGGCTGGAAGGCCGAGACGATGCCGACGTTGAGGCCGAGGAATTCGTACAGCGGACGCATCCAGTTGGCGTCGCGGCGAGCCAGGTAGTCGTTGACGGTGACCACGTGCACGCCCTTGCCGGACAGCGCGTTGAGGTACACAGCCAGGGTACCGACCAAGGTCTTGCCTTCACCGGTGCGCATTTCTGCGATCATGCCTTCGTGCAAGGTCATGCCGCCGATCAGCTGGACATCGAAGTGACGCATGCCCATTACGCGCTTGCCGGCCTCGCGGGCCACGGCGAAGGCTTCGGGCAGCAACTGGTCGAGCGTCTCGCCTTTGGCCAGGCGTTCCTTGAACTCTGCGGTCTTGCCCCGCAGTTGCTCGTCGGAGAGGGCCACCATCTTCTCTTCGAAGGCATTGACGGTGCTCACCGTCTTGAGCATGCGTTTGATTTCACGCTCGTTCTTGCTTCCAAAAAGTTTTTTTAACAAAGGCGCAAACATATCGGCAGGATCTTCCACACGTAGGGATGGAGGGCGGCCCCGTGAGTCGCCCGTGCAGCCCTGAGGCCGCATGCGAACGAGCATTCTACCCGGAAACGATGGTGAGGAAAGTGGTGGATTTCCACGATGCTGGCACAGCGCTTTTAGGGGGCATGACTAACATAGGGGCTTTTTGCGCAAGTTCAAGGTGCGTGAAGATGAAACGTATCGCGAATGACTTGCATCAAGATCCGGCGACCGCTCGCCACACGCTGGCGTGGGAGCGGGCTTTCCCCGCGATGAATGCCCAACTGGTAGACTGTTGATCCTGCATCCCTCTTCAGACCTCCATGGCCTACAAACCCACCCCTGCCCGCCCCCCCGCCGACCTGTTGCGCAAGGCCAGGCCCCTGCGCCTGCTGCTCAACCAGGCCGAACGCCTGGAGCACCTGCAGCGCCTGCTGGAAAGCCAGCTGCAACCGGCCGCCCGCGAGCACTGCCACGTGGCCTCCTGGAAGGAAGGGACATTGTTGCTGGTGGTGACCGACGGCCATTGGGCCACCCGCCTGCGCTACCAGCAAAAGCGCCTGCAACGCCAGCTGCAAGCCATGGAAGCGTTCGCCAACCTGAGCCGCATCCAGTTCAAGGTACAGCCGCCGCTGGTGGCGGCAAAACATGAAGGTCACGGGCCTGAGCTTTCGGAATCTGCCGCAGACAGCATACGCGGCTCGGCCGAAGGCATCAGCGACCCGAAGCTGCGCGCGGCGCTGGAGCGTCTGGCGGCACACGCGCAGGGCAAAGCCTGATACACGTCCCCGCGATAGCGTGAGCGGACGTATCGAGAGTCATGCCCGCTCCTGGCCCCATCTTTTGACACCCCAATAAAAAAGGCCACCCGAAGGTGGCCTTAATCACTAGAGAGAGTGTTCGAACTTACACGGCCGCAACAGGGCGCATGTACGAGATCGGTGCCGTGCTGGCATCTTCGAAGGTGACCACTTCCCAAGCGTCGGTTTCAGCGATCAGCTTGCGCAACAGCTGGTTGTTCAGCGCGTGCCCGGACTTGTAGCCCTTGAACTCGCCGATCAGGCTGTTGCCCAGCAGATAAAGGTCGCCGATGGCGTCGAGGATCTTGTGCTTGACGAATTCGTCATCGGAACGAAGGCCGTCTTCGTTAAGCACGCCGGTCTCGTCGACCACGATGGCGTTCTCCACACTGCCACCCAGCGCAAGGTTGTGTTTGCGCAGGTACTCGATGTCACGCATGAAGCCGAACGTGCGGGCACGGCTGACTTCCTTGACGAACGAGGTGCTGGAGAAGTCGACGACCGCGCTCTGGGTCTGGCCCTTGAGGACCGGGTGATCGAAGTCGATCTCGAAGCTCACCTTGAACCCGTCGAAAGGCAGGAAAGTGGCGCGCTTGTCGCCCTCCTCCACTGTCACTTCGCGCAGGATGCGGATGAACTTCTTGGCTGCGTCCTGTTCTTCCAGGCCGGCCGATTGGATCAGGAATACGAAGGGTCCGGCGCTGCCATCCATGATCGGCACTTCCGAGGCGGAGAGCTCGACGTAGGCGTTATCGATGCCCAGGCCCGCCATGGCGGAGAGCAGATGCTCGACCGTATCGACTTTGACGTCACCGTTGACCAGCGTCGTCGACATGGTGGTCTCGCCGACGTTGGCCGCGCGCGCCGGGATTTCGACCACAGGGTCGAGGTCGGCGCGACGGAAGACGATGCCGGTGTCGACAGGCGCAGGCTTGAGGGTCAGGTAGACCTTCTCCCCGGAGTGCAGGCCGACACCTGTGGCACGGATGGTATTCTTCAGGGTGCGTTGTCTAATCATGGCATTGGCCGCTTCAGCGCAAATTGCGAACAGGTATCAACAAAGGCTGGGGATGATAACAGACCCGGCCTTTGCTGAACACCAATCACCCTAATACCCCTGATAAATTCCATCAATCGGCCTGACGACGCAGGAACGCCGGGATATCCAGGTAATCCAGATCATCCTGTGGGTTGAGTTTAGCGGCCGCCGCGGCACCCGCGTGGGCCTGGTTGCGCATCACGGTCGGACGCTCCAGGTCACGGTAGTTGACCGCCGACTGCTCCTGGCGAACCGGGGCCGGATTGGAGGCCTCGTACGCCTGCTGGGCGGTCTGCAGGGTGTTGTCGACCACCTTGACCGGCTTCTCGATGCGCGCGCCCAGGCCGGTGGCCACCACGGTCACGTGCAGTTCGTCGCGCATATCCGGGTCGATCACGGTGCCGACCTTGACCATCGCGTGGTCGGAGGCGAAGGCCTCGATGATGCTACCCACGTCGGAGTACTCGCCCAGCGACAGGTCGGGACCGGCGGTGATGTTCACCAGAATGCCGCGGGCGCCCTGCAGGTTGACGTCCTCGAGCAGCGGGTTGCGAATCGCCGCCTCGGTGGCTTCGCGCGCACGGTTCGGGCCGCTGGCGCAACCGGTACCCATCATCGCCATGCCCATCTCGCCCATCACGGTGCGCACGTCGGCGAAGTCGACGTTGATCATGCCCGGACGCTTGATGATGTCGGAAATACCGCGAACGGCACCGGCCAGCACGTCGTCGGCCTTGGCGAAGGCGGACAAGAGGCTTGCATCCTTGCCCAGGATGGTCAGCAGCTTCTCGTTGGGGATGGTGATCAGCGAGTCGACGCTCTCAGCCAGCATGCGGATGCCTTCGTCGGCGATCTGCATGCGCTTGCGGCCCTCGAACGGGAACGGACGGGTCACCACCGCAACGGTGAGGATGCCCATTTCCTTGGCCACTTCGGCGATGATCGGCGCCGCGCCGGTACCGGTACCACCCCCCATGCCGGTGGTGATGAACACCATGTTGGTGCCTTGCAGCACTTCGGCGATGCGCTCACGGTCTTCCAGCGCGGCCTGACGGCCGACCTCCGGATTGGCGCCGGCACCCAGGCCCTTGGTCACACCCGTGCCCAGTTGCAGGATGGTGCGCGCGCCGATGTTCTTCAGCGCTTGGGCATCGGTGTTGGCGCAGATGAACTCGACGCCTTCGATGTTGCTTTTGACCATGTGGTTGACGGCGTTGCCGCCACCACCGCCAACGCCGATCACCTTGATGACCGGACTTTGCGGGACGTTGTCTACGAGCTCGAACATTTTCCCTCTCCTTACAGTTCTCTAGTTGTCGCGCCTACCACTACTGCTTTGAAACTTAGAAGTTGCTCTGGACCCAACGCTTGAGTCGTTCAAGCACAGGGCCCTTCGGTTCATCGCCATAGCTGTTGTTGCTGCTGTTGCTGTTGCTGATACCGGTCAGGGACGGGTCCTCGGACTGCTTCTGCAGGCCATAGGTGAGCAGGCCCACGCCGGTGGAATAGATCGGGTTGCGCACCACGTCGCTCAGGCCCCGAACGCTGTGCGGCACGCCCAGGCGTACCGGCATGTGGAAGATCTCCTCGGCCAGTTCCACGGCGCCTTCCATCTTCGCGGTGCCGCCGGTAAGGACGATGCCGGCCGGCACCAGGTCCTCGAAGCCGCTGCGACGCAGTTCGGCCTGGATCAGGGTGAACAGCTCGTCGTAACGCGGCTCCACCACTTCGGCCAGGGCCTGGCGCGACAGCTCGCGCGGCGGGCGGTCGCCGACGCTCGGCACCTTGATGGTCTCGCCGGCGCCGGCCAGCTTGGCCAGGGCGCAGGCGTAGCGGATCTTGATTTCCTCGGCGTACTGCGTGGGGGTGCGCAGGGCCATGGCGATGTCGTTGGTGACCTGGTCGCCCGCGATCGGGATCACCGCGGTGTGACGGATCGCGCCTTCAGTGAAGATGGCGATGTCGGTGGTGCCGCCGCCGATATCCACCAGGCACACGCCCAGTTCTTTTTCGTCGTCGGTCAGCACCGAGTAGGCCGAGGCCAACTGCTCGAGGATGATGTCGTCGATTTCCAGCCCGCAGCGACGCACGCACTTCTCGATGTTCTGCGCCGCGTTGACCGCGCAGGTGACCACATGGACCTTGGCTTCCAGGCGCACGCCCGACATGCCCAGGGGCTCGCGCACGCCTTCCTGGTTGTCGATCACATAGTCCTGCGGCAGGGTGTGCAGCACCCGCTGGTCGGCCGGAATGGCCACGGCCTGAGCGGCGTCAAGCACGCGCTCGAGGTCGGCGGTGCTGACTTCGCGGTCGCGGATGGCGACGATGCCGTGGGAGTTCAGGCTGCGGATGTGGTTGCCGGCCACGCCGACGAACGCCGAGTGGATGCGGCATCCGGCCATCAGCTGGGCCTCTTCGACGGCGCGCTGGATCGACTGCACGGTCGATTCGATGTTCACCACCACGCCCTTCTTCAGACCGCGGGACGGATGGGTGCCGATCCCGACGATCTCCAGGGTGCCGTCCTCGCCGACCTCACCCACCAGCGCCACCACCTTGGAAGTGCCGATGTCCAGCCCGACGATCATTTTGCCGCTATGCGCGTTTGCCATGGTCCTGCCTCTCTCTAATTCTTCGCAACGGCGGGTTGGGCCGTCGTCGGTGCATTCGGTTCCCGCCAACCAACGGCAAGTCCGTTGGAATAACGCAGATCGATGCGGGCGATATTGGTGATCTGGTCTTTAAGCGATTTGTCGTAAATGGCAATGAAACGGCGCATCTTCTCCACCAGATGGTCGCGCCCCAGCAACAGCTCGACGCCCGCACCGGCGCTGCCCGCACCGGTGGTCAGGAACCAGCTGCCTCGCTCGCGCAGCTCCAGGCGAGCGATGGAAAAGCCCATGGGGCGCAGCATCTGGCTCAATACCTGATACTGCTGCATGACTTGTTGCTGAGCGCGCTGCGGCCCGAACAGCTGCGGCAGGTGCTCGTAGTTGGCCAGCTCGCGCGGCGTGAAGGCCTGGCCCTGGTTGTTGAGCAAGGCCTCGTCGCCCCAGCGCGCCACCGGCAGCTGTTCTTCCAGGCGGATCACCACCTCGTCCGGCCACACCCGGCGCACTTCGGCGTGGGCGATCCAGGGCATCTGCTCCAGTTCGACGCGCATCGCCGCCAGGTCGACGGTGAAGAAACTCGCCGCCACATAGGGGGCGATCCGCTGCTGCACCGACTGCTGGCTGATGTAGCTGAGGTCGCCCTGCACGTCGATCTTGGTGATCGGCCGGTCGGCGTAAGGCATCAGGCGGATGGCGCCCTCGTAGGCGCCAAAGCCCGCGGCCACCAGCAGCACCGGCCACAGCAGGCGCTTGAGACCGCCGAAGCTCGGCCGTGGCAGGCGCGCCGATACGGGCTCGTCGGCCACCAGTCGGCTGGCACCACGCGGCACCGGCTTGCTACGGCCGGTCACGGGGGGCTGCTGACGTATCATCGCGCCTTGCATGTCTATTAACCTCTCGTCGCTACGCTGTCGGCCAGGATCGCCAGCACCAGTTGCTGGAAGTCCAGGCCGGCGGCACGGGCCGCCATGGGCACCAGGCTATGGTCGGTCATGCCCGGTGCGGTGTTGACTTCGAGCAGCCAGAACCGGCCCTGCTCGTCCTGCATCACATCCAGACGGCCCCAGCCCTCGATGCCAACGGCATCACAGGCGCGCGCGGTCAGGTCGATCAGCTCCTGCTCCTTGACGCTGTCCAGGCCGCAAGGGATGCGGTATTGGGTGTCGTTGGCGATGTACTTGGCGTCGTAGTCGTAGAACACGTGCGGGGTGCCCAGTGCGATCGGCGGCAGCACCTGGCCGCGCAATACGGCGATGGTGAACTCCGGACCGTGGATCCACTGCTCGACCAGCACTTGCGAGTCGTACTTGGCGGCGTCTTTCCAGGCGGCGACCAGCTCTTGCTCGCTGTTCACCTTGGCCATGCCGATGCTCGAACCTTCATGGGCGGGTTTGACGATCAACGGGAAGCCCAGTTCCGCACTGGCGGCCACGCAATCCTGCTCGCTGGCCAGCACGGCGTGACGCGGCGTGGGGATGCCCAGGCTCTGCCACACCTGCTTGGTGCGCAGCTTGTCCATGGCCAGCGCCGAGGCGAGGATGCCGCTGCCGGTGTAGGGAATCCCCAGGCACTCGAGCAGGCCCTGCATGCTGCCGTCCTCACCGCCACGGCCGTGGAGGATGATGAAGGCGCGGTCGATCTTCTCGCTCTGCAGGCGGGTCAGCAGGTCGTCGCCGACGTCGATGGCGACGACGTCGACACCAGCGTTGGTCAGCGCCTCGATCACTGCCTTGCCCGATTTCAGGGAAACCTCACGCTCGGCACTCTTGCCACCGTACAGCACAGCGACGCGGCCAAAGGCCTTGACGTCCAGGGTCGAGTGCAACTTGTCGTAGGCGCTGGTCATTTCGACTTCTCCTGCTTGGCGCCTGCGAACAGCGGGCTTTTCATCAATTGCGGGGCCAGGCCACCGACATCACCGGCACCCTGGCAGATCAGGATGTCGCCGGCGCGCAGCAGCGGCTTGACCAGCGGCGCGAGCTCGGCGCCACGTTCGATGTAGATCGGATCGAGCTTGCCGCGCTGGCGGATGCTGTGGCACAGCTGGCGGCTGTCGGCGCCGGGGATCGGCTCTTCGCCGGCCGGGTAGACCTCCATCAGCAACAGCACGTTGGCATCGCCCAGCACCTGGACGAAATCGTCGTACAGGTCGCGGGTACGGCTGTAGCGGTGCGGCTGGTAGACGATCACCAGGCGGCGGCTCGGCCAACCGCCACGCACGGCCTTGATCACCGCGGCGACCTCGGTCGGGTGGTGACCGTAGTCGTCGACCAGCATCACGCTGCCACCGTCGACCGGCAGCTCGCCGTAGACCTGAAAGCGTCGACCGACGCCCTGGAAGCCCGACAGGCCCTGGACGATGGCTTCGTCGCTGATGCCTTCGTCGGTGGCGATGGCGATGGTGGCCAGGGCGTTGAGCACGTTGTGGTTGCCCGGCATGTTCACCGACACCTCGAGCGGCTCGCAGTCACGGCGCAGCACGGTGAAGTGAGTCTGCATACCCTGCTGACGCACGTTGATGGCGCGGATGTCCGCCTCTTCGCTGAAGCCGTAGGTGACGGTCGGGCGCTTGACCTGCGGCAGGATCTCGCGCACCACCGGATCGTCCAGGCACATCACCGCCAGCCCGTAGAACGGCAGGTTGTGCAGGAACTCGACGAAGGTCTTCTTCAGCTTGTTGAAGTCGCCTTCGTAAGTGGCCATGTGATCGGCGTCGATATTGGTGACCACGGCGACCATCGGCTGCAGGTGCAGGAAGCTGGCGTCGCTCTCGTCGGCCTCGGCGATCAGGTAGCGGCTGGTGCCCAGTTGCGCGTTGGTGCCGGCCGCGGTCAGGCGACCGCCGATGACGAAGGTCGGGTCCAGGCCGCCGGCGGCGAACACCGAGGCCAGCAAGCTGGTGGTGGTGGTCTTGCCGTGGGTGCCGGCAACGGCCACGCCGTGGCGATAGCGCATCAGCTCAGCAAGCATCTCGGCACGCGGCACCACGGGAATCCGCCGCTCCAGGGCGGTGGCGACTTCCGGGTTGGCCGGGTTGATCGCGCTGGACACCACCAGCACATCGGCGTTGGCGGCATTCTCGGCGCGATGGCCGACGAAGATCTGCGCGCCGAACGACTGCAGGCGCTCGGTCACCGGCGACTCTTTCAGGTCGGAACCGGATACTTCGTAGCCCAGGTTCAGCAGCACTTCGGCGATGCCGCACATGCCCACGCCGCCGATGCCGACGAAATGGATGCGACGGATACGGCCCATCTTTGGCTGGGGCATGGCTTTCTGGCTCTCAACCATGGGCCACCTCCAGGCAGATATCGACCACGGTGCTGGTTGCGCCAGGTTTGGCCAGGCGGCGGGCGGTGCCGGCCATGGCGTTGAGTTTCTCGGGTTGCATCAGCACCTCGTTCAGGCGTTCAGCGAGCTGCGCTGCGCCAGTAGTCGCTTGTGGCATCAGGAAGGCGGCGCCTTCGCGAGCCAGGTATTGGGCGTTGTGGGTCTGGTGGTCGTCGATGGCATGGGGCAAGGGCACCAGCATCGAGGGCAGGCCCGCCGCCGCGAGTTCGCTGACGGTCAGGGCGCCGGCCCGGCACACCACCATATCGGCCCAGCCATAGGCATGGGCCATGTCCTTGATGAACGGTTCGACCTGGGCCTCGACACCTGCCTCGTGATAACGCTCGGCGGTGACCGGGGCGTGGTTTTTCCCGGCCTGGTGGAACACCTCGGGGCGCAGGTTCTCCGGCACTTCGGACAGGGCCTTAGGCAACAATTTGTTCAATGGTTCCGCACCCAGGCTGCCACCCATGACCAGCAGGCGCGCACGGCGCTCGGCCAGGGGCGCGCGCGCCGCGTCCATGAACAGCTCCGGACGCACCGGATTGCCGGTGGTACGCAGCTTGTCGCTGGCGGCGAAGGTGTCCGGGAAGGCTTCGCAGACACGCGCGGCCAACGGCAGCAGCAGGCGATTGGTGGTGCCGGCGCGGGCATTCTGCTCGTGGATCACCAGCGGCACCCCGCACAACCGGGCGGCAACACCGCCGGGCCCGGTCACATAGCCGCCGAAGCCGACCACGCAGACCGGCTTGAGCTGACGCACGATCCGCCGCGCCTGCAGCACGGCCTTGACCAGGGTGAACGGCGCCTTGAGCAGCGACAGCTTGCCCTTGCCACGCAGGCCGGTGACCTGGATCAGGTGCAACGGCAGGCCGGCCTGAGGCACCAGCTCGTTCTCGATGCCACGCGGGGTGCCCAGCCAGTGAACGCTGTAGCCACGGGCCTGGAACTCGCGGGCGCAGGCCAGGGCCGGGAACACGTGCCCCCCGGTACCGCCCGCCATGATCAGGATGTTCTTGCCGTCAGCGGCCATGGCTGGTCTCCTCGGCAAAATCGCTCTCCTTGAATTCGTGCTCCTCGCTGCCCAGGTGCGTGCGGCTCTCCCACTCGATCCGCAGCAAAAGCCCCACGCAGGCGCAGCAGATCACCAGTGAGCTGCCGCCGTAGCTGAGGAACGGCAGGGTCAGGCCCTTGGTCGGCAGCAACCCGACGTTCACGCCGATGTTGATCAGGAACTGGCCGATCCACAGGAACGACAGGCCAAAGGCCATGTAGGCGGCGAAGAACTGCTTGGCCTTCTCGGCCCACAGGCCGATGTACAGCGCGCGCACTGTGATGAAGACGAACAGCGCGATGGTCAGCAGCGAACCGACCACGCCGAGCTCTTCGGCCAGCACCGAGAACACGAAGTCGGTGTGCGCCTCGGGCAGGTAGAACTGCTTCTGCACGCTGTTGCCAAGGCCCACGCCCAGCCACTCGCCGCGGCCGAAGGCGATCAGCGCCTGGGTCAGCTGATAGCCGGAGCCGAACTGGTCGGACCAGGGGTCGGTGAAGGTGATCAGTCGCGCCATGCGGTACGGTTGGGCCTGGACCAGCACCACCACCGAAATGACCGCCAGCACCACCATCAGCGAAAAGCGGAACAACCCCACCCCACCGAGGAACAGCATGGCCGCCGCGGCGCCCATCATCACCACCGTGGCGCCGAAGTCTGGCTCCATCAGCAACAGGCCGGCCATCGGCAGCAGCACGATGAACGGCTTGAAAAAGCCCATCCAGCTTTCGCGCACCTCGGTCTGCCGGCGAACCAGGTAGCCGGCGAGGTAGATCACCACGAAGACCTTGGCGATCTCCGACGGCTGCACGTTGAAGAAGCTGAAGCCGATCCAGCGCATCGAACCGTTCACCTCGCGGCCGATGCCTGGCACCAGCACCAGCACCAGCAGACCGAAGGCGCCTATCAGCATGAGGAAGCCCATGCGCTGCCAGGTGGCGATCGGCACCAGCATGGTCAACACCCCGGCCCCCAGGCCGAGGGAGACATACACCAGGTGGCGGATCATGTGGTACAGCGGGTTGCCCGACTGCACCGCGGCCACCTCCGAGGAGGCCGAGGTGATCATCACCAGGCCCAGGCCGAGCAGCGCCAAACAGCCTGCAAGCAGTGGGAAGTCGAGGTCGATGCCACGGCCGCTGATCAGCGGCGACGGATACGGCTTGAGGATGCCGAAGATCATGCCAGCCCCTCCGCCGCCTGGGCGAACAGGCGCCCGCGTTCTTCGAAGTTCTTGAACATGTCGAGGCTGGCGCAGGCAGGCGACAGCAGGACAGCGTCGCCCGGCTGCGCCAGTTCGGCACAACGCTGCACGGCTTCGTCGAGGGTCTTGACCCGGACCTGCGCCACGGCATCACCCAAGGTTTCAGCCAGACGCTCGGCGTCACGGCCAAGCAGCACGACGGCACGGCAATGCTGAGCCACCGGCTCGCGCAGGGCAGCGAAGTCGGCGCCCTTGCCATCACCACCCGCGATCAGTACCAGCTTGCCTTCGATATCGGCGCCCAGGCCTTCGATGGCAGCCAGGGCGGCACCGACGTTGGTGGCCTTGGAATCGTCGTACCAGTTCACCCCGTTGCGCTCGCGCACCCACTGGCAGCGATGGGCCAGGCCCTTGAACTCGCGCAGGGCGTCGAGCATTGGCGCGAAGGGCAGGCCGGCGGCATGACCGAGAGCCAGCGCGGCCAGGGCGTTGCTCTGGTTGTGGGCGCCACGGATCTTCAGCTCACGCACCGGCATGAGCGTCTGGAATTCGAACGCCAGGTACTTCTCGCCCTCCACTTCGCGCAGGCCAAAGGCCTTGAAGTCCGGCGCGTTGAGCCCGAAGCTCCAGCTCGGCCGGCCTTCGACCGGCAATGGACGGCTCAGGGCATCCTGACGGTTCACCACCACCTGGCGGGCACCGCGGAAGATCCGGTGCTTGGCCAGGTGATAGGCCGGCAGGCCGCTGTAGCGGTCCATGTGGTCTTCGCTGATGTTCAGCACGGTGGCCACTTCGGCGTTGAGCTGGTCGGTGGTTTCCAGCTGGAAGCTCGACAGCTCCAGCACGTACAGCTCGACATCGTCGGCCAGCAGGTCGAGGGCCGGGGTACCGAGGTTGCCACCGACAGCCACACGTTTGCCTGCCTTGGCGGCCATTTCGCCGACCAGGGTGGTGACGGTGCTCTTGGCGTTGGAGCCGCTGATGGCGATGATCGGTGCCTTGGCGTGGCGGGCGAACAACTCGATGTCGCCCGACAGCTTCACCCCTCGCGCGGCGGCCTGCTGCAGGGCAGGCGTGGCCAGGGCCAGGCCGGGGCTCACGTACAGCTCGTTGGCCCGGCACAGGAAGTCCACGTCGAGCTCGCCACAGCGCACTTCCACCTGCGGGTACTCACGGCGCAGGGTGTCCAGTTCCGGCGGTTGCTCGCGGGTGTCGGCGACCGCAAAGGCAATGCCCCGGTTCGCCAGGAAGCGAACCAGGGACATGCCGCTCTTGCCGAGGCCGACAACGATGCGGAATTGGTCGGAAGCGATCAGTGACACGCTCGTTTACCTCAGTTTCAGGGTGGCAAGGCCAATCAGCACCAGAATCACGGTGATGATCCAGAAACGGACGATCACCCGTGGCTCGGGCCAACCCTTGAGTTCAAAGTGGTGGTGGATCGGCGCCATGCGGAACACGCGCTTGCCGGTGAGCTTGAACGAAGCCACCTGGATGACCACCGACAGGGTTTCCATCACGAACACGCCGCCCATGATGAACAGGACGATTTCCTGGCGGACGATCACCGCGATGGTACCCAAGGCCGCGCCCAGCGCCAGGGCGCCGACGTCGCCCATGAATACCTGGGCCGGATAGGTGTTGAACCACAGGAAGCCCAGGCCGGCACCGATCAGCGCGCCGCAGAACACGATCAGCTCGCCCGCGCCCGGCACGTAAGGGATCAGCAGGTATTCAGCGAACTTCACGTTACCCGACAGGTAGCAGAAGATGCCCAGGGCACCGCCGACCATCACCGTCGGCATGATCGCCAGGCCATCGAGGCCGTCGGTCAGGTTGACCGCGTTGCTTGAGCCGACGATGACGAAATAGGTCAGCACGATGAACCCGGCGCCCAGCGGAATCGCCAGGTCCTTGAGCATCGGGATGATCAGCGTGGTCTCGACGCTGGTCGGCGCGGTCTTGTACAGGAAGATCGCCGCGGCCAGGCCGAACACAGACTGCCAGAAATACTTCCAGCGGCTCGGCAGGCCACGGGAGTTCTTTTCGATTACCTTGCGGTAGTCGTCGACCCAGCCGATGGCGCCGAACGCCAGGGTGACAATCAAGACCACCCACACGTAGCGGTTGGTCAGGTCGGCCCACAGCAGGGTGCTGATGGCAATGGCCGACAGGATCAGCGCGCCGCCCATGGTCGGGGTGCCGGATTTGGACAGGTGCGATTGCGGGCCGTCGTTGCGCACGGCCTGACCGATCTGGCGGATCTGCAGGGTACGGATCATCCACGGGCCCAACCACAGGGCCAGGGACAACGCGGTCAGCACACCCAGGATCCCGCGCAGGGTCAGGTACTGGAAGACCGCGAAGCCCTTGTGGAACTGTTGCAGATACTCAGCCAACAGCAGCAGCATTAATGTTTCTCCCCGCTGGCACCACACAGTGCAGCCACGACGTTTTCCATCGCAGCGCTGCGCGAGCCCTTGATCAAGATAGTGGTATCGCTGGTATTCTCGGCGCCAACGGCAGCGATAAGCTCAGCTTGAGTAGCGAAATGGCGGCCATTGGCGCCGAACGCCTTGACCGCATGGGCCATGTTGGTGCCCACCGCGTACAGCGCGTCGACCTTGCCGCGGGCATAGTCGCCCACCTGGCGGTGGCCTTCCTCGGCCCATTGTCCCAGTTCGCCGATATCCCCGAGCACCAGAACGGTGCGCCCGGAAAAGCCGGCGAGTATATCAATGGCGGCGCACATCGAGGTGGGATTTGCGTTGTAGCTGTCGTCGATGACCCGCACGCCGCTGGGTGCGATCTGCGCCACGGTGCGGCCCTTGACCGGTTGCACGGCGGCAAGGCCCGCAGCGATGCCGCTCAGGCTCAGACCAACGGCATGGGCAGCGGCTGCCGCGGCCAGGGCGTTGCTGACGTTGTGTGTGCCGAGCAGGTTCAACTGCACCGAGACGCTGCCGTCCGGGCCGTGCAGGGTGAACGACGGGCAGCCACGGGCGTCGCGCCCGATGTCGCTGGCATGGAAGTCCGCCTGCGGGTCGTCCAGGGCGAAACTGAAGATGCGGTGATTGCCGGCCCGCTTGCGCCAGATCTCGAACGCCTTGTCGGCCAGGTTGAGGATGGCCGTGCCGCCCTCGCCCAGGCCTTCAAGGATCTCGCCCTTGGCTTCGACGATCTTCTCCGGGCCACCGAACTCGCCGACGTGGGCAGTACCGGCGTTGTTGATGATCACCACCTGCGGTCGGGTCAGGCCGACGGTATAGCGGATCTCGCCGATGCGCGAGGCGCCCAGCTCGATCACCGCGGCGCTGTGCTGCGGAGCGATCTCGAGCAGGGTCAGCGGTGCGCCGAGGTCATTGTTCAGGTTGCCCCGGGTGGCATGCACCGGTCCACGGGTACGCAGGATCGCGGCGAGCATTTCCTTGACCGTGGTCTTGCCGCTGGAACCAGTGATGGCCACCACCGGTTTGTCGAAGGCGGCACGGTTCAGCGCGCCGAGCTGGCCGAGGGCGACACGGCAGTCGGCGACCAGCAGCTGCGGCAGGTCGACACCGGCGACTTCGCGCTCGACCAGCGCGGCGACCGCGCCCTTGGCCTTCACGTCAGCCAGGTAGTCGTGGCCATCGAAGCGCGGCCCGGTCAGGGCGACGAACAGTTGGCCGGCGACGACACTGCGGCTGTCGATGCTCACGCCTGTGAAGCTGGCGTCGGCGCCTGCTAGACGCGCATTCAGGGCGCCGGTCAGCTGGCTGAGGATCATCGGCTTAAGCATGTGGCGCCTCCCAGGCTGCAAGTGCCTTGTCGGCTTCGACCAGGTCGGAGAAGTCATGGCGCTGGCCATTGATCTCCTGGTAATCCTCGTGCCCCTTGCCAGCCAGGACGATCACGTCGTCGGCACTGGCACTGGCGATCAGCTGGGCAATGGCCGCGCCACGGCCGGCGACGAACGCGACGGCCGCAGGCTTGGCGAATCCGGGGCGAATATCGTCGAAGATCCGCATGGGGTCTTCGCTACGCGGGTTGTCGTCGGTGACCAGCACTCGGTCGGCCAGGCGCTCGGCCACTTCAGCCATCAGCGGGCGCTTGCCAGCGTCACGATCGCCACCACAGCCGAACAGGCACAGCAGCTTGCCGTGAGCGTGCGGACGCAGGGCTTCGAGTACTTTTTCCAAGGCATCCGGGGTGTGGGCGTAATCGACCACCACCAGCGGCTTGTCTCCGCCACCCAGGCGCTGCATGCGGCCGACCGGCCCTTGCAGTTGCGGGATGACCTTGAGAATTTCGTCCAGCGGGTAATCCAGCGCCATCAGTGTGGCTACCACCGCCAGCATGTTGCTCAGGTTGAAACGCCCCAGCAGGCGGCTACGCAAGACATGCTCGCCCTGCGGGGTGACGATCACGGCGCGCACGCCATCATCGTTGAAGGCAGCCTCTTTGCAGAACAGCGACGCCGCCGAATCCTGCAGGCTGTAGCTGATCAGGCGCGATGTGGCAGGAGCATCTGCCAGGCGACGCCCAAAGTCATCATCCAGGTTGACCACCCGGGCACGCAGGCTCGACCAGGCGAACAGCTTGGCCTTGGCGGCCTCGTAGGCCTCCATGCTGCCGTGGTAGTCCAGGTGGTCGCGGGACAGGTTGGTCATCACCGCGATATCGAAGTCCAGCGCGGCAACCCGACCCTGCTCGAGCGCATGGGAAGATACCTCCATGGCCACGGCCTTGGCCCCGCCCTTCTTCAGGTCATTCAAGGTCGATTGCACGGCGATCGGGTCCGGCGTGGTCAGGCGGCCGCTCTGTAGCTCGCCATAAAAACCGGTGCCGAGGGTGCCGATCAGGCCACAGCGGTTGCCCAGGGCGTCAAGCGCCTGGGCCAGCAGTTGGGTCACGCTGGTCTTGCCATTGGTGCCGGTCACGCCGACCAGGTCGAGCTGACGGCTCGGCTCGCCATAGAAGCGGCCGGCGATCTGCGACAGCTGGCCGATCAGACCCTTGACCGGAATAAGCGGCGCATCGGTGAGCGGCAGCACGCTGGCGCCCTGCTCTTCATAGGCCACTGCGGCGGCGCCACGAGCCAGCGCATCGGCAATATGCGCGCGACCATCGACCTTGGCCCCCGGCACGGCCAGGAACAGGTCGCCCGGGCGCACGGCGCGGCTGTCCAGGGTCAGCTCGCGGATCAACGGATCGCGGCTGGCATGGGCAAACAGTTTGCTCAATGGCATCGTCATCAACCTCGCCCTCCCTTGGCGGGTACTGCGCTGGCTTGCTGCGTCGAAGGCGGCAGGTTGTCCGGCGGTACATTCATCAGGCGCAGGGTGCCCGACATCACTTTGCTGAATACGGGGGCCGAGACCAGGCCACCGAAGTAACCGCCCTTGCTCGGCTCGTCGATGACCACGACGATGGCGTAGCGCGGATCGCTCATCGGGCCGAAGCCGGCGAACAGCGAACGGTAGGCGTTCTCGGTGTAGCCCTTGGAACCGACGGTGGCCTTGCGCGCGGTACCCGACTTGCCACCCACGTGATAGAACGGCACCTGGGCGCGGAACACCCCACGTGGCGCCTCGATCACCTGCTGCAGCATGGCCTGCACGGTTTCGGCGGTTTCCTTTGGGATGGCCTGCACCGCTTCCGGCGCCTTGTCGACCTTGAGAATCGACAGCGGCACCATCTTGCCGTCGTTGGCCAGCGCGGCGTAGGCATGCACCAGTTGCAGGGCGGTCACCGACACGCCATAGCCATACGACAGGGTCGCGGTCTCGGCCTTGCGCCACTCGCGGTGGTTGGGCAGGTTGCCGACGCGCTCTCCTGGGAAGCCGAGGCCGGTGTACTGGCCCAGGCCGACCTGGGACATCACCCGATAGATGGCCTCGCCACCGATATCGAAGGCGATCTTGCTCATGCCGACGTTGGACGAGTTGATCAGGATGCCGGTCAGGTCGAGGATCGGGCCCTCGCTCCTGGACACGTCCTTGATGGTGTAGCGGCCGATCTGCAAGCTGCCCGGATACACCTCGACCTTGTCAGTGGGTTTCCAGCGGCCGCTCTGCAGCGCAGCACTCATGGAGATCGGCTTGACCGTCGAACCCGGCTCGAAGACGTCGATGATCGCCCGGTTGCGCATGGCCGCCGGGAACATGCTGCGGCGGTTGTTCGGGTTGTAGGTCGGCTGGTTGACCATGGCCAGGACCTCACCGGTCTTGACGTCCATGATCACCAGGCTGCCGGCCTTGGCTTCCTGTTCGGCGATCGCGTTGCGCAGTTCGCGGGTGGCCAGGTATTGCAGGCGCAGGTCTATCGACAACGCCAAGGTCTTGCCGGCCTTGGCGTTCTTGGTTACCTGGATATCCTTGATCAGCCGACCACGCCGGTCCTTGATCACCTGCCGCTTGCCGGGCACTCCCGCAAGCCACTCGTCGTAGGCCAGCTCGACGCCCTCACGACCATGGTCGTCCAGGTCGGTGAAGCCGACCATGTGCGCGGTGACATCGCCTGCCGGATAGAAGCGACGGAACTCTTCCAGGCCATAGACACCCGGCACCTTCAGGTCGAGCACGTGCTGGCCCTGCTCCGGGGTCAGGCCACGGACCAGGTAGATGAATTCCTTGTTGGCCTGCTGGGTCAGGCGCTCGGTCAGCTGCTGCGGGTTCTGCCCCAGCGCGGCGGCCAGTTGCGGCCAGCGATCCTTTGCCGCCTGCATTTCCTTGGGGTTGGCCCACAAGGTGGTGACCGGAGTACTGACGGCCAGCGGCTCGCCGTTGCGGTCGGTGATCAGGCCACGGTGCGCAGGAATGGGAATATGGCGCAGACTGCGGGCATCACCCTGGCCTTTGAGGAAGTCACGGTCGACCACCTGCAGGTCGATGATGCGCCAGCAGATGGCACCGACCATCAGCGCCAGCAAGCCGATAACCACCCTGAACCGCCAAGGATAGAGCGCGCCCTCGAGCTTCATCATGGCGCCACCATCCGCACTTCGTCAGCGGCGGGCACGCGCATCTTGAGCTGCTCGGAGGCCAGGCTCTCGATACGGCTGGACGCGGTCCAGGTGCTTTGCTCGAGGATCAGCCGCCCCCACTCGGCCTGGGCCTTGTCGCGCTCGCTCAGTTCACCGTACAGGGTGTTGAGCAGTTGGCGGTTCCAGTGGGCACTGTAGGAGACGGCAATGGCCGAAATCAGGACGGCGACGAACAGCAGGAGCATCAGGAAGCTTCCGCCTGGCAAAGGCTTGGCAAACAGCCGGCTCACCGCAACTTCTCCGCCACCCGCATCACGGCGCTGCGCGACCGCGGGTTGGCCTTGAGTTCGGCTTCGGAGGCGAACTGCGCCTTGCCGATGAGCTTGATCTTCGGCTCGAAGGTCTTGTGCTGCACCGGCAGGTTGCGCGGCAGGTTGTCCGCTTCGCCCTTGACCAGCTTGCGCATGAACAGTTTGACGATACGGTCTTCCAGCGAGTGGAAACTGATCACCGCCAGGCGGCCACCCACTTCGAGGGCATCGAGCGCGGCTTCAAGGCCCGTCTCGAGGTCACCCAGTTCATTGTTGACGTGAATGCGCAGCCCCTGGAACGCTCGAGTGGCCGGATTCTTGCCCTTCTCCCAGGCCGGATTGGCGACCTTGAGCACCTCGGCCAGGTCGGCGGTACGGGTGAACGGCTGCTTCTCGCGACGCTCGACCACGGCACGCGCCATGCGCCCGGCGAAACGCTCCTCGCCATACTCCTTGAACACACGGGCGATTTCCTCGACCGGCGCAGTGGCGATGAACTCGGCGGCGCTGATACCCTGGTTCGGGTTCATGCGCATGTCCAGCGGGCCGTCGTTGAGGAAACTGAAGCCACGCTCGGGGTCATCGAGCTGCGGCGAAGACACGCCCAGGTCAAGCAGGATGCCGCTGACCTTGCCTGCCAGGCCGCGCTCGGCCACCTCGGCACCCAGCTCGGCAAAGCTGCGCTGCACAATGACAAAGCGGCCGTCTTCGGCCGCTAGCGCTTGCCCGGTGGCAATCGCCTGTGGATCCTTGTCGAACCCCAGCAGCCGCCCCTGCGGCCCGAGCTTGCTGAGGATCAGGCGGCTGTGGCCGCCACGCCCGAAGGTGCCGTCCAGATAGCAACCGTCGGCGCGCAGAGCCAAGGCCTCGACGGCTTCGTCGAGGAGGACGGTGATGTGGTTGAAGCCGCTATCTATGGTCACAGGATCAGGTCACGCAAATCATCGGGCATGGCGCCCGGTTGTTGAATAGCTGCAAGGTCGGCTGCCGAAACCGCGTTCCAGGCATCCTCGTCCCACAGCTGGAATTTGTTCAGCTGCCCCACCAGCATCACCTTCTTGTCCAGCTTGGCGTACTCACGCAGGCGCGGCGGCACCAGGAAACGTCCACTGCCATCGAGGTCCAGGTCAACCGCATTGCCGATCAGCAAACGCTGCAGGCGACGGTTTTCCTCACGCAACGACGGCAGGGCGCGCAGCTTGGCTTCTATCTGTTCCCACTCGTCGAGGGGATAAACACACAAGCAGGGATCAACGGCGTCGATGGTCACGATCAACTGACCATTGCAACGCGAATCGAGCTCGTCACGGTACCGGCTCGGCATGGCGAGACGGCCCTTGGCATCGAGGCTGACGGCGTTGGCTCCGCGGAACACGGCTGCGATTCCCCACAATGTTAGCTTTTTTGTGTCAGAAAACCCACTTCATCCCACTTTCTGCCACTTGCGCACACTATAGGAATCCGCCCGCCACACCGTCAAGGCACGTTCATAGGGAAATCCCTTACAGGACGGCGATTTAGCGCAACAAAGGAAGATGGAAGGATTAACAGAGAGGAAAAATGACGAAAAAAATCAAACACACTCAAGCGGATAGGGCGTTGAGTTAAAGTAATTTATTAAGAGTAAGAATTTTTCGGTATTACCAGGTCAGATCTGCTATCGATTCAAGCAGGGAAGGAAGAGGTGGAGAGTCGATCTGTAAGCCGGGTTTTGTCGAGGACAGTCATTCCTCTACGACGGCCATCACTGGACGCCTCTAGCAACCTACCCGGTTCCGACGCGGGCCACGCCGTATGGAACCCTATTTGGTCTTGCTCCGAGTGGGGTTTACCTAGCCACGGACTGTTGCCAGCCGTGCGGTGCGCTCTTACCGCACCTTTTCACCCTTACCGGCACCGAAGTGCTTAGGCGGTTGTTTTCTGTGGCACTTTCCGTAGGCTCGCGCCTCCCAGGCGTTACCTGGCACTCTGCCCTATGGAGCCCGGACTTTCCTCCCCCGACTTTTGCGGAACAAAAGACGGCAGCGACTGTCCGATCGACTCTCCGCCGACAAGGTTACCGGTAGCCGCGCCCAAGAACAAGCGATGCAACAAATAATGTCATTACGCCATTAATGGGATTTCTGTTTTTCCAGCGCCAACTGGTAGAGCAGGTTCTTGCGCACACCAGTAATTTCGGCCGCCAAAGCCGCGGCCTTCTTCAACGGCAACTCGGCCAGCAGCAAATCCAGCACGCGCTGGACCTCGGCGCTGATGGCCTGATCGCCCTCTGGCGCGCTCCAGCCCGCCACCAGCACAACACACTCACCGCGCTGCTGGTTGCTGTCGCCCTGCACGAACGCGCGCAGCTCGGCCAGGGGCAGCCCTTTCAGGGTCTCGAAGGTCTTGGTGATCTCGCGCGCCAATACCGCCGAACGATCGCCACCGAACACCGCCTCCATGTCTTCCAGGCACTCAAGAATACGATGCGGCGCCTCATAGAAGATCAGCGTGCGCGCCTCTTCCCTGACCTGCTCCAGACGCGCCCGGCGCCCGGCGGCTTTCGCCGGCAGGAATCCCTCGAAGATAAAGCGGTCCGACGCCAGCCCCGCCGCCGACAGCGCAGCGATCAGCGCACAAGCACCGGGTACCGGCACCACTTGCACACCGGCGGCACGCGCCTGGCGCACCAGGTGATAGCCCGGGTCGGAAATCAATGGCGTGCCGGCGTCGGACACCAGTGCCACATCATCGCCGGCCAGCAGACGGGTGATGAAGCGCCCGCCTTCGTCGCGCTCGTTGTGCTCATGGCAGGCCGCCAGCGGCGTATCGATGCCGAAGTGTTGCAGCAGGCGCACCGAGTGACGGGTGTCCTCGGCGGCGATCAGGCTCACATCGGCCAGCACCTTCAACGCCCGGGCGCTCATGTCGTCGAGGTTGCCGATGGGCGTGGCGACGACGTAAAGCTTGCCCAACGTGGATTTCGAAACCCCTGCAACATCAGTCACTGCGCACACCTGCTTTTCGGATCAAAGGTCGCCATTGTAGCCCGAGCGCCGGTAACAGGGCGCAAAGAACTTCACCCCGGCGCTGCTGGCGGCCACCTATAGTGAAGGATCAGTGTCGACGAGATCGCGCCCCGCCCCCCGCTTGGGTACAATTGCCGGCCAACTTGATCGAGTAACAGGACCTTTACATGATCGCTTGTCTGCGGCTGCTCACAGCCCTCTGCCTCGCTGCCCTGCTGGCAGCCTGCGCCAGCTCGCCCTCATCCAGCCTGGGCGAACTGCCACGCACCCCGGACGCCAGCATCGAGCAACTGCTCGAGAAGGCAGCCTCCAGCAAGTCCGCCGAGGACGCGGCCCTGCTGCGCCTGAGCGCCGCGGACCTGGCATACAAGCACAAGGACTTCCCGCGCGCGGCCCGGATCCTCGAGCAGGTCCAACTGGAACCGCTCAAGCCCGCTCAGCAGGTGTTCGCCTCGACCCTGGCCGCGGAACTGGCCATGAGCCGCAACCAGCCCAAGGCCGCCCTGACCGCCCTCGCGCACCCGAGCCTGCAACGCGTCGGCGAACTGCCGGCTGAGCAGCAGGTTCGCACCTACAGCGTCCACGCCGCCGCCCTCGAGGCCGACGGCCAAGCCCTGGCTGCCGCCCAGCAGCGCGTGCTGCTGGCGCCGTTGCTCAGCGAGCAGGCCGCCGCCGCCAACAACGACGCCACCTGGGCTCTGGTTGCATCGCTGCCCGCCGAACAGCTGCAACAGCCCGCCGCCAACGAGACCCTGGCCGGCTGGACCAGCCTGGCCCTCGCCGTCAAGCGCGCCGGCACCCTGGAGCAGCAACAGGCCGCCATCGACACCTGGCGCCAGCAACACCCCGAGCACCCGGCTGCCAGGCAATTGCCGACCGCCCTGGTCAAACTCAAGGAACTGGCCAGCCAACCACTGACCAAGATCGCCCTGCTGCTGCCCCAGGAAGGCCCGCTGGCCGGTGTCGCCCGCGCCCTGCGCGACGGCTTCATGGCCGCCCATTTCCAGGCACAGCAAGGTGGCCAGCCGACCCCCGCCGTACAGGTGTTCGACAGCTCGCGCATCACCTCGCTGGATGACTTCTACCGCCAGGCCCAGGCCGCTGGCGTGCAACTGGTGGTCGGCCCGCTGGAAAAACCGCTGGTCAAGAAACTCGCCGCCTACCCGCAACTGCCCATCACCACCCTGGCCCTGAACTACGCCGACGCCGGCCAGAAAGCCCCGCCGCAACTGTTCCAGTTCGGCCTGGCCGCCGAGGACGAAGCCCGCGAAGTCGCCCGCCGCGCCCGCGCCGACGGCATGGTCCGCGCCGTGGCCCTGGTGCCGAGCGGTGAGTGGGGCGACCGCGTGCTCGCCGCCTTCCGCCAGGACTGGGAAGGCAATGGCGGTACCCTGATCAGCGCCCAGCGCATCGCCCAGCCGGTTGCCCTCGCCCAGCAGATCGCCGACCTGTTCCAGCTGCGCCAGAGCGAAGGCCGCGCCAAGAGCCTGCAGAGCACCGTCGGCGGTAACATCGCCGCCCAGCCTTCGCGTCGCCAGGACATCGACTTCATCTTCCTCGCCTCGACGCCACAACAAGCCCAGCAGATCAAACCGACGCTGAACTTCCAGTACGCCGGCGACGTACCGGTCTACGCCACCTCCAACCTGTACAGCGCCAGCGGCGACGTCAACCAGTACAACGACATGAACGGCATCCGCTTCTGCGAAACGCCGTGGCTGCTGGACACCACCAACAGCCTGCGCCAGCAGGTCGTGCAGCAGTGGCCGCAGGCCGCCGGCAGCCTCGGCCGGCTGTATGCCATGGGCGTCGACGCCTACAGCCTGGCGCCACGCCTGGGCCAGCTCAAGGCACTGCCGGACAACCGCGTCGAGGGCCTGTCGGGCAGTCTGAGCATGAACGCCAGCCAGCGCGTCGAGCGCCAACTGCCGTGGGCCGAGTTCGCCGGTGGCCAGGTCAAGCGCCTGCCGGACACGCCGCGCTGATGCCCGGCGCATCGCCCAGCCGCGCCGGCCAGGCCGCCGAGGACCACGCCCTTGAATACCTTCAGGGGCAAGGCCTGCGGCTGCTGGCGCGCAACTGGCGATGCAAGCGGGGCGAGCTCGATCTGGTCATGCTCGATGCCGATACAGTAGTATTCGTCGAAGTCCGCTACCGGTTGCATGCGGAGTTCGGCGGAGCGCTCGCCAGTATCGATGGGCGCAAGCAGCAGCGACTGGCGCTGGCCGCCAACCTCTTCCTGCAGCAAGCGCCCTGCTGGGCCACCCACCCCTGCCGTTTCGACGTTGTCGCCCTGCAGGGCCAGGGGCATGCGGGGCAACCGCTTCAATGGCTGAAAAACGCCTTCGAATGCTGAACCCAATTCGATTTTCTAGCTCTATGTTTCGCGGGCTGGTCACTGTTGCGCGTAGCAAAGGCCACCGCCCCTCTTAAGGTCACCCAGATGGACATGCAATCCCGAATCCGCCGACTGTTCCAGAACAGCATCGACACCAAGCAACAGGCAATGGACATCCTGGCACCCTACATCGAGCAGGCCAGCCTGGTCATGGTCAACACCCTGCTCAACGACGGCAAGATGCTCGCCTGCGGCAATGGCGGCTCGGCCGGCGACGCCCAGCATTTCTCATCGGAACTGCTCAACCGCTTCGAGCGCGAACGCCCGAGCCTGCCGGCCATCGCCCTGACCACCGACAGCTCCACGCTCACCTCGATCGCCAACGACTACAGCTACAACGAAGTCTTCTCCAAGCAGATCCGCGCCCTGGGCCAGCCCGGCGACGTCCTGCTGGCAATCTCCACCAGCGGCAACTCGGCCAACGTGATCCAGGCGATCCAGGCCGCCCATGACCGCGAAATGATCGTCGTTGCCCTGACCGGGCGCGACGGCGGCGGCATGGCCTCGCTACTGCTGCCCGAGGACGTGGAAATCCGCGTCCCCTCGAGCGTGACCGCACGCATCCAGGAAGTCCACCTGCTGGCGATCCACTGTCTGTGCGACCTGATCGACAGCCAACTGTTCGGGAGTGAAGAATGATCTCCAAGCGTCTCGGCCTGATGGCCCTAACCCTGTGCCTGGGTGTCTCCGGCTGCAGTTCCGTGCTGACCTCGACCCGCAACTCGCCGATCGAGGACGACCGCGGCACCCGCACCATCGGCAGCAAGATCGACGACTCGCTGATCGAGACCAAGGTCTCGGTCAACATCGCCAAGGCCAACCCGGAGCTGGACAAGGGTTCGCACATCGTCGTCAGCAGCTACAACGGCGTGGTGCTGCTTGCCGGCCAGACACCGCGCGCTGACCTCAAGTCCCTTGCCGAGCAGACCGCCGGCCAGGTGCAGCGGGTCAAGAAGGTGCATAACGAGCTGCAGGTGATGCAGCCATCGTCGATTCTGGCGCGCAACAACGACGCCTGGCTGACCACCAAGATCAAGACCCAGATGCTGGCCGACGAGAGCGTTCCCAGCTCGCGCATCAAGGTCATCACCGAGAACGGTATTGTCTATCTGCTCGGCCTGGTCCGCCAGCAGGAGGCCAACGCCGCCACCAACGTGGTGCAGGGCGTGTCGGGCGTGCAGAAGATCGTCAAGCTGTTCGAATACATCGACTGACAACCCTTCGGCGGGCGTCAGGACGCTCGCCTTTCCCCTCTGATCCAGGAAGTACTCGATGAAAAAGTTGCTGCTGCCCGCCCTGCTGATCGGCGCCTTCGCCACCTTGGCCGGCTGCTCCACCCCGAGCGTGATCACCCTCAACGATGGTCGCGAACTGCAGACCACCGACACTCCGCACTTCGACCGCAACTCCGGCTTCTACGAGTTCAAGCAACTGGACGGCAAGCCGACCCGCATCAACAAGGACCAGGTGCAGAGCATCAAGGACCTGTAATTGCGAAATGGCGGTTCAGGCAGGTCAAGCAAAACGCCCGATGCTCAGCATCGGGCGTTTTGCTTTTCAGGGCCTCAGAACGCCCAGTCCAGGGTCAGGCCGACCCCGTGGCTCTTGTCGCGGCTACCCAGCAGTCCGTTGTAGTCGAGGTTGACCCGGGCCTGACGCCCCAGGCTGATCCCCGCCCGTGCGCCAACCACCGCCGCATCACGGTCCAGGGACAGCGCCTGGACCTTGTAGCTATCGCCCTGGCCGGCAAAGGCCAGATGCTGGTCGGACCCGGTGGAGCTCAGGTTGTGCTGCCAACCCAGGGTGGCGGATAGCTCCACCGCCTGGCCGCTGGACAATTGCAGCTGCTTACCGGCGCGCATGCCCAGGGTAGAGAGCCAGGCATCACGGTTATCCCGCCCACCCTCGAGCGCGGCGGCGCCGCCATGTTCCTTGAAGCTGTCACTGGCGATATGCACATAGGCCAGGTTGGCGAACGGCTCCAGGGCCATGCCAGGCACCGCGACCTTCCAGGCGGCCTCGCCGAACACCTGGGTGCTCTGCGCATCACGCTTGCTCTTCTGGCGATCGCTGACCTCGTTGTACTGCAGCTCGCGCTTGGTCTCGATGCGATGCCAGCTGTGGCTGCCGCCCAGGCTCAGGCGCACCTGCTCCAGTTCCTTGCCGGCATAGGCACCCAAGTGGTAGCTGTCGACGCTGGCCGAGGAATGACGACCATCACCCATGCTCAGCGAGCTGTCGCTGTAGCCGGTGAAGACGCCAAGGCGGGTGTCCTCACTCATCTGCCCGTCGACACCCAGCAGCATGCCGCCGATCGAACTGCTGTAGCGCGCATGGCCAGAATCACCGTCGGCCTTGCCCCAGGCCCCGAGGGCCTTGACCCACAGGCCGTTGCCCTGGGCGTCCATGGCCGGCGCGGCGGCGACACCCTGCTGGCGGGTACGCTCGCCCACGGCGTCGCGCAACTGGCGACTATCGTTGAGCAGCAGATTGCCCACCGCCGGGTGGATTTCACCGGACAGTTGATCGAACGCCTGCCGGGCGCTGCCGGCATCAGCCGACAACAACAGGCTCTCGTAGACCGGATTGCCCGCGCCGAGCCGTTCGGCGGCCGCGGCCACCGAACGCTGGTTGGCGGTCAGGCCGACACTGGCGAAGCTGGCGCTACGTTGCACCGCCAGCTGCACCCCGGTGCCGGTGTAGGCCAGGCCACCACCAAGGAACAGCAGGTTGGACTGCACAGCGGCAAAACCGCCCTGCACGCCGCCAGCGGCCTGCAGGATGTCGAACTGACGTCCCACCAGGCTGGTTGCCGGCTGGGACTGCAGCGAAACCCCGGGATTCTGCAGATCCAGGGCCAGGTTCGCACCGTTTACAGAAACCGTGCCATCGCTGACCAGGCGGTCGCTGCCAGTAGCATCAAGCTCCACGGCATAGGTCGAGCCCGGTTGGAAGGTGACATCGGAGCCCACCCGCAGGGTGCCGATGGAGTTGCCTGGCGCCACCACCCCGCCACGGTTGACCACCAGCGCACCGATCCGGCCATTGCCGCCCAGCACGCCGCCGTCATTGACCGTCACCGTCGATTGCAACGAGCCATTGACCGCCAGCCGCCCCTGGTTGACCAGGGTTGGACCTGCGTAGGTGTTGTTGCCGCTGAGCACCAGGGTACCGATACCCTGCTTGGTCAGGCCACCATGGCCGGAGATATCGTTACTCCACAGGTCCAGTACGCAGCTAAGGCCGTTGCAGAGTCGCTGGGTCGGCCTACCGGCGTCCACCACGGCGCCGACACCCGGCAGATCAACCACGAACTGGCTCGGGCCGTAGCCGCCGGCGATGCGGAACTCCTCGGGGATGTCCTGCTCGGTGACCAACATGCCCGGACCGCGGATCCCCTTGTCCAGGTTGATCATGCCCCACCCGTACAAGGCATCGATGCCGGGCGCGCCCATGTCGGTGGCGGTGGTGCGCAGCACGCTGGCGATCTGTGCGCCGCTCATGTAGGGGAAGCGCTCCATCAGCACCGCCGCCGCGCCGGCGGCATGGGGCGCGGCCATGGACGTGCCGTTCTTGTTGGCATAGCCCTGGGTCAGGTCCTCCAGACTGGTGCCGCCGATCACCGCGCTGTAGATCCGGGTACCGGGAGCCGAGACGCAGAAGCTCGCGGTATAGCCGCAACGGGAAGAGAACGTGCTGGCCAGGTACGGGTTGGCGCTACTGGTGTCGGGGTTCTGCTGCAACGCCGCCACGGTCATCCAGTTCGGGGCGATGTCCGGAACGAAATAGCCCAGGCCGGCAATCGCGTCGGGGTTGTTCAGGTTGTAGTCGTTGCCGGCGGCGAAGATCGTCAGGACTCCGCTGCGGGCGGCGGCGATGGCCCCGTCGTAGGCGCCGCCCGGCAAGGTTCCCAGCAGTGGCTGTATCTGCGCGAACTGTGCGCGGGCATCGTCCACGGTAAAATGCGGAAAGTCCGGATTGCGCCCGCCCTTGGCGAAGCGATCGGTGATACCGATGCCCCAGCTGTTGTTGATGATCCGCGCGCCGCTGGCCACCAGGCTGTCCCAGCCGGCCTTGTACACCGCGCCATCGTTGCCCAGGACGATGCCATCCTCGGGGCCGGGGTCGCCGTTGTCGGCGCTGATGATCTGCGCATCATAGGCCACGCCGTGCATCGACTCGCCATCACGGTTGCCGGCGGCGATCCCGCCGACGTGGGTGCCGTGGGAGCCGAGCTTGCCGTCCGAGCCCACCGACGGGCTGCCGTCATAGCGGAACGCATCGCCGGCCTTCACCGGGATATAGGGGTCGGTGTACTGGCGAATGCCGCTGGTGACCAGGGTCACGATCTTGTCCTTGCCGGCGAACTCGGGGTGCGGGGCATATACCGGCTGGTCGAAAATCCCCAGCTTCACCCCCTTGCCGCTGTAGCCGGCGGCATAGGCGCTGTCGGCGTGGATCGCCCCCAGCCCCCAGTCGGCCTTGAACTCGCTGCTGCGCCAGCTGCCGGCATCGCCGAGGCGCCCACTCTCCACGTAGGGCGCGGCCTGGGCCGTGCCCATCAGCGCCGCCCAACCCACCAATGCCCGCCCCAGTGGGGCCAAGGCCCAGCCCTGCGCGAGTGCGCTGTCATCCTTTCTGACGTGCTTCACTACAACCTTCCTTAGTTTTGTTTTGGTTTAGTACCGCGTTGGTCACACTCCGTGTTGCAACGCCTGGCCCGTATCACGCCAGGGCGCTTCAGAACCGCCATTGCAGGTTGAGCCCTGCGCCATGCTGTTGCTCGCGACTGGCCAGGCGCCCCTGGTAGTCCAGGCTCAGGTCCAGGTCGCGGGTCAGCCCTACCCGTGCCTGCAGTCCCACCAGCGCGGCATCGCGCAAGGCCGGCGCGGTCTCCACCCGGAACGGCAGGTCGCTGCCAGCGAAAGCCAGGTGCTCAAGGCCCTGGGTGCCGCTCAGGCGATGCTGCCAGCCCAGGCTTGCCGCCAGTTGCAGGTCCTGCTGCGGGCCCAGCTGCCATTGCTGGCGCCCACGTAGGCCCAAGGTGCCGAGCCAGGCGTCGCGCTGCTCGTCACCGGCATGCAGCGCCGCGGCGTCGCCTTTCTCGTGGAAGCCGTCGCGCTCCAGGTGCTGGTAGGTCAGGTTGGCGAAAGGCTCCAGCTGTACCGCCGGCAACGCCAGGCGATAGGCCGCCTCGGCGAACACCTGCTGGCTGCGGGCATCGATCCGTGCGCGCTGGCGGCCAGACACCTCGCCATAGGCCAGGTCGCGCCGGACTTCGGCACGATGCCAGCTGTGGCTGGCGCCCAGGCTCAGGCGCAACTGGTCCAGGTCGTGGCGGGCATAGGCACCCAGGTGGTAGCTGTCGACCGTGGCCCGGGAGTGGCTGCCGCCCATGCCCAGGGAGCTGTCGCTGTAGCCTGCGGCCAGGCCGGCCCGGGTCTGCTCGTCAAGGTCATGGTCCACGCCCAGCAGCACGCCGCCCAGGGAACTGGTATAGGACTCGGTGCCTTGCACACCCTCGATGCGCCCCCAGCTGCCCAGGCCCTTGAGCCAGAGCTGAGTCGCACCCGACTCGCTGTCACCTTTTCCAGAGGCATTGGTAATCTGTGCGCGACCTTGCACTCGCTCACCCAGGGCATCGCGCAAGACCGAGCCCTGGCTGAGCAGCATCGAGTCCAGCGCCGGGTAGATCTCCCCGGCCAGCTGACGCAGGCCGTCCCGGGCCTGGTCCGCCGAGGTCGAAAGCAGCAGGCTTTCATACACGGGATTGCCCGGCCCCAACCGCTCCACGGCACCGCCGCTGGCGCGCTGGTTGGCCGTGGCACCAACACTGGCGTACGTCGTGGCGCTGCGCGTCACGTCCAGTTGCACGCCGTTGGCCGAATAATCAAGGAAGGTCCCCAGGAACAGGTAGTCGGGCTCGACCTGGGCGAAGCGCCCGTTGACGCCACCTGCGGCCTGCAGGATGTCGAACTGGCGCCCCACCAGGCTGGATACCGGGCCACCGGCCAAAAGGTTCGGCCGCGCCTTGGGCTCCAGGCTGAGATTGGCGCCGCCGACACTGGCCTGACCAGCAACGACAAGGCGGTCGCTGGCCGTGGGCGACAGTTCCACCCGGTAGGTCGAGCCCGGCTGCAAGTCCAGGTTGCCAGCGACACTCAAGGTGCCGATGGAGTTACCCGGGGCCACCACGCCCCCGGCGCTGGCGGTCAGGGCACCGACCCGCCCGTTGCCGCCCAGGGTACCGCCCGCGTTGACCGTCACCGCCGATTGCAGGCTGCCGTTGACCGCCAGCAGGCCGCCATCGACGCGGGTCGGGCCGCGGTAGCTGCTGTCACCCGTGAGCTCGAGCCAGCCAGCCCCGGACTTGACCAGGCTGCCCTGGTAGACCCGCCGCGCGGCAGCCGCGTCACGGGCCATGCCCAAGGCATAGTCACTGCGATCCTGCTGGCTGGCGCCCGCTGCCAGGCCATGCTCCCAGCCGCGATCCTTGAGGGTCTGCTGCCAGGCCTGGCGCTCTGCGGCGTCCTCGGTTTGACGCTGCACCAAGGCCTGGTCGGAGATGCCGTTACTCCAGCTATCGCCCTGCCCGCGCCCCAGGTTGACGTCGAATTCACCCAGCAACTGCCCGGGCCCGTGCAACGCCCGGCCCAGGTCCGGAACGCCCCAGCCTACCCGCTCGCTGGGTCCCTGGGTCGGCGAACCGTCGAGCTGGCGCGAGGTGGTCAGCAGCACTTGCAGGGCCTGCTGGTTGTTCAGGTAGGGATAGCGATCCATGACCAGGGCCAAGGCCCCTGTGGCATGAGGTGCGGCCATCGAGGTGCCGTTGTAGGTGGCGTAGCCGCCACCGGGCACGGTACTGCTGATCGCCGCGCCCGGGGTCGCCAGGCACCAGTACTTGGCGATGCCGCACTGGTTGTATTTCTGCTGGTTGTTCTTGTCCAGGCCCGACACCGCCAGCCAGTGGCCTTCCAGCTCCGGCTGGAAGTACGGCAGCGCCGAGCGCACGCTGGCATTGGCATAGCCGCTGTTGCCGGCGCTGAATACGTTGATCACGCCCCGACGCGCCACGTCGCCGGCGGCGTCGAGCCAGGTGTCCTGCTGGAAATGCTGAGCGTAGGCCGCGCGCAAGCCGTCCAGGGTCTGGTAGCTGACATCCTTGGGCTGGCTGCCCCAGCTGTTGTTGATGGCCCGTACACCGGCGTCCATCAGGGCATCGTAGACCGCCTTGAAATACTTGGGGTCAGGGCTGGGGCCGAACAGAAACTTGTCGTCGTGGTTGGTGTTGCCCACGTAGACCTGGGCATTGAAGGCCACGCCATGCATGCCAGCGCCATCACGGGCCGCACCCAGGGTGCCGGTGACATGGGTGCCATGGCTGTCGTTGGCGCCATTGAGTCCCCCGGTCACGCTGAACGGAGTGCCATCCAGGTACTGGCCGGTGGCGGTAACGGCGTGAAAACGCAAGGGGTTGGCTTCAGGGTGGGCGGCGTCGAATCCCGAATCCAGGGCGCCAATGCTGACGCCGGCGCCGGTGATGCCGGCGGCATAGGCCTGACTCGCCTGCATGCGCTCCAAGCCCCAGTCCTGCTGGTACTCGGCCGACCGCCAGCTGGCAGGGTCGCCCAGGCGACCGGTTTCCTGATAGGCCGCCACAGCAGGCAGCGGCAGTCCGGTGGCGAACGCCAGGCACAGGGTGCCCGTCAGCGCCTTGAGCTGATCACATCTCACATCCATGTCGATGACTTCTCTTGTTTTTGTTGTTGGGTCGCCCGTCCTGGGTCGACCGGTGTGTCGCTGCATTGCTCGGCCGCAAGGCCCTATCGAGCCAGAGGCGGTCGCCCGCCCCTGGCCAAGTTACTTCGGCCTCAGGCCTGGAGGCAGCCTACGGCTGCAAGTCGTGAGCTTCTGAAATTGCTTACAATAAGTCAATCGGCGTCGAAACATCTTCAGCGGTGCCGAACCTGCCCGGCCTGACTGCCCAACGCCTACTTGACCACCTTCAGGCTCGGACGGCCAGTGGGGCGTGGTGGCTCGGGCGGCCCATCATCATCCGGCTCGACGCCTTCAGCTTCATGGTCATCCTCATCCTCGAACGGCGGCTCCAGTTCAAAGACCATGCCCTGGCCGTTCTCCCGGGCATAGATCCCGAGGATGGCGCCGACCGGCACGAAGAGCGAGTGCGCAACGCCGCCAAAACGGCCTTCGAAACTCACCGCCTCGTTATCCATGTGCAGGCTGCGCACGGCACTGGGGGAGATGTTCAGGACGATCTGGCCATCGCTGGCGAAACCTTGGGGTACCTGGACCGCCGGATACTCGGCATTGACCAGCATATGCGGCGTGCAATCGTTGTCGACGATCCACTCGTACAGCGCACGAACAAGATAGGGGCGACTGGAGTTCATCAACGGTTCCTCTTAAACCTTGCGCATTTCACGTTCGGCAGCGGACAGGCTCGCCTGGAAAGGCTCGCGGGCGAACTGTCGCTCCATGTAATCCAGCAGCGGCTTGGCCTGCCGCGGCAACTCGATACCCATCACCGGCAAACGCCAGAGAATGGGCAGTAGACAGCAATCGACCAGGCTTTGCTCCTCGCTCATGAAGCAGGCCATCTCGCCGAACAGCGGCGCCACGCCGGTCAGGCTCTCGCGCAGCTCCTTGCGCGCCTGGGTGCGTGCCGCCTCGCTGCTGCGCGCATCAAGCACGGTGTCGGCCAGGGCGCACCAGTCACGCTGGATGCGGTGCATCAGCAGGCGGCTGTTGCCCCGGGCCACCGGGTAGACCGGCATCAGCGGCGGGTGCGGGTAACGCTCCTCGAGGTACTCCATCACCACGGTCGATTCGTACAGCGCCAGGTCGCGATCGACCAGGGTCGGCAAGCTGCCGTAAGGGTTCACTTCAATCAGCTTGGGCGGCAGGCGATTGGCGTCGACATCGATGATCTGCACCGTGACGCCTTTCTCCGCAAGCACCAGGCGGACCCGATGAGAGTAATGATCAGCGGGGTCGGAATAGCAGGCTAACCTGTTGGTTGCGCCCATGTAGCGCCTCCTCGCACGGGATGCTTGTAAAACTTAAATGAAAACGCGCCCGGGGCGCCCCAGCACTATCGCTGGAGCCCCCCGGGCGCGTTCAACTACCAGAAACTACTGCGTGATCAGTGCACGTCCTTCCAGTATTCGCGCTTGAGCAAGTAGGCGAACACGAAGAAGAAAGCCAGGTACAGCAACACGTAGGTACCGATGCGCTGGCTTTCCAGTTTGACCGGGTTGGCCGAATAGGCCAGGAAGGTCACCAGGTTCTTGACCTTCTCGTCGAACTGCTCGGCCGTCAGGGTACCGGATTTCTCCTCCACGGTCAGCTGGTCGCACGCCTCATGGGTCAGCGGGCTGCCGGTCAGCGGGTCGAACTGCTTCTTGCCATCGACCTCGGTCTGCACCTGCTTGCAACCGATCACCTGGTTACCCTGCAGGCCCACCAGCACGTTGGGCATGCCGACGTTCGGGAAGACCTTGTTGTTCACCCCGTATGGCCGCGTCTTGTCCTCGTAGAAGCTGCGCAGGTAGGTGTACAGCCAGTCGCTGCCACGCACCCGAGCGACCAGGGTCAGGTCGGGCGGCGCGGCGCCGAACCAGGTCTTGGCATCGCTGGGCTGCATGCCGATCTTCATGTGGTCGCCGATCTTGGCGCCGGTGAACACCAGGTTCTCGAGCATCACCTCATGCGGGATCCCCAGGTCGTCGGCGACTCGCTCGTACCGCTGGAACTTGGCGCTATGGCACCCCATGCAATAGTTGGCGAAAGTACGCGCGCCATCCTGCATCGCGGCCTTGTCGGTCAGGTCGATATCGACCTTGTCCAGCTCCAGGCCATGCTCGGCGGCGAAGGAAAGGCCAGGCATCAGTGCCAGCAAGCATACTGCAATAAACTTTTTCATCAGCCAGTCACCCTTTCCGGAACCGGTTTGGTCTTCTCGAGCCTTGTGTAGAACGGCATCAGCAGGAAGTACGCGAAGTACAGCACCGTGCACACCTGCGACAGCAAGGTACGCCCTGGTGTCGGCGCCAGCACGCCCAGTACACCAAGGATGATGAAGGCCACGCAGAACACCAGCAGGAAGATTTTGCTCAGCCAGCCTTTGTAGCGCATGGAGCGCACCGGACTGCGGTCGAGCCAGGGCAACACGAACAGCACGGCGATCGCCGCACCCATGGCGATGACCCCGAACAGCTTGTCGGGTACCGCACGGAGGATCGCGTAGAACGGCGTGAAGTACCACACCGGCGCGATGTGCTCAGGGGTCTTGAAGGCGTTGGCCTGCTCGAAGTTCGGTTTTTCCAGGAAGTAGCCACCCATTTCCGGGAAGAAGAACACCACCGCGCAGAACACGAAAAGGAACACCACCACGCCGACGATATCCTTGACGGTGTAGTAAGGGTGGAACGGGATGCCATCCAGCGGGATGCCGTTCTCGTCCTTTTTCTTCTTGATGTCCACGCCATCGGGGTTGTTCGACCCCACTTCGTGCAGCGCCAGGATGTGCAGCACCACCAGGCCGAGGATCACGATCGGCAGGGCCACCACATGCAGGGCGAAGAAGCGGTTCAGGGTGATGCCGGAGATCAGGTAATCACCACGAATCCACTGGGTCAGGTCATCACCGATGACCGGAATCGCGCCGAACAGCGAGATGATCACCTGGGCGCCCCAGTAGGACATCTGCCCCCACGGCAGCAGATAGCCCATGAACGCCTCGGCCATCAGCGCCAGGTAGATCAGCATGCCGAACAGCCAGACCAGTTCGCGTGGCTTCTGGTAGGAGCCGTAGAGCAGCCCGCGGAACATGTGCAGGTAGACCACGATGAAGAACGCCGAGGCGCCGGTGGAGTGCAGGTAGCGCAGGATCCAGCCGTATTCGACGTCGCGCATGATGTACTCGACCGAGGCGAAGGCCTCTTCCGCCGAGGGGGTGAAGCTCATGGTCAGCCACACGCCGGTGACGATCTGGTTGACCAGCACCAGCAGTGCCAGGGAGCCGAAGAAGTACAGGAAGTTGAAGTTCTTGGGCGCGTAATACTTGCTCAGATGGTCTTCCCACATCTTCGTCGCGGGGAAGCGCGCATCGATCCACTCCATGAACTTGCTCATCATGCGTTCTCCTGATCGACGCCGATGACGATGATTTCGTCCGACTCGTACGAGTGCGGTGGCACTGGCAGGTTGAGAGGGGCCGGCTGGGATTTGTAGACCCGGCCAGCCAGGTCATAGTGCGAGCCGTGGCATGGGCAAAAATAGCCACCGACCCATTTCGGGCCGAGGTCGGCGGGAGCGACTTCAGGACGGAACGTCGGCGAGCAACCCAGGTGAGTGCACAGGCCGACCAGGATGAGGATCTCGGGCTTGATCGAGCGAACTTGCGGATCGACGTAGGTCGGCTGCACCGACGCCTTGGACTCGGGGTCGGACAGCTCACCGGTGATCTTTTTCAGATTGCCGAGGATCTCTTCCGTTCGCCGCACGATGAATACAGGTTGACCGCGCCACTCGGCCACCATCTGCTGGCCGGGCTCGACCTTGGCGATATTGACCTTCACCGGTGCCCCTGCGGCTTTCGCCTTGGCACTGGGAAACCATGACCCCACGAACGGTACCGCAGCCCCCACTGCCCCCGCTGCCCCGACCACGGATGTCGCGGCTACGAGGAAGCGGCGCCGGCCTGCGTTGACGCCGTCATTGCTCATTCAGTCCTCTCCCATCAGCTTGCTTGGCCTGCTCTAACAGGCATCTACTTAGGTATGTCTGTGGCACTAAAAATTGGCCGCAATGGTAAGGAACAAATCCACACGCTGACAAGGTGATTACCCGCTCGTCGGGCTACAACCCTCGCTTTGCTTGATCTGTGTCTATGCGACAAACGGCCACGGACTGACAGAGAGGTTAGTTCAAGACATAAAAAAAGCCCGGTTCCAAAAAGGAACCGGGCTTTTTTCGACTGCCGAAGCGGTATTAACGCTTGGAGTACTGAGGACGCTTACGCGCTTTACGCAGACCCACTTTCTTACGCTCGACTTCACGAGCGTCGCGGGTGACGTAGCCAGCACGACGCAGGGCGCCACGCAGGGTTTCGTCGTATTCCATCAGGGCGCGGGTGATGCCGTGGCGGATTGCACCGGCTTGACCGCTGACACCACCACCGGAAACGGTGACGTAGATGTCGAACTTCTCAACGGTCTCGGTCAGTTCCAGCGGCTGGCGAACAACCATGCGAGCGGTTTCGCGGCCGAAGAACACGTCCAGAGAACGGTTGTTGATGGAAATGTTGCCAGTGCCCGGACGCAGGAATACACGTGCGGTTGCGGTCTTGCGACGGCCAGTGCCGTAGTTTTGAGTCGCCGACATAATGAACTATCCCGTTAGATCTTCAGTTCTTGAGGCTGCTGAGCAGTGTGTGGGTGAGCTGCACCCGCGTACACTTTCAGCTTGCGGTACATGTCGCGACCCAGCGGGTTCTTCGGCAGCATGCCTTTGACCGCGGTTTCGATAACACGCTCAGGGGCCTTGGCGATCAACTTCTCGAAGTTGATTTCCTTGATACCGCCCGGGAAGCCGGAGTGGGAGTAGTACATCTTGTCGGAAGACTTGGCACCAGTCACACGGATTTGCTCGGCGTTGATGACGACGATGTAGTCGCCGGTGTCAACGTGAGGGGTGTATTCTGGCTTGTGCTTGCCACGCAGGCGGCTAGCGATTTCGGTAGCCAGACGACCCAGGGTCTGACCAGCGGCGTCGACTACGAACCACTCGCGCTTTACTGTTTCCGGTTTAGCAGTAAAAGTTTTCATTCTCTAAAGCCTCAGAGGCCGCCCAGCGAAAAATAGACGGCGAATCTTACTGGATAGTGCACAACTTGCCAAGGGCAAGCGCGCAGCCGAACGCTGACGCTTTTGGGGGCTCGGGTCGGGCACGCCAATGTTCGACAAGGGTTCCCCTGCATGGTGGTGCATCACTTCCGCCACACGGAGAGGGGCCGAATTATCCAGATTGCAGGAAAAATTTCAACCTGCTTTTATGGGCCTCTTTGCCATGGAGCGTCTTCCCGATGGAATACCGCAAGCTCGGCCGTACCGACCTCAACGTCAGCGCCCTGTGCCTGGGCACCATGACCTGGGGCGAGCAGAACACCCAGGACCAGGCCTTCGCCCAGATCGCCCTGGCCAAGGCCCGGGGCATCAACTTCATCGACACCGCCGAGATGTACCCAGTGCCACCGCGCCCGGAAACCTACGCCGCCACCGAGCGCATCATCGGCAACTGGTTCGCCGCCAACGGCGACCGCGACGACTGGATCCTGGCCAGCAAGGTCGCCGGCCCCGGCAACGGTATCAGCCACATCCGCGACGGCCAGCTCAAACACAATCGCCAGCACATCGTCGCCGCCCTGGACGAGAGCCTCAAGCGCCTGCAGACCGACCGCATCGACCTGTACCAGCTGCACTGGCCCGAACGCAGCACCAACTTCTTCGGCAAACTTGGTTACCAGCACCTGCCCCAGGACATCTTCACCCCGCTGGAGGAAACCCTGGAGGTACTCGACGAGCAGGTCCGCGCCGGCAAGATCCGCCATGTCGGCCTGTCCAACGAAACCCCATGGGGCACCCTGAAGTTCCTGCACCTGGCCGAGACCCGCGGCTGGCCGCGGGCGGTGTCGATCCAGAATCCCTACAACCTGCTCAACCGCAGCTTCGAGGTGGGCCTGGCGGAGGTGGCGATCCGCGAGCAATGCGGTCTGCTGGCCTATTCGCCGCTGGCCTTCGGCATGCTCTCGGGCAAGTACGAAAATGGCGCCCGTCCGGCGAACGCCCGCCTGACCCTGTTCAGCCGCTTCGCCCGCTACTCCAACCCGCAGACCGTGGCTGCCTGCGGCCGCTACGTGCAACTGGCCCGCGAGCACGGCCTGGACCCGGCGCAGATGGCGCTGGCGTTCGTGACGCGCCAGCCTTTCGTGACCAGCAACATCATCGGCGCCACCAGCCTCGATCAGTTGCGCAGCAATATCGACAGCCAAGCGCTGAACCTGGGCGATGAGCTGGTGGCAGCGATCGAGGCGGTGCATCAGGAGCAGCCGAACCCGGCGCCTTGAGCGGCTACCGAGTCACCAGGCAAGCCCGGCGCGGATGCGTGGGAGCGGGCTTGCCCCACCGAGAGAGATCGTACTTTGGCGGGGTAGACACAATCGCCAAAAAATAAGACGATCCAGCCGGTGATTGACCACTCTACCCTATAAGAACAATGACAATGATGTTTACCCAACCCTCCGCGTCCTTGCGGCGCGTCAGTATCCTGGCCGTGGACAAAGTCTTCGCTTCGACACTGATGCAGGCCAAGGATTTCTTCCACCTGGCCAGCCTGCGCTACAGCAAGCAGCTGGGGCTGGGCCTGCAACCGATGTTCGAGATCGGCCTGGTGAGCCCGGACGGCTTGCCCGTGGACAGCTTCAGCAACGTGCAACTGCCGGTCGACAGCGGCCTGAACGACGCCGACGTGATCATCCTGCCGGCCTTCTGGGACGACTTCGACAACCTGCTGCAACGTTACCCCCAGGTCCTGCCCTGGCTGCGCGAGCAGCATGCCCGCGGCGCGGTGCTGTGCGCCGAGGCCAGCGGCGTGTTCTGGCTGGCCGAATCCGGGCTGCTGGATGGTAAGGAGGCGACCACCTACTGGCGCTTCTTCGCCAGCTTCGCCGAGCGCTTCCCGAAGATCCGCCTGAACCAGGACAAGCACCTGACCGACGCCGACAACCTGTACTGCGCCGGCGGCACCACCTCGGCCTGCGACCTGTACATCTACCTGATCGAGCGTTTCTGCGGCGCCAACGTGGCCCGCGCCGTGGCCCGCGACATCCTCTACGAGGTGCAGCGCAGCTACACCCCGGGGCGCATGGGCTTCGGCGGCCAGAAGCTGCACCAGGACCTGATCATCCTGCAGATCCAGCACTGGCTCGAGGAGCACTTCGCCGACAAGTTCCGCTTCGAGGACGTGGCCCGCAACCACGGCATGAGCATCCGCAACTTCATGCGCCGCTTCCAGAGCGCCACCGGCGACAAGCCCCTGCACTACCTGCAGCGGCTACGGATCGAGACGGCCAAGGGCCTGCTGTCGAGCACGCGCAAAAGCATCAAGACCATCAGCTATGAGGTGGGGTACGACGACGCGAGCTTCTTCGCCCGGTTGTTCCGCCAGCATACGGAGCTATCGCCGAATCAGTATCGGCAGCAGTTCATGCAGGAGGCCTGAAAATCGCCGGGGCTGCTTTGCAGCCCCGGATTCTTAGGGCTTGTGCGCCCGCGACAGGAACTCGTGGGACTGCATTTCCAGCAAGCGGCTGAGCGTGCGCTGGAACTCGAAGCTCAGGCGCCCGCCGGTGTACAGGTCCTTGAGCTCCACCTCGGCCGAGATGATCAGCTTCACGTTGCGGTCGTAGAACTCGTCGACCATGTTGATGAAGCGCCGGGCGATGTCGTCGGTGGTCACGCCCATCTGCTCGACGTTGCTCAGCAGCACGGCATGGAAGATCTTGCCCAGCTCGATGTAGTCGTTCTGGCTGCGCGGCCCGTCGCACAGGGCGCGGAAGTCGAACCAGGCAACGTCGTCGCAGGTGCGCAGGGCATGGATCGGGCGGTTCTCGATCATCAGCACGTCATTGTCGACAGCCTGGGTGCATTCCGGGGTCAGCGCCTTGAAGCTCGCCCGCAGGCTCTCGTGGGCCGCCTCGTTGAGCGGGAAGTGGTACAGCTCGGCCTGTTCCAGGTGACGCAGGCGGTAGTCGACGCCGCTGTCGACATTCACCACATCGGTGTACTGCTTGATCATGGCGATGGCCGGCAGGAAGCGCGCACGCTGCAGGCCGTCCTTGTACAGGCCGTCGGGGACGATGTTGGAGGTAGCCACCAGCGACACGCCGTTCTTGAACAGCTCTTCCATCAGGGTGCCGAGGATCATCGCATCGGTGATGTCGGAGACGAAGAACTCGTCGAAGCAGATCACCTTGGCCTCTTCGCTGAAGCGTTTGGCGATGATGGTCAGCGGGTTCTTCTCGCCCTTGAGGGTCTTCATCTCCTCGTGGACGCGCTTCATGAAGCGGTGGAAGTGCGTGCGCATCTTCTGCTTGAACGGCAGCGCTTCATAGAAGGTGTCGACCAGGTAGGTCTTGCCTCGCCCTACCCCACCCCAGAAGTACAGACCCTTGACCGGCGTCTGCTCCTTCTTGCCGAACAGCTTGCCGAACACGCCCGGCTTGTTGTTCTGCGCGCGCACCAGGTCGTCGTACAGGCGCTGCAGGTGACGCACCGCAGTTTCCTGCGCCGCATCATGGAAGAAGTCGGGACGTTTCAGATCTGCTTGATAGCGTTCTAGAGGAGTCATGATTTCGTTAGCGAGGCAACAAAAAACGGGCCGTCACTGTAGCGACCGGCCCGCCTGATGGCAATGATACATGCGACCACTTGCCTCATTACCTGCCTAGTGGGAGCGGCCTTGTGTCGCGAAAGGGCCGCAAAGCGGCCCCGGCAGTTCTGCATGAAACAGAGATTCTGGGGCCGCTACGCGCCCCTTTCGCGACACAAGGCCGCTCCTACAGCGTAGGCGTATCAGTCCTGCTGCGGCGCCAGGGCCTCGCGCAGGCTTGCGATGGCCGCGTCACGGGCCTCGGCGGCCTCGAACTGCGGCCCGTCGGCAACCTGCTCGCCCTCCAGCCACAGGCTGAAGCTCAGGCCCTCTACCCGTACATCGGCCTCGCCACCTTGCTGCAGTTGCTTGCTCACCGCACCGGCGCTCTTGCCATCGGCGAAGCTGCGCGACAGCAGCAGTTGCTCGCCATCGGCGGCCAGCAGTCGGAAGCGGAAGCTGCCGTCTTCATCGCGGAAGCTGACGAAGCGGGCGGTCTTGGCGGCCTTCTTCTTCACTTCAGTGGTGGCTTGCACGGTGGTGCGGAACGAACGCAGACCAACCGCTTCACGCAGCTGTTCGAGGAATGGCGTGGCAATCTTGCGAGCCTTGGCGGCGCCAGCAAGGAGAATGTCCTCCAGGTCCGACGGGCGCGAAATCAGCTGGTGGTAGTGCTCGCGCTTTTCCGCCAGCTGGCCGTCGAGCAGCTGGAACAGGCGCTGCTTGGCCTCGCCCCAGCCCAGGCCCTGCACCAGCTCTTCACGGAACGCGGCGCATTGCGCTGGCGTGGAGAAGGCCTGGAACAGGGTGAAAAGGTGCGAATTGTCCGGATCCTTGGCCTCGCCCGGCGCCTTGGAGTCGGTGACGATGCGCGAGATGGCGTCTTTCATGTCCTTGGCGCTGGTGAACAACGGGATGGTGTTGTCGTAGCTCTTGGACATCTTGCGCCCGTCCAGGCCTGGCAGGGTCGCCACGCTTTCCTCGATCACCGCTTCCGGCAAAGCGAAGAAGTCCTTGCCCTGGCCGAACAGGTGGTTGAAGCGCTGGCCGATGTCGCGGGCCATTTCCACATGCTGGATCTGGTCACGGCCGACCGGCACCTTGTTGGCGTTGAACATCAGGATGTCGGCGGCCATCAGCACCGGGTAGCTGAACAGGCCCATGGTCACGCCGGCGTCCGGGTCTTCGCCGGCCTCGACGTTCTTGTCCACCGAAGCCTTGTAGGCGTGGGCGCGGTTGAGCAGGCCCTTGGCGGCGACGCAGGTCAGCAGCCAGGTCAGCTCGGGGATTTCGGGGATGTCCGACTGGCGGTAGAAGGTCACCTTGTCCGGATCCAGGCCGCCGGCCAGCCAGGTGGCGGCGATCTCCAGGCGCGAGCGCTGGATGCGCTGCGGGTCGTCGCACTTGATCAGGGCGTGGTAGTCGGCCAGGAAGTAGAACGAGTCGACGCCGGGCTGCTGGCTGGCGAGGATGGCCGGGCGGATGGCGCCGGCGTAGTTGCCCAGGTGCGGGGTGCCGGTGGTGGTGATACCGGTGAGGATGCGCGTGGTCATGGGTGTTCGCTTATTCAGGCTTGGCTCAGTTCGAAAGGCGCGGCAGCAGCAGATCCTTCAGATCGGTCAGCTTGCCATGGAAGAAGTGTCCGCATTCTGCCACTTTCAGCAGCTCATGGGGGCGCGACAGGTCATTCGACCAGTCGTAGACCAGCTGCGGATCGACCACCTCGTCGGTGTCCGGCTGCACCACCGTGAGGTCGACGCGCTCGGGCAGCGGGAACTGCTCGCTCAAGCGCATCACCGCCGGGGCGATCATGAACAGGTGTTGCAGGGCCGCGCCCCCGGCCTCCAGGCGCCCGGCCAGGCTGGCGGCAACGAAGCCACCGAAGGAGAAGCCCATCAGCACCAGGGGCAGCTCGGGATGCTGCGCGCGTAGCCAGGCGGCAGCGGCCTCGGCGTCGGCCACTTCACCGGCACCCATGTCATGGCTGCCGGCACTCTGGCCGACACCGCGGTAGTTGAAGCGCAAGGTGACGTAGCCGGCGTCACGGGCGGTGCGTTGCAGGGTCGACACCACCTTGTTGAGCATGGTGCCGCCCTGGACCGGGTTGGGGTGGCAGATCAGCACCGCGCCACGGGCGTCGGCCACGTCCAGGTACAAGGCTTCCAGCTGGCCGCACGGGCCATCGATGAACAAGGGTGTTTCGCGGATAAGCAAGGCACTACTCCGTGACCTCGAGGAGGGTCGACTCGTCTAGCTGAGGAATTCTGTTCTGATTTGCGATCGCTCGCGGTATACAGCGCAGGTCTGAGCCGTTAACGTAAAGCAAAGCCGTTTATAGAGGAAGGACTCGTGGAACACTCGCTCCTTGTTTGGTTGCTGCCGACCCTGGCCCTGGTTGTCGGCGTCGTCGTCGGTTTCGCGCTGGCCCGCCTGCTGCCCAATGCGGCACCGAGCAACACCCAACGCCAGCTGGATGACATCCAGCAGCGCTTCGACAATTACCAGAATGAAGTGGTGACCCACTTCAACAGCACCGCTTCGCTGGTCAAGAAGCTGACCCAGAGCTACCAGGACGTCCAGGATCACCTGGCCGACGGCGCCAACCGCCTGGCCCTGGACGAGCTGACCCGCCAGCGCCTGCTGGCCGCGCTGCACTCGGAAGCCGCGCAAGGCCCGCGCGATCGCCTGACACCGCCGAAGGACACCGCCGAGGTGCCGCGCGACTACGCACCGAAGGCCCCGAATTCGCCGGGCATGCTCGACGAGAGCTACGGGCTCAAGCGTTGAGTCGATGACATGAAGAAGGCCTCGAAAGAGGCCTTTTTTGTGAGCGTGATCTACCAGACATATCCCTCCGTGGGAGCGGGCTTGCCCCGCGACAGGGCCAGCCCAGATCACCTCACCGATACCAGGCCGCCCCCTCCTCGCCAATCCCATACCGCGCCCTTGCCTGCCCCAGCACATCTGCCGGCAGCACGCCCTGGCACACCAGCCCGTACAATGCCGCCAGCACCACGGCATGCCGATCCACCTCGAAGAACCGCCGCAGTTGTTGACGCGTATCACTGCGTCCGAATCCATCGGTGCCCAGGGTGATGTAGGGCGCCTGTACATACTCGGCAATCAGTTGCGGCCAGGCACGCACATAGTCGCTGGCCGCGATCACCGGGGCATCACCTGGCAGGCTATGACGCACGTGACAATCCGCTTGCTCCCCGGCCATCGCCAGGCGTTGCGCATCCCTGGCCCCACGCGCCAGCTCGCTGAAGCTGGTGACGCTGAACACCTCGCTGTCGACCTGCCAGTCGCTGGCCAACAACTCGCCGGCGGCGATCACCTCGCGCAGGATGGTGCCCGAACCCAACAGCCGTACCTGGCCACGGGACGCTGCCGACGCATGCCGGGCAAGCCGGTACATGCCTCGCAACACATCCTCGTGCACGTCCTCGGGCAATGACGGCTGCGGGTAGTTTTCATTCATCACCGCCACATAGTGGAACTCGTCCCGCTGCTCTACCAGCATGCGCCGCGCGGCATGCTCGAGGATCACCGCCAGCTCGCCGGCAAAGCACGGGTCCCAGGCACGGCAATTGGGCACCATGGAAGCCATGACCAGGCTCGAGCCGTCCTGGTGCTGCAGCCCCTCGCCACCCAGCGTGGTACGCCCCGCGGTGGCGCCGAGCAACAGGCCGCGGGCGCGCTGGTCGGCGGCGGCCCAGATCAGGTCGCCGACCCGCTGGAAGCCGAACATCGAGTAATAGATGTACACCGGCAGCATCGCCTCGCCATGCACGGCATAGGCAGTCGCCGCCGCGATCCAGGAAGAGATCGCCCCGGCCTCGGTGATGCCCTCCTCCAGCAACTGGCCGTCGCGCGCTTCCTTGTAGACCAGCAGCGAACCGGCGTCCTCCGGCTCGTAGCGTTGCCCCTGGGGCGAGTAGATGCCGATCTGGCGGAACAGGCTGGCAATGCCGAAGGTGCGTGCCTCGTCGGCGACGATCGGCACCACCCGCGGCCCCAATCCCGGCACCTTGAGCCAGTTGCCAAGCAGGCGCACGGCAGCCATGGTGGTGGACATCTCCTTGCCCTCGGCGCGCAGGGCAAAGCCGGCGAAGCTGTCCAGGTCCGGCACGGGCAGGCCGGCGCAGTCGCTGCGCCGCACCGGCAGCGGCCCGCCCAGGGCCTCGCGGCGCTGGCGCAGGTAGATCATCTCCGGGCTGTCGGCGGCCGGACGGTAGAAACGCAACTGCTCCACTTCCTCGTCCGACAGCGGCAGGTGGAAGCGGTCGCGGAAGGCCAGCAGTGCCTGAACATCGAGCTTCTTGGCCTGGTGCGCGGTCATCCGCGACTCACCGGCACTGCTCATGCCGTAGCCTTTCTTGGTCTTGGCCAGGATCACCGTCGGCCGGCCCTTGCAGGCCTTGGCCGCGGCATAGGCGGCATGCAGCTTGCGAAAATCGTGGCCACCGCGCTTGAGGGCGTTGATCTCGTCGGCGCTCATGTGCGCCACCAAGCGCTGCAGGGCCGGGTTCTGCTTGAAGAAGTGCTCGAGGTTGTAGCTGCCGTCCTTGGCGCCGAGGGTCTGGAATTGCCCGTCGGGTGTCGCCGCCAGCTGGCGCAGCAGCGCATGCTCATGATCCCGGGCGAACAGCGCGTCCCACTCCGAGCCCCACAGCACCTTGATCACGTTCCAGCCGGCGCCGCTGAACAGCGCTTCGAGTTCCTGGATGATCTGGCCGTTGCCACGCACCGGGCCATCCAGGCGCTGCAGATTGCAGTTGACGATGAAGGTCAGGTTGTCCAGGCCTTCGCGGGCCGCCAGGGTCAGGCCGGCGATCGATTCCGGCTCGTCCATCTCGCCATCGCCGAACACGCCCCACACATGCCGCGCCGAAGTATCGAGCAGACCGCGGTGCTGCAGGTAGCGCATGAACCGCGCCTGGTAGATGGCATTGAGCGGGCCGATGCCCATGGAGCCGGTGGGGAACTGCCAGAAGTCAGGCATCAGCCAGGGATGCGGATAGGAGCACAGGCCGTTTCCCGCGACCTCCTGGCGGTAGTTGGCCAGTTGCGCCTCGCTCAGGCGCCCTTCAAGGAAGGCGCGGGCGTAGATACCCGGCGCCGAGTGCGGCTGGAAGAACACCAGGTCGCCACTGCGCTGCGCGCCGCCGCCCTCGCCCCGGAAAAAGTGCTGGAAACCGACCTCGAAGATTTCCGCCGCCGAGGCATAGCTGGCGATATGCCCGCCCAGCTCGCCGTAGGCATGGTTGGCCCGTACCACCATGGCCAGGGCGTTCCAGCGCAGGATGCCGGTGATTCGCTCGTCCAGTTCCAGGTCGCCCGGATAGTTGCCCTGCTGCTCCACCGGCAAAGTGTTGCGGTAGGCCGAGAAGGCCTGGGCCTCACGCTCCAGGCCCAGCTCCAGGGCATGGGCCTGCAGGCGCTGCAGCAGGTAGCGCGCCCGTGCCGGCCCGCAGTGGGCCAGGGTCGAGGACAGGGCCTCGCACCACTCGGCGGTTTCCCCGGGGTCACTGTCCAGCGCGGTTTCCAGGGCCGTCAACGGCTCGTTCGGGTTCATCATTGCTACCATCGCGCAGGCCTCGTCCGTGGCGGTTCAGGCGCAGGCCTTCAAGGCCTGGGCAATGTCGGCGAGCAGGTCGTCGATGTCCTCCAGCCCCACCGACAAGCGCACCAGCCCTTCCGAGATGCCATGCTCGGCACGCTCCTGCTGGGTATAGCTGGAGTGCGTCATGCTCGCCGGGTGCTGGGCCAGCGACTCGGCATCGCCCAGGCTCACCGCGCGGCTGAACAGCTGCAGGGCGTTCATGAAGCGACGACCGGCCTCGATCCCGCCCTTGAGCTCGAAGGCGATCATGCCGCCCGGCAGGCGCATTTGCCGCTGGGCCAGCGCGTACTGCGCAAAGGACGGCAGGCCCGGGTAGTGCAGCAGCTCGACCTGTGATTGTTCGGCGAGGAACTCGGCCACCTGCTGGGCATTGGCGCAGTGACGGTCCATGCGCAGAGCCAGGGTCTTGAGGCCGCGCATCAGCAGCGCCGCGTCATGGGGCGACAGCACCGCGCCGGTCATGTCCTTGAGCCCTTCCAGGCGGATACGGTCGACCAGTGCCTTGCGCCCGACCACCAGCCCGGCCGTGATATCGCCATGCCCGGACAGGTACTTGGTGGCCGAATGCACCACCAGGTCCACGCCCAGTTCCAGCGGGCGTTGCAGGTAAGGCGTGCAGTAGGTGTTGTCGACCACGATGCTCAGGTCGTGGCCCCGGGCGGCATCGACCACCGCGGCAATGTCCACCAGCTGCATGTTGGGGTTGGCCGGGGTCTCGAAATAGATCATCCGCGTCTTCGAGGTGATCGCGGCCCGCAGTGCCGGGATGTCGTTGAGGTCGACATGGCGGATCTTCACGCCGAACTCGCCGATACCGTGGTGCAGGTAGGCGAAGGTGCAGCCGTACAGGGTACTGCCAACGATCAGCTCGTCACCCGGACGTAGCAGCGTCCATAGCGTGGCGGTGATGGCGCCCATGCCGGAGGCCAGCGCCAGCCCGGCCTCGCCCCCTTCCAGGGACGCCATGCGCTGCTCCAGCAGGGCCAGGGTCGGATTGGAAATTCGGCTATAGAAATGCCCCGGTTCCTCGCCCGCGAAGCAGGCGGCGCCGTACTCGACGGTGGGGAAGGCATAGGTGGCGGTCTGGTACACCGGCGGCACCAGGGCGCCGCCGTGGGACAGCGGGTCATAACCATGGTGGATGGCCCGCGTGGAGAAACCGGTGTTTTTGTTGGAGTCGCGCATGGCAACAGCCTCTTGTGGTTTGTTATAAGCTTATGCCACCAAGCTGCCGCGCTTTTTCCAAACTTGCCCACGCAATTGCGCAAGTTTTGAAAGAAAAACAACAAAAATAGAATCAGGAGGGCAAGATATGCCTTCAGCTCTCGACCGTACCGACCGCGCCCTGCTCGCCGCCCTGCAGGACAACGCCCGCCTGACCGTTTCCGAACTCGCCGACCAGGTTGCCCTGACCACTTCGCCCTGTTGGCGGCGGGTCAAGCTGCTGGAGGACAACGGCTACATCACCGGCTACCAGGCCATTCTTTCGCCCAAGTCGCTGGGCTTCGGAGTGACCGCGTTCGTCAGCATCATGATGGACTCGCACACCAAGGAGATGGCCCTGGCGTTCGAGCAGCGGCTGATGGAAATTCCCGAGATCGTCGCCTGCCACAACATCTCCGGGCGCTATGACTTTTTGCTGGAGATCCTGGCGCGGGACCTGGAGTCGTTTGGCGAGTTCACCCGGGAGGTGCTGCAACGGTTGCCGGGGGTGAAGGAGATCTATTCGAGCTTTTCGTACAAGGCGGTGAAGGAACGGCGGGTGATTCCCGTTTCCGAGAAACATATCTAGCAATGCCGGGGGCTGCTGTGCAGCCCAGCTCTCCCGAAGCAAACAAAAAACCCCGCCGAAGCGGGGTTTCTCAGATCACACGGTTACTCAGATCGCACCACGCTGACGCAGCACATCCAGCACCAGCTTCACACCTTCATCGACACTGACCGACTGGGTGTCGATCACCAGGTCCGCATCCAGCGGCACGTCGAACGGGAAGCTCTCGCCCGGAATGTTGTCGCCACCGGCCGCGTACAGCCCTTGCGGATCACGCTCACGGCACACCAGCGGCGACGCCTGCACATAGACGGTGACCAGACGCTCCTTGCCGATCAGCGCCCTGGCCTGCTCGCGGCCTTCGGCATCCGGGGCAACGAACGCTGCCAGGGTCAGCAGGCCGGCTTCGTTGAACTGGCGCGCCACATGGGCGGCGCGGCGCCAGTTCTCGGTGCGGCCGGCGCGGTCCTGCGGCAGGCCCTTGTTCAGGTCGTGGCGCAGGTTCTGGCCATCGAGCACATAGACCGCGCGGCCCATGTCGAACAGCTTGCGCTCCACGGCATAGGCCAGGGTGCTCTTGCCGGCGCCGGACAGGCCGCTGAACAGCACGGTGGCCGGCTGCTGGCCGAAGCGCAGGGCGCGCTCCTCGGTGGACACATGGGCCAGCTTGCCGTGCTGGCCGGTGCTGCCGTGCGGCAGTACCGGCGGGGCGATGATCATGCCGGCACCGACCGTGCCGTTGGTCAGGCGATCGATGACGATGAACGCGCCGGTGGTGCGGTTGCTCTCGTAGCCGTCCAGGGCGATGGCGCTGTCCAGCGCGACCTTGACCCGGCCGATCTCGTTGAGCTGCAGCGCGCTGGCGGCGCCCTGCTCCAAAGTGTTCACATCGACCTTGTGGGTGATGCTGGCAATCGAGCCCGGCACGTAGCTGGTGGCGCGCTTGATGTCGTACTTCTTGCCCGGGAGCATTGGCTCCTCGGCCATCCACACCAGCATGGCATCGAACTGGTCGGTGACCGGCGGTACGTTGTCGGCATGCACCAGCAGGTCGCCACGGGAGATGTCGATCTCGTCTTCCATGGTCAGGGTCACGGCCTGGCCGGGGCCGGCGTTCTCCAACTCGCCTTCATAGGTGACGATGGACTTGACCCGGCTGCTCTTGCCCGACGGCAGCACGACGATCTCGTCACCCTTGTGCACCACGCCACCGGCGATGGTACCGGCGAAGCCACGGAAGTTCAGGTTCGGACGGTTGACGTACTGCACCGGGAAACGCAGGTCGGTGACGTTGCGGTCGGCGGCGATCTCGACGGTCTCGAGGATCTCCATCAGCGCCGGGCCCGTGTACCAGGGCGAGCGCTCGCTGCGGTTGACCACGTTGTCGCCCTTGAGCGCCGACATCGGCACGAAGTGCAGGCTGCTCGGCTTGAGGTTGATGCCCTCGGCGAACTTCAGGTAGTCGGCCTTGATCGACTCGAAGACCTGCTCGTCGAAGCCCTTGAGGTCCATCTTGTTGACCGCGACGACGATGTGCTTGATGCCCAGCAACGAGGCGATGTAGCTGTGTCGGCGGGTCTGGGTCTGCACGCCGTAGCGGGCATCGACCAGGATAATCGCCAGGTCGCAGGTGGACGCGCCAGTGGCCATGTTGCGGGTGTACTGCTCGTGGCCCGGGGTGTCGGCAATGATGAACTTGCGCTTGGCGGTGGAGAAGTAGCGGTAGGCGACATCGATGGTGATGCCCTGCTCGCGCTCGGCCTGCAGGCCGTCCACCAGCAGCGCCAGGTCGACTTCCTCACCGGTGGTGCCGGATTTTTTCGAGTCGCGGGTGATGGCCTCGAGGTGGTCCTCGTAGATCATCTTCGAGTCGTGCAGCAGGCGCCCGATCAGGGTGCTCTTGCCGTCGTCCACGTTGCCGCAGGTGAGGAAACGCAGCAGTTCTTTGCGCTCGTGCTGAGCCAGATAAGCGAGGATGTCTTCGCTGATCAAATCGGATTGGTGCGACATGGAGTAACCCTGAAAATTAGAAGTAGCCCTGACGTTTCTTGTCTTCCATGGAGCCTGCGCCATCGTGGTCGATGACCCGGCCCTGACGCTCGGAAGTACGCGTCAGAAGCATTTCCTGAATGATGTCGGTCAGCGTTTCGGCTTCGGACTCGACTGCCCCCGTCAACGGATAGCAGCCAAGGGTGCGGAAACGGACCTTCTTCTTGACGATGCGGGCTTTTTCCTCGTCGCTCAGGTGCTCGAGGATGCGCTCGTCGTCGATCATGATCAGGGTGCCGTTCTTCTCGATCACTTCACGCTCGGCGGCGAAGTACAGCGGCACGATCGGGATGCCTTCGAGGTAGATGTACTGCCAGATGTCCAACTCGGTCCAGTTCGACAGCGGGAACACGCGGATCGACTCACCCTTGTTGACCTTGCCGTTGTAGATGTTCCACAGCTCCGGGCGCTGGTTCTTCGGGTCCCAGCGGTGCTTGCTGTCACGGAACGAGTAGACGCGCTCCTTGGCCCGCGACTTCTCTTCGTCGCGGCGCGCGCCACCGAAGGCGGCGTCGAAACCATGCTTGTCCAGCGCCTGCTTCAGGCCCTGGGTCTTCATGATGTCGGTGTGCTTGGAGCTGCCATGGGTGAACGGGTTGATGCCCTGCGCCACACCCTCGGGGTTGACGTGGGTGATCAGCTCCAGGCCCATCTCTTCGACCATCTTGTCGCGGAAGCGGTACATCTCCTGGAACTTCCACTGGGTGTCGACGTGCATCACCGGGAACGGCAGCTTGCCCGGGAAGAACGCCTTGCGCGCCAGGTGCAGCATGACCGCGGAATCCTTGCCGATCGAGTACAGCATCACCGGGTTGTCGAACTCGGCGGCCACCTCGCGGATGATGTGGATGCTCTCCGCCTCCAGCTGTTTCAAGTGCGTCAGATTGTCGACCATGGCTACTCACGAAAAACGATCTTATGGACGGCCTGCGGGCCGTGTTCGAGCGAGCCACTTTATCACAGCACCTGATTCTATTTAGGAGGCTGCCTAGATCGAAACAATCTAACGATATGACTGGGGGTTTGGGCCATGCGAGGTCCCTGTAGGCGCGGCCTTGTGTCGCGAAAGGGCTGCGTAGCAGACCCAGAATTTCTGCGTTGGCGCATAAATCTTGGGGCCGCTTTGCGGCCCTTTCGCGACACAAGGCCGCTCCCACAGGAAACCGCTTTCTTGCTGCTGGCCGTCAGATCGGATTCGGGCAATCGATGAACAGGTGCTCGACCGCGAACCGTCGCGCCAGGTAATCCCCCAACGCCTGCACGCCATAGCGCTCGGTGGCGTGATGGCCGGCGGCGATGAAGCTCACGCCGTTCTCGCGGGCACTGTGGAACGTCTGCTCGGACGCCTCGCCACTGATGAACAAGTCGACCCCGGCGGCGATGGCGGTGTCGATGTAGCCTTGCCCGCCGCCGGTGCACCAGCCGACCCGGCGGATCATCTGCTCACCCTCGACGACCAACGGCTCACGCCCCAGCGCCTCGCGCACCCGTCGGGCGAAGTCCCGCGCCGACACCGGTTCCGCCAGCGACCCGACCAGGCCGATCACCTTGGGATTGTTCGGGTCCAGAGGGCCTTCGACGGTAATGTCGAGCTGGCGCGCCAGCTGCACGTTGTTGCCCACTTCCGGGTGCACGTCCAGCGGCAGGTGGAAGGCCAGCAGGCTGATATCGTGCTTGAGCAGGGTCTTCAGGCGCCGCTGCTTGATCCCGGTGATGCACGGGTTCTCGCCCTTCCAGAAGTAGCCATGGTGTACCAGCACCAGGTCTGCCTCGGCCTCGACCGCCGCGTCCAACAGCGCCTGGCTGGCGGTGACGCCGCTGACGATACGGCTGACCTGGGGGCGACCCTCGACCTGCAGGCCATTGGGGCAGTAGTCCTGGATCTTCGCGCTGCCCAGGTAGCGCTCGGCTTCCTCGACCAGTGTATTGAGGGCGACGGCCATGAAAAATCTCCTCGAATTCGGCGTTGCGACAGGGCGCGAGGCCCTATAATGGCCGCCATTATGGGCCGTCGCCGGTTTCGGGGGAACCGGCGACAATCGCCTGGGGATTCCGGCCATCGCTGATCGTTGTGTTCACGTGTATGATCGCGCGCGCTCGCCCCGGGCCGAACTGACATGGCCCCCGCCCTACTCCCAGGATTCATTCATGTTCAAGGCTCTGCGTTACTTCGGCTGGCCCCTGCTCACCGGTGTGCTGATCGCCATCCTGATCATCCAGCGCTTCCCGCAATGGGTCGGCCTGCCCAGCCAGGACGTCAACCTGCAGCAGGCCCCGCAAACCACGAAAATCATGCAGGGTCCGGTGTCCTACGCCGATGCCGTGACCCTGGCCGCGCCGGCGGTGGTCAACCTGTACACCACCAAGGTGGTGAACAAGAGCGCCCACCCGCTGTTCGAAGACCCGCAATTCCGCCGGTTCTTCGGCGACAACCTGCCCAAGCAGCGGCGCTGGGAGTCGAGCCTGGGCTCGGCGGTGATCATGAGCCCGGAAGGCTACCTGCTGACCAACAACCATGTCACCAGCGGTGCCGACCAGATCGTGGTGGCCCTCAAGGACGGCCGCGAGACCCTCGCACGGGTGATTGGCAGCGATCCGGAAACCGACCTGGCGGTGCTCAAGATCGACCTCAACAGCCTGCCGGCGATCACCATCGGCCGCTCCGACAATATCCACATCGGTGACGTGACCCTGGCCATCGGCAACCCGTTCGGCGTCGGCCAGACCGTGACCATGGGTATCATCAGCGCCACAGGCCGCAACCAGCTGGGCCTGAACAACTACGAAGACTTCATCCAGACTGACGCTGCGATCAACCCGGGCAACTCCGGCGGCGCGCTGGTGGATGCCAACGGTAACCTGGTGGGTATCAACACGGCGATCTTCTCCAAGTCCGGCGGATCCCAGGGCATAGGCTTCGCCATTCCGGTCAAGCTGGCACTGGAGGTGATGAAGTCGATCGTCGAGCACGGCCAGGTGATCCGTGGCTGGCTGGGCATCGAAGTGCAGCCGCTGAGCCAGGAGCTGGCTGAGTCGTTCGGCATGCAGGGCCGCCCGGGCATTGTCGTGGCAGGTATCTTCCGCGATGGCCCGGCGGCGCGCGCGGGGCTGCAACTGGGTGACGTGATCTTGAGCATCAACGGCGAACCGGCCGGTGACGGGCGCAAGTCGATGAACCAGGTGGCAAGGATCAAGCCCAACGAGAAGATCACCATCGAGGTGGTGCGCAATGGGCAGCAGCTCAAGCTGGTCGCCGAAGTGGGACTACGGCCGCCGCCGGCGCCGGTGGCCCCGAAGGAAGAGAAGTAAACCAACACATGCGCGATCCCTGTAGGAACGGCCTTGCGTCGGGATGGGGCGCGTAAGCGGCCCCAGGTTTTCAGCTTCGCAGCACATGTCCCCGGGGCCGCTACGCGGCCCATCGCGACGCAAGGCCGCTCCTACAGGGACCGCGTCAGCCGCCCCGTGGGGCGGCCCCGATTGCATCAATGCAGGATCTGGCTCAGGAACAGCTTGGTCCGATCACTGCGCGGCCGGTCGAAGAAGTCATCCGGCGCCGCCTGCTCGACGATCTCCCCCTTGTCCATGAAGATCACCCGGTTCGCCACGGTGCGGGCAAAGCCCATTTCGTGGGTCACGCAGAGCATGGTCATGCCGTCTTCAGCCAGGCTGACCATGGTGTCGAGCACCTCCTTGACCATCTCCGGGTCCAGCGCCGAGGTCGGCTCGTCGAACAGCATGATCTTCGGCTTCATGCACAGCGCCCGGGCAATCGCCACCCGCTGCTGCTGACCACCGGACAACTGCCCCGGGTACTTGTGCGCCTGCTCCGGAATGCGCACGCGCTCGAGGAAGTGCATGGCGATTTCCTCGGCCTTGCGCCGCGGCATCTTGCGCACCCACATCGGCGCCAGGGTGCAGTTCTCCAGGATGGTCAGGTGCGGGAACAGGTTGAAGTGCTGGAACACCATGCCCACCTCGCGGCGGATCGCCTCGATCTGCTTGAGGTCGTTGGTCAGCTCCACGCCGTCGACGACGATGCGCCCCTGCTGGTGCTCCTCCAGGCGGTTGAGGCAACGGATGGTGGTCGACTTGCCCGAGCCGGACGGCCCGCACAGCACGATGCGCTCGCCCTGGCGCACGTTCAGGTTGATGTCCTTGAGCACATGGAACTGGCCGTACCACTTGTTCACGCCTTGCATCTGGATGATGCCTTCGGGGCCGGCAGGCTGCTTGATCGCTTCACTCATTTCGAAACTCCTAACGCTTGTGGCCAGTGTCCAGCTTGCGCTCCAGGTGCATGGAGTAGCGGGACATACCGAAACAGAAAATCCAGAACACCAGGGCGGCGAACACGTAGCCCTCGGTGGCCATGCCCAGCCAGGCAGGATCAGCCGCCGCCTGCTTGACGCTGTTGAGCAGGTCGAACAGGCCGATGATGATCACCAGGCTGGTGTCCTTGAACAGGGCGATGAAGGTGTTGACGATGCCGGGGATCACCAGCTTGAGCGCCTGGGGCAGGATCACCAGTCCCATCGCCCGCCAGTAGCCCAGGCCCATGGCCGCGGCGGCCTCGTACTGGCCCTTGGGGATGGCCTGCAGCCCGCCACGCACCACCTCGGCGATGTACGCCGACTGGAACAGGATCACGCCGATCATCGCCCGCAGCAGCTTGTCGAAGCTCATGCCCTCGGGCAGGAACAGCGGCAGCATCACCGACGACATGAACAGCACGGTGATCAGCGGCACGCCACGCCAGAACTCGATGAAGGTCACGCAGACCACCTTCACCGCCGGCATGTTCGAGCGCCGCCCCAGCGCCAGCAGGATACCCAGCGGCAAGGCGCCGACGATACCGACCGTGGCGATCACCAGGGTCAGCATCAGGCCGCCCCATTGGCTGGTGGGCACCGTGTCCAGGCCCAGCGCGCCGCCGTGCAACAGGAGGTAGGCGAGGATCGGGTACAGCACCAGGAAGCCCAGGCCGTACACCGCCTTGCGCGGGAAGCGCTTGATGAACAAGGGCGCGGCACCGAGCACGGCGAGCCACACGGTCAGGTCGACGCGCCAGCGCAGTTCCGCCGGGTAGTAGCCGTACATGAACTGGCCGAAGCGCTGCTGGATGAACACCCAGCAGGCGCCTTCCTTGGTGCAGTCGGCGCGGGTGGTACCGACCCAGTTGGCGTCGATGAACGCCCACTGCACCAGCGGTGGCACGATCAGCCAGACCAGGTACAGGGCGAACAATGTCAGCAGGGTGTTGAGCCAGCTGGAGAACAGGTTGGACCGCATCCAGGCGAGCACGCCAACGCTCTTCACCGGTGGCGGCATGTCGGGTTTGAAAACATGGGCTGTCACGGATGTACCCTCACCGTTCGATCAGCGCAATGCGCTTGTTGTACCAGTTCATCAACAGCGAAATGCTGATGCTGATGGCGAGATAGACGCTCATGGTGATGGCGATCACCTCGATGGCCTGGCCGGTCTGGTTGAGCACGGTACCGGCGAACAGCGAGACCATCTCCGGGTAGCCGATACCGGCGGCCAGCGACGAGTTCTTCGCCAGGTTCAGGTACTGGCTGGTCAGCGGCGGAATGATCACCCGCAACGCCTGGGGAATGATCACCTTGCGCAGCGTCGGGCCTTCGCGCAGGCCCAGCGAGCGGGCCGCCTCGGTCTGGCCATGGCTGACCGAACGGATACCGGAACGCACAATTTCGGCGATGAACGCCGCAGTGTAGATAGTCAGCGCCAAGGTCAGCGCCAGCAGCTCGGGGATCAGCACCCAGCCACCGACGAAGTTGAAGCCCTTGAGCTGCGGCATTTCCCAGTGCACCGGGCTGCCGAACAGCAGCGCGCACACGCCGGGGATGCCGATGAACAGCAGCAGGCCGACCCAGAACTTGTGGAACGGCTCGCCAGTTTCATCGAAACGCTTGTTGGCAAAGCGCACCATCACCACGATGGCGACGATCGCCAGCGCCAGCGCGATGACGAACGGCCAGAAACCCTCGGCCATCGAGGCGCCGGGCATGTTCAGGCCGCGGTTGCTGATGAAGAAGGTGTCGTCGATGTTGATGCTGCCCCGCGGCCCCGGCAGGGTCAGGAACACGGCGAAGTACCAGAACAGGATCTGCAGCAGCGGCGGAATATTGCGGAAGGTCTCCACGTACACCGTCGCCAGCTTGTTGATCATCCAGTTCGGCGACAGCCGCGCCACGCCGATGATGAAGCCCAGCAGTGTCGCCAGGATGATGCCGATGAAGGTCACCAGCAGGGTGTTGAGCAGGCCGATGACGAACACCCGGGCGTAGCTGTCCGATTCCACGTAGGGGATCAGGTGCTGGGCGATGCCGAAGCCGGCGCTGCGCTCGAGGAAATCGAAGCCCGAGGTGATGCCCCGGTGCTGCAGGTTGGTCTGCGTATTGTGGAAAAGGTACCAGCCCAGGCCCACCACGAAGACCACCGTGAGGATCTGGAACAGCCACGCGCGCACACGTGGATCACTAAGGGAAAACCCTTTCCGTGCGCCGATTTGATTTTGCATGAAGTGCCCCGAAAAGAAGGGATTCGAACGACCCGCGGCGGCAGGATGCCGCCGCGGGGTGCAACCATCAGCGCACCGGTGGCGCGTACTGGATGCCGCCGTTGTTCCACAGGGCGTTCATGCCACGGTCGATCTTCAGGTCGGTGCTCTGGCCCAGGTTCTTCTCGAACACTTCGCCATAGTTGCCGACTTGCTTGACGATCTGCACTACCCAGTCCCTGGGCAGCTTGAGGTCCTTGCCGTACTCGCCATCGGCCCCCAGCAGGCGGGCGACGTCAGGGTTCTTGGTGGACTTGGCCTCGGCCTCGACGTTCTTCGAGGTAATGCCGGCCTCTTCGGCGTTAAGCATGGCGAACAGGGTCCACTTGACGATGCTGAACCATTCCTCGTCGCCCTTGCGTACCACCGGGCCGAGCGGCTCCTTGGAGATGGTTTCCGGCAGCACCACGTACTCGGTCGGCGCGGCCAGCTTGGAGCGCTGGGCGAACAGCTGCGACTTGTCCGAGGTCAGCACGTCGCAACGGCCGGATTCCAGCGACTTGGCGCTTTCGTCGGAGGTGTCGAAGGTGATTGGGGTGTACTTCAGGCCATTGGCGCGGAAGTAGTCGGAAACGTTCAGCTCGGTGGTGGTACCGGCCTGGATACAGATGGTCGCGCCGTCGAGCTCCTTGGCGCTGGAGACACCGAGTTTCTTGTTGGCGAGGAAGCCGACGCCGTCGTAGTAGGTTACGCCGGCGAACACCAGGCCCATGCCGGCATCGCGCGAGCTGGTCCAGGTGGTGTTGCGCGACAGCACGTCGACTTCGCCGGACTGCAGCGCGGTGAAGCGCTCCTTGGCGTTGAGCTGGCTGAACTTGACCTTGGTCGCGTCACCAAAGACCGCGGCGGCCACGGCGCGGCACACATCGGCGTCGATGCCGACGATCTTGCCTTGCGCGTCCGGTACGGAGAAGCCTGGAAGACCATCGCTCACGCCACACTGGACGAAGCCCTTCTTAGTCACCGCGTCGAGGGTGGCGCCGGCCTGGGCGAAGCTGGTGGCGCCCAGCGCGGCGGCGGCGGTCAGGACTGCCAGGGTGGTTTTCAACATCTTCATCAACAACCTCCAAATCGCTCTTGTTGTATGAGCCGGAATTGCACCGCACCCTTATGAGGCGCATCCGACCCTTGTTGGCTTGTTTTTGGGTCAATTGGCGCAATGGGCTGTTCTGTGACAGCCTTCGATCCACACGAGGGGTGTTACCGCGATCGGTCCACCTCTTCGCATGGCAAGGACATAGCAAAGGGCGTACCACAGTCGAAGGCTTAAGCGATTAAGCGGTAGTCAAGTAGTAAAAGTTGTAGAGTTGCGACATCTTTTTCTGGCATTAACCTCCAATGCCTTCTTTTTACGCACTACATAAGTTCGCAAGCACTCTTTTGGAGCAGTCATGACCAACCCGCTGATCCTCGAACCTCAGAAAACCGCCGACGCCTGTGTGATCTGGTTGCACGGCCTGGGGGCCGACCGTTACGACTTCCTACCTGTGGCGGAATTTCTCCAGGAACGCCTGCTGAGCACCCGCTTCATCATGCCCCAGGCCCCCACCCGCCCGGTGACCATCAACGGTGGCTACGAGATGCCCAGCTGGTACGACATCAAGGCCATGACCCCGGCGCGGGCCATCGACGAAACGCAGTTGGAAGAATCGGCCGATCAGGTCATTGCCCTGATCAAGGCGGAACAGGCCAAGGGCATCAACCTGTCGCGAATCTTCCTCGCCGGTTTCTCCCAGGGCGGCGCGGTGGTACTGCACACCGCCTATATAAAGTGGCAGGAAGCCCTGGGCGGGGTGATCGCCCTGTCCACCTACGCACCGACCTTCACCGACGCCCTGCAACTGAGCGCCTGCCAGCAGCGCACCCCGGCGCTGTGCCTGCACGGGGTGCACGACCCGGTGGTGATCCCCTCGATGGGCCGTACCGCCTTCGAGTACCTCGATACCTGGGGCGTCGCCGCCCGCTGGTACGAGTACCCGATGGAGCACGAAGTGGTGGTCGAGGAGCTCAACGACATTCACGAATGGCTGAGCCGTCAGTTGCAGTAGCCCTGTAGCCCGCCATGCATTGCACTACGCCGCGCCCGATTCTTGCATTACACTGCCCGGCGTACATTCCTTAACCAGTTGACGAGACGACCGTGCTCAAGGCACTCAAGAAAATATTCGCCAAGGGAGACGCCGCGCCGCAGGCCGCCGAGCCCGTCGCCGTGACCCCGGCCGCGCCGGCCGCGCAACCGCCTGTCGAAAAGGCGCCAGCACGCCAGCACGCCAAGCCCAGGGCCGCGGCAAAACCACAGGCCGCCCCCCAACCCGGCATCCAGGCGCGCGCCGAACAGCCCGCCCGGGACAAGCCGCGCCGCGAACGCAAGCCCAAGCCCCAGGCCAGCCTGTGGAAGCCCGAGGATTTCGTGGTCGAGCCGCAGGAAGGCAAGACCCGCTTCCACGACTTCAAGCTCTCCAACGAGCTGATGCACGCCATCCACGAACTTGGCTTCCCCTACTGCACACCGATCCAGGCCCAGGTCCTGGGCCACACCCTGCGTGGCCAGGATGCCATTGGCCGGGCCCAGACCGGCACCGGCAAGACTGCCGCGTTTCTGATCTCGATCATCTCGCAGCTGCAGCAGGTGCCACCGCCCAAGGAGCGCTACATGGGCGAGCCGCGGGCGCTGATCATCGCCCCGACCCGCGAGCTGGTGGTGCAGATCGCCAAGGACGCCCAGGCCCTGACCAAGTACAGTGGCCTGAACGTGATGAGCTTCGTCGGCGGCATGGACTTCGACAAGCAACTGAAATCGCTGGAAGCCCGCCACTGCGACATCCTGGTGGCCACCCCCGGCCGCCTGCTGGACTTCAACCAGCGCGGCGAGGTGCACCTGGACATGGTCGAGGTGCTGGTGCTGGATGAGGCCGACCGCATGCTCGACATGGGCTTCATCCCCCAGGTCCGCCAGATCATCCGCCAGACCCCACCGAAGAGCGAACGCCAGACCCTGCTGTTCTCCGCCACCTTCACCGACGACGTGATGAACCTGGCCAAGCAGTGGACCACCAACCCGGCCATCGTCGAGATCGAGCCGGAGAATGTGGCCAGCGAGACCGTCGAGCAGCACGTCTATGCCGTGGCTGGCAGCGACAAGTACAAGCTGCTGTACAACCTGGTCACGCAGAACAAGTGGGAACGAGTGATGGTGTTCGCCAACCGCAAGGACGAGGTGCGGCGCATCGAGGAAAAACTGGTGCGCGACGGCATCAACGCCGCCCAGCTGTCGGGCGACGTGCCGCAGCACAAGCGCATCCGCACCTTGGAGAACTTCCGCGAGGGGCGCATCAGCGTGCTGGTGGCCACCGACGTGGCCGGCCGCGGCATCCATATCGACGGCATCAGCCACGTGATCAACTTCACCCTGCCGGAAGATCCGGATGACTACGTGCACCGTATCGGTCGTACGGGTCGTGCGGGCAGCAGCGGGGTATCGATCAGCTTTGCCGGTGAGGACGATTCGTACCAGCTGCCGGCGATCGAGACGCTGCTGGGGCGCAAGATCAAGTGCGAGATGCCGCCGGACGAGCTGTTGAAGCCGGTGCCACGCAAGCATCACTGATCTTCAAGGCCACTCACCTCCCTGTAGGAGCGGCCTTGTGTCGCGAAAGGGCCGCAAAGCGGCCCCTGCAATATCTGCATCAATGCTCAGATCCGGGGGCCGCGAGGCGGCCCTTTCGCGACACAAGGCCGCTCCCACAAAAGCGATCTGAGCCTGGATTTACCAGCGCCCCGCCGCATCCTGATCGCTCTGCTTCCCTGCCACCCAGCGCGGCCCCTCCTGGGTGTTCTCCTTCTTCCAGAACGGCGCCCGGGTCTTGAGGTAATCCATGATGAAGTTGCAGGCATCGAACGCTGCCTGCCGGTGCGCGCTGGCCACACCGACGAAGACGATCGGCTCGCCCGGCTCCAGGGCGCCGATGCGGTGCAGCACCTCGACCTTGAGCAACGGCCAGCGCTGCTCGGCCTCGACCACGATCTTGGCCAGGGCTTTCTCGGTCATCCCCGGGTAGTGCTCGAGGAACATCCCGGCCACGTCCAGGCCATCGTTGAAGTCGCGCACGTAGCCGACGAAACCGACCACCGCGCCCACGCCGACATTGGCGGCGTGCATGGCGTTGACCTCGGTGCCCGGGTCGAAGGCCGCCTGCTGAACACGTACGGCCACGGTCAACCTCCGGTCACGGGTGGGAAGAACGCGATTTCGTCACCCTCGTCCAATGGCTCATCGAGCCGGCACAGCTCTTCGTTGCGGGCGCACATCAGGTTCTGCTCGGCCAGCACCGCGTAGTGCTCGCCCTTGCCCACCAGGGTCTGGCGCACATCGTCCAGCACCTTGAAGTCGCCTTCCAGGCGCTCGGCGTCGACGCCCAGCAACTCACGGTAGCGGGCGAAATACATGACCTTGACCTTCATCACCCCTCCACCTTGTAGTGGCCGCTCTTGCCGCCGGTCTTCTCCAACAGGCGCACCTGCTCGATGACCATGCCCTTGTCCACCGCCTTGCACATGTCGTAGATCGTCAGCGCGGCGACGCTGGCGGCGGTCAGGGCTTCCATCTCGACGCCGGTCTGCCCGGCCAGCTTGCAGCGGGCGACGATATGCACCACGTTCTCGCCTTCGGCGGCCAGCTCGACCTTGACGCCGGTGAGCATCAGCGGATGGCACAGCGGGATCAGGTCGCTGGTCTTCTTCGCCGCCTGGATGCCGGCGATGCGCGCCACGGCGAACACATCGCCCTTGGGGTGTTGGCCATCGACGATCATGCGCAGGGTGTCCGGCAACATGCGCACCCGTGCCTCGGCAATCGCCTCGCGGGCGGTCACGGCCTTTTCAGTGACGTCGACCATGTTGGCGCGCCCCTGGGAATCAAGATGAGTCAGCACTGCTCTGCTCCTGGGAAGGGAATGCAGAGTGTAAACCCGTAGGTCAGGTTTGCGCAGAGGGTGTATCGACGCACCGGCCTGTTCGCCGGCAATACCGACGAACAGGCTGTGCGCTGACGTTTACAGGTGCGACTCGGCGTACTCGGCCAGCACCGAGCGCGGCACGCCCTGCAGGGTGATGTGAACGCCGTGGGGGAAGTCCTTGAAGCGTTCGGTCAGGTAGGTCAGCCCGGAGCTGGTGGCCGACAGGTACGGCGTGTCGATCTGCGCCAGGTTGCCCAGGCAGACCACCTTGGACCCGTTCCCCGCGCGGGTGATGATGGTCTTGATCTGGTGCGGCGTAAGGTTCTGGCACTCGTCGATGAGGATCAGGCTCTGCTGGAAGCTGCGACCGCGGATGTAGTTCAGCGACTTGAACTGCAACGGCACCCGCTCGAGGATGTACTCGACGCTGCCGTGGGTGCTCTCGTCGTCCATGTGTAGCGCTTCGAGGTTGTCGGTGATGGCGCCCAGCCAGGGCTCCATCTTCTCCGCCTCGGTGCCCGGCAGGAAGCCGATCTCCTGGTCCAGCCCCTGCACGCTGCGGGTGGCGATGATGCGCCGGTAGCGCTTGCTGACCATGGTCTGCTCGATGGCCGCGGCCAGCGCCAGGATGGTCTTGCCGGAACCGGCGGCGCCGGTCAGGTTGACCAGGTGGATATCCGGGTCGAGCAGGGCGAACAGCGCCAGGCTCTGGTGGATGTCCCGTGGCTTGAGGCCCCAGGCTTCCTGGTGCAGCAGCGGCTCCTGATGCAGGTCGAGCATCAACAGTTCGCTGTCGCGGATGCCCTTGATCCAGCCGACAAAGCCCTGCTCATCGATGATGAACTCGTTGATGTGTACCGCCGGCAGGTTGTCGATCAGTTGCACCCGGTGCCAGGTACGGCCGCGTTCCTGGCGGGTGTCGACCTTGCTCACACGGTCCCAGAACGACCCCGTGACCGAGTGGTAGCCCTTGGACAGCAAGGACACGTCGTCGACCAGTTGGTCGGTGCTGTAGTCCTCGGCGGCGATCCCGCAGGCACGCGCCTTCAGGCGCATGTTGATGTCCTTGGTCACCAGCACCACGTCGAGGTCCTTACGCTTGGCGCGCAGGTCCAGCAGCTGGTTGATGATGATGTTGTCGGCGAGGTTTTCGGGGAGCAGGCGGTTCGGCTCGTTGCGCGTGCTCATGAGGATGGACAGGAAGCCCTTGGGCCCGCTCTTGCCGCGCTGGATCGGCACGCCTTGCTCGACATCGCTGGGCGAGGCGTCGCCCAAGGTCTGGTCGATCAGGCGGATGGCCTGGCGACATTCGGCGGCGATGGTATGTTTGCCGGTCTTGAGCTTGTCGAGTTCCTCCAGCACCGTCATCGGTATGGCGACGTGGTGCTCCTCGAAGTTGAGCAGGGCGTTGGGGTCGTGAATCAGGACGTTGGTATCGAGCACATACAGGATTGGCTGGTTGGAGGAAGGGTTGCGTCCTTGGTCATCCATACTCGTTCACCTTATGTGAAAGCCACACGGCGCGAACGGCTGCGCCGCAGAGTGACTGCCGTTCTTCCCGTATCCGCGTCGTTACGGGCGGGAAGCTCACCTGGCAAAAGGGGCGTGGATGACGCCACCTGTGCTGCAGGGTTCGGCTGTCTGGTTCCTTGATACCGCAAAAACCATGACCGAAAAAAGTCTTTTTACGCTCCGGTGAAGTTTATTTTTCGGATTGACGAACAGGGCTTGGCGCGAGGCCGGAGCGGGACTACAGTCAGAGATCAGGTACCGCATCTAGCCCGTTCAGGCGCGCACGAACCGCTGGCGCAGCACATCGCTCAGGGCGTCCACCAGCAGCACCAGCAACAGCATGGCGATGATCACCGTGCTGGCCTGGGCCTCCTGGAACAGGCTAAGGGTCGCGTAGAGCATCTGCCCCAGACCGCCTGCCCCCACGAACCCCAGCACGCTGGCCATGCGGATGTTGTTCTCCCAGCGATACAGGCTGTACGCCAGCAGTTGCGGCCACAAGTTGGGCAGCGTGCCGAAACAGAACGCCGCCAGCTGGCTGCCGCCCTGCAGTCGGATCGCCGCCGCCGGCTCCGGCGGCGCATTTTCAAGCGCCTCGGCGAACAGCCGCCCCAGCACCCCGGCGGTGTGCAGCGCCAGCGCCAGGGTGCCGGCATTCGGCCCCAGGCCCGCCGCCAGCACGGTCAGCGCCGCCCAGACCAGCTCCGGAATCGCCCGCAACGCATTGAGCAGCAGGCGCGCCGCGCCCTGCAACGGCCAACCGAAGCGGCCGGCGGCCGGCAGCGCCAGCAATAGACCCAGCAGCATCGCCGAGAGCGTCCCCATCCCGGACATGGCCAGCGTTTCCAGGGCGCCCTGACCCACCGCCCGCAGGTGCGTCAGGGAAAGGTCCGGGTGCAGGAAGCGCGCCGCGTATTCGCCCATCTGCGCCGGTCCGCCGCTGCCGACGAGCGCTGCCAGGTCCAGCTCCAGGTAGGCGAACGACGCCAGCACCGCCGCCAGGATCGCGACGATCACCAGCCCATTGATCACCCGCCTCATGCGAGCCTCCCGCGCAGGAAGCGGCTGAGCAGGTCGGCCAGCACCACCAGCAACAGGAAGGTCAGCAGCATGCTCGCCACCTCGGCCCCGGCGAACATGCGCATCGACAAGTCGATCTGCTGGCCCAGGCCACCAGCGCCGACGAAGCCCATCACCACCGAGGCGCGCACCGCGCATTCCCAGCGGTACACGGTATAGGACACCACCTCGCTCGCGGCCTCGGGCAGGGTGCCGTAGAAAAACGCCGACAGGCGGCTGCTGCCGGCCTGGAGCAAGGCATGGGCCGGACGCTGGTCCACCGACTCGAAGATCTCCGCGTAGACCTTGCCGAGCATGCCGCTGTAGGTAATGGCGATGGCCAGCACCCCGGCGGTCGGGCCCAGGCCCACGGCGCGGACGAACAGCAAGGCCCAGACGATCTCGGGCACACTGCGCAGGAAGATCAGCACGCCACGCACCGGCAGGCGCGCAGCGCGTGACCATGGTCCCAGACGTCCACCATTGGAAGCTGCCCGCAGCGACAGCGCCCGGCTGGCCAGCAGGCTGGCCGGCACCGCCAGCAGCAGCGCCAGGGTCATGCCCGCGGTGGCCACGGCCAGGGTCTGCACCGTGGCGCTGAGCAGCAGATGCAGAAAGCCGGCGTCGTGGGCCGGGGGCCAGAATGCGCTGACGAAGCTGGCCATCTGCTGACGGTTCTCGGCCTGCAACAGCACGCCGGGGTCGAGTTCGCTCAAGCGCAGGCCCGGCCACAGCAGCGCCAGGCACAACAGGGTCAACAGCAAACGAGGGATGGCAGCGGGGTCGCGCTGGTCAGTGCTCAGCATCGCGGGATCTGCACCTGCAGGCTCGCCGTCGCGGCAACAGGCGAGGCCAGTTGCTCGTTGGCGTACAAGGCATCGAGCATCGCTTCGCTGACCGCTTCTGCCGGGCAGTCGAACGCTACCTGCCCGGCACGAATGCCGACAATGCGCGGAAAATGCGCCAAGGCGAGCTCCACCGCGTGCAGGCTGGCGACCAGGGTCACGCCATGGGCCTGGGCATGGCGATTGAGCAGCGCCAGGCTATGGTCGGCCAGCACCGGGTCCATGGCCGAAACCGGTTCATCGGTCAGCAGCACTTCAGGTCGCTGGTACAAGGCACGGGCAATGCCGACCCGCTGCAACTGGCCACCGGACAACTGCCCGCACTGGGCGAACAGTTTGTCGGCCATGCCCAGCTCGGCCAGCGCCGCACGGGCACCGGGTACATCGCCGGGGTGGATCAGGTTGAGCAGCCCGCGCAACGTGCCCCACTGCCCCAGGCGCCCCGCCAACACGGCGGTGACCACCCGCTGGCGCAGCGGCAGGGGCGGCGCCTGGTGTACCAGGCCAACCCGTGCGCGCAAGCGCTGGCGGGCCCGGGCAGACAATGCCCAGGGCTGCTCGCCCAACAACTCCAGCCGCCCGCCACTGGGCGGCACGGCGGTGCCCATCAGGTGCAGCAGGCTGGATTTGCCGGCCCCGGACGGACCGATGATCGCCACCCGCTCGCCCTGGCCGATCAGCAGGTCCACCGCGCTCAAGGCCTGGACCTGACCATGGCGCACACTGGCGCCCTGAACACGGATACTCACTTGAGCAGACCGGCCTCACGCGCGGCTTGCTCGGTGCCCGCGTAGTTCTCGGGCTTGGTCTCGATGAAGCGGCTGGCGGCCTGCAGGTCGAGGATCGCCTTGTCCGCGGGCTTGGCCGGGTCCAGGGCGAGGAAGGCCTGCTTGATCTTTTCTTTCAGTGCCGGGTCCATGTTGCCGCGCACGGTCCAGTTGTAGTCGAAGTACTCCGGCGTGGTGGCGAACACCTTTACCTTGCTGGTGTCGACCTTGCCGGCTGCGACCAGCTTGTCCCAGACGCTGGCGTTGAGCACGCCGGCATCGGCCTTGCCGGCCTGGACCCAGGCGGCGGTGGCATCGTGGGCGCCGGAATAGGCAACGCGGCTGAAGTACTCCTCGGGCTTGATGTTGTCGTTCTTGAGCATGAAGTAACGCGGCATCAGGCTGCCCGAGGTGGACGAAATCGAACCGAAGGCGAAGGTCTTGCCCTTGAGGTCCTTGAGGCTTTTCACGTCCGGGTTGGCGGTGATGAACTTGCTGGTGAACTTGGCATCCTGCTCACGCTGCACCAGCGGCGTGGCCTTGGGGTCCTTCAGGTGCACCTGGACAAAGGTGAAGCCCCCCAGCCAGGCCAGGTCCAGGCGATCGCTGGCCAGCGACTCGACCACAGCCGGGTAGTCGGCCACCGGCACGAACTGCACCTTCATGCCCAGCTGCTGCTCGAGGTACTCGCCCAGTGGCTTGAACTTGCGCAGCAGTTCGGTTGGCGCCTCGTCGGGGATGGCGCTGACGCGCAGCACATCGGCGGCCTGGGCGAACACCGCGCAGCAGGACAGCGCGAGGCCGGCAAACAGTGCCAGGGGACGTTTGAGCATGGGGATTCTCCGGTTCGATCGCGGGGTATGAGTCGGTGTTGCATCGCGGGAAGTATAAGAGCCGCAGGCACAAAGGCCAGCTTTGCTACAATCGCGCATCACGAAAAGTCGAGGTGCACATGAGCGAGCCGATTCGTCTGACACAGTACAGCCACGGCGCTGGCTGTGGCTGCAAGATTTCTCCCAAGGTCCTGGATGTGATCCTCGCCGAGAGCGGCACGCAGGCCCTCGACCCGAAACTCTGGGTCGGCAACGCCTCGCGCGACGACGCCGCCGTCTACGCCCTGGATGACGAGCGCGGCGTGGTCTCGACCACCGACTTCTTCATGCCCATCGTCGACGACCCGTACGACTTCGGCCGCATCGCCGCCACCAACGCCATCAGCGACATCTACGCCATGGGCGGCGACCCGCTGATGGCCATCGCCATCCTCGGCTGGCCGGTCAACGTGCTGCCGCCGGAGGTCGCCCGCGAGGTGATCCGCGGCGGCCGCGCCGTGTGCGCCAAAGCCGGCATCCCGCTGGCCGGCGGCCATTCCATCGACGCCCCCGAGCCGATCTTCGGCCTGGCCGTGACCGGCGTGGTGAGCAAGCGCCACCTCAAGCGCAACGACACCGCCAGCGTCGGCTGCCGCCTGTACCTGACCAAGCCACTGGGCATCGGCATTCTCACCACCGCCGAGAAGAAGGCCAAGCTGCGCGAACAGGACCAGGGCCTGGCCCGTGACTGGATGTGCACCCTCAACACCCCGGGCAGCCGCTTCGGCAAGCTCGACGGCGTACAGGCGATGACCGACGTCACCGGTTTCGGCCTGCTCGGCCACCTGGTCGAAGTCGCCGAGGGCAGCGGCCTCACCGCCCGCCTGCAGTACGCTGCGGTGCCGCGCCTGCCCAGCGTCGAGCATTACCTGGCCGAGGGCTGCATCCCCGGCGGCACCCTGCGCAACTTCGACAGCTACGGCCACAAGATCGGCGCGCTGAGCGACGAGCAGAAGCACCTGCTGTGCGACCCGCAGACCAGCGGCGGCCTGCTGGTGGCGGTCACCCCGCAAGGCGAGGCGGAATTCCTCGCCGTGGCGCGGGAGCTCGGGCTCGAACTGGCGCCGATCGGCGAGCTGGTCGAGCGACAGAGCCACGCAGTCGAGGTGATCTGATGCGCCCCGACTGCACCGAGCTGAAACAGCTGTTCCTCGACGACGTGCCGATGATGGACATGCGCGCACCGATCGAATTCACCAAAGGCGCCTTCCCCGGCGCGGTCAACCTGCCGCTGATGAACGACCAGGAGCGGCAGAAGGTCGGCACCTGCTACAAGCAGCAGGGCCAGGCCGCCGCCATCACCCTGGGCCACCAGTTGGTCAACGGCGCGCTCAAGCAACAGCGCCTGGAGGCCTGGGCCGCGTTCACCCAGGCCCATCCCGACGGCTACCTCTACTGCTTCCGTGGCGGCCTGCGCTCGCAGATCGTCCAGGGCTGGCTCAAGGACGCCGGCATCCAGTATCCGAAGGTGGTGGGCGGCTACAAGGCCATGCGCACCCTGCTGATGGATACCACGTTGCAGGCGGTGCAGCAGTGCGAGTTCGTCCTGGTGGGCGGACTGACCGGAACCGGCAAGACCGATGTGCTGCACCAGCTGGACAACGTGCTCGACCTCGAAGGCCACGCCAATCACCGCGGTTCCAGCTTCGGCAAGCGCGCCACGGCGCAGCCGGCGCAGATCGATTTCGAGAACGCGCTGGCCATCGACATCCTCAAGAAACGCGAGCGTGGCATCGGCCAGTTCGTGCTCGAGGACGAAGGCCGCGTGGTCGGCAGCTGCGCGGTGCCGCTGGAAATGTACCAGGGCATGCAGCGCTATCCGCTGGTGTGGCTGGAAGACAGCTTCGCGCATCGCGTGGAACGTATCCTGCGCGACTATGTGATCAACCTGTGCGCCGAGTACATCGCCGTGCACGGTGCAGAGGCCGGTGGCCCACTGTTCGCCGAGCGCATGCGCCAGAGCATGGCCAACATCTACAAGCGCCTGGGCGGCGAGCGCTTCCAGCGGCTGTCGACGTTGCTCGACCAGGCGCTGGAGGAGCAGCTGCGCAGCGGCGACGTGAGCCTGCACCGAGGGTGGATCGAAGGGCTGCTCAAGGAGTACTACGACCCGATGTACGCCTACCAGCGAGCGGCCAAGGCACAGCGGATCGAGTTCGCCGGAGACGGCGTGGAGGTGCGCGAGTACCTGAAGGCCCGGGCACTGCGTGAGCAACGCGGCGCCTGATTCGCGGATACCGCATCACTGCCCCGGACTGAGCACCCGCTCCAGCTCCGCCGCGCGGTCCTTGCTCATGTCCATCTCACACATGGCGCCTTCGATGCGGTAGATGCTGCCGTTGCTCAACTTGCCGTGGAAGGCGCAGTTGCCGTCGCGGTACTTCATCCAGGTGCGCTGGACTTCGCGCAGGTCCTTCTGCTGCTGGCTGTCGAGCTTGGCCATCAGCTGCTTGTAGACCCGGTTCAGCCGGTCATCCTGCAGCTGTGTCTCGGCCTGGATGCAAGCGCCCATGGCCAGGGTGCTGGAGGCCTTGTCCATGCACTGGGTGTAGGTGGGCGAATAGTCCTCGGCCTGGGCGCCGGCGGCGATCAGCAGGGCGGCGGCGCCGACCAGGCAATGCTTGAACATGGGCTTTCCTTTTCGCAGATGAATGCGGCACAGCCTAGCACCCTGCCGCACCTTCGTTCACGCACAGCGCCTGGATCCGCGCCCGCAGCCAGCGGTGCCCGGCATCGCCGTCACGCCGCGAGTGCCAGGCCTGGGCAAAGGCGAACGGTGAGATCGCCAGGGGCGGCGCGAACCGGCGCAGCGCCGGGTCCAGCCGGGCACCGGCAAGGCTGCGCCGGGCAACGGTGAGCACCAGGTCGGTCCCGGCAATGACACTTTGGGCCACCCCCCAATGCGGCAAGGTCAGGGCGATGCGTCGGCGTGCGCCCAAACTGGCCAGGGCCTGGTCGATCTCGTTGTCGATGCCGGGGCGCACCGCCACCAGCACATGGGGCCGCGCCAGCCAGGGTTCGAGCGCCAGGCCACCTCGGGGCGGCAGGCTGGCACGGTCGGCCAGGCAAACGAAGGATTCCTCGAACAGCACCTGCTGGGCCATTTCCGTCGGCAGTTCCGGGAACACGCCCAGCGCCAGGTCTGCCTCGCCGTCGATCAACTGGCCGAGCATCGCCTCGCGGCTGCCTTGGGACACCACCAGGTCGATGCCCGGCGCTTCGCGCCGCATCAGGCGCATCAACGCAGGCAGCACCACGCGGGCACCGTAGTCGGACATGGCCAGGCGAAACGTGCGCCGGGCCCACGCCGGCTCGAAGCCCGGCGTGCCGAGCAGTCCGTCGAGTTGCTGCAACGCCTCCTGCAACGGCGCTTGCAAAGCCTCGGCACGGGCTGTCAGTTGCAGGCGGCCATCGCGTCGCACCAGCAACGGATCAGCGAAAAGCTCGCGCAACTGCGCCAGGGCATGGCTGACCGCCGGCTGGCTGCGATGCAGGCGCAGGGCCGCGCGCGAGACATGTTGCTCGCTGAGCAAGGCGTGCAATGTCAGCAGCAGGTTCAGGTCGATGCGGCGCAGATCATCCATGGTACGAATACAGCCTGTGCGAAGTTCGAATTTCCATCATTGAAATGCATGATCGAGACTGAGGCCAGTGTTCTTATCTGGAGTAGACACCATGCCCGCCAGCCTCTTCGCCGCCCTCCCCTTGTTCATCGCCCTGCTCGCCGGGGCCGCCGTGCCGTTCCAGGCCGGCAGCAACGCCGCGCTCGGGCGCCTGCTCGGCCATCCGCTGTGGGCCGCCGGGGTGTCGTTGCTGGTCAGCCTGCTGATGCTGGTGCCGGCCCTGCTGCTGATGCGCGCGCCACTGCCACAGGTGCAGCAACTGGCCCATGCGCCCTGGTGGGCCTGGTTCGGCGGGGTCGCCGGGGTGCTGTACATCACCGCCGCGCTGGTGCTGACGCCGCGCCTGGGGGCAGCCGGGTTCATCGTCTGCGTGGTGGCCGGGCAGGTGCTGTCGTCGCTGCTGATCGACCAGTTTGGCCTGATGGGCTTGCCGGAGCGGCCAGTGAACCTGTTGCGACTGGCGGGGGTGGGGATGATCGTGATCGGGATGATCGTGGTGCAGTGGGGCACGGCGCGTTGAGCGCACCCTCACAAGGTGTGCGGCTGCTCCGGCGGCACGATCACCTTGTGCGGCTCGAAGCGCAGCGAGGGCATCTGCGTACCGGCATACAGCGCCACGCTCAGGGCAGCGACCAGCGCCACATCCAACCAGCTCCAACCCGGCACCTGCGCCGCCGAGCTCGCCTTCCAGCACCACCACAGCTGCCCCAGGCAGAACACCAGGATCGCCAGCAGCCATAGGTAGAAGCCCGCGCCAAAACCGCTCACATCCTGGAAGGCGTAGCTCTGGTTGTCCGGCAAGCGGGTGATGGCGAAGCTGCTGGCCGCCAGGTACAACGCCACCAGGCCGCATACCAGCGCCAGGCGGCGGAACCGGCGGTGGGCGAGGACTGCCAGCGCCAGCAGCGGGTTGGCGAACCACTGGTACAGGCCGAAGGCGATGCCCCAGGGGCCGTAGAGCAGCATCTGCAGCACCGGCATATGCCGCCCGGCGCCCGTCAGGGCACCGTCGAAGGCCAGGCTCAGCAGGTACAGGGCCAGGCTTGTGGTCAGGTAGAAAGCGGGCAAGTCAGGTACCTGGAGAAAGCGGGACAAGCTGCGACCTTAACCCAGCCCTGGCGTCTTTCCAAACCCGACGGGCGCGCTGCATCAGCGTGTCGCAGCCTGATCCATCGACTGGGTGGAGCTGCTGATCTGAACGCGCAGGCTCGGCATCAGCGTCCCGGCGTAGATCGTCGCGGTCAGCACTGCGATCAGCCCCAGGTCGTACCAGCGCCACCCCGGCATACTCGCCGCCGAACGCACCTTGCGGCACCACCAGCCCTGCCCCAGGCAAAACAGCAGGATCGCCAGTGTCCACAGATAATACCCGGCGCCAAATCCGGTCAGGGGCTGGATGTCATAGCTGCGGTTGTCCGGTACCCGCTCGATGCCAAGGCAACTGAGGGCCAGGCCCAGCGCGATCATCCCGACTGCAAGCGCCAGCCGGCGAAAACGCCGGTGAGCAAGCAGCGCCAGCCCCAGCAGCGGATTGGCGAACCACTGGTAAAGCCCCATGGCAATGCCCCAAGGCCCCATGAGCACTATCTGCAAGGCGGGCATATGCCCGTCGACACCCATCAGGATGCCATCGAAACACAGGCTCAACAGAAACAGCAGCAAAGTGAACGTCACGTAGAAAGCAGGCAAAGCGCGGGCTCCATCCCATCAGTGAAAGTCGCGTCCATGACACGTGGGCATCAGGCCACTGGGGGTTCGAGCAGCAAACCGTACAACCCCGAATCGGACAGTTCACCCGCCACGCACCAACGGGCGCGCAAGGTGCCTTCCAGGACGAACCCCTGGCGTTCCAGGGTACGCGCCGAGCCCTGGTTGCGCGGGTCGATCTCCGCCTCCAGGCGACGCAGGTGCAGGGTGTGGGCGAGGTAGTCGATGAAGCAGGTCAGCGCCTCGTCCATGTAGCCGCGGCCCTGGGCCGACTTGGCCAGGCAGTAGCCGATCTCGCCACGGCGCGAGCCTTCCTCGAGGTTGAACAGCTGGACCATGCCGATCAGCTCGCCGTTGTCGCGGCGGTACATGCCCAGTTTGAGCAACTGGCCGGCGGCATAGGCTTCGCGGTCGGCGGCCAGGGCGCTTTCGGCCTCGGCCAGGGTCTGCCAGGGGGCGTGGTACCAGTAACGCATCACTTCCGGGTCGGCCATGATGGTGAGCCACTGCTGCGCGTCGCCGTGGCGCATGGGGCGCAGCTGCAGGCGTGGGCTTTCAAGGCACAGGTCGCTGGGGAAACTGCGGGGGTCGGGCACGCCGGGACTCCTGTCCGGTGGTGGGGAGGATGACAGTCTAGCGTCAGTGGATACCCGCACGCACGCGTGCCGGGCAGAGCAAACGAATAGCGAGATGCGGTGAGCGATCCAACGACAGCACCCAGAAATCCTGCCTCGGTGGGGCCTTTGATGCCTGCAGACTGGTACCGGGAACATTGAGCATACCCTCTCGGCACATCAGGTCTCATTGCCGGTGCCTAACCTGGTATTTTTGCCAGGTGTCAGATGTGTTGAACTTTGTTAAATGTATTGCCGTGCGGGCGTAACATAAACTTTCGCACACACTTGGCGACGCATGAAATCATTGAACCATACTATCCGCACTTAGGAAAATGTCATGAGCATTGAAAAAACCAGCACACTCACCCTGGAAGCACCAACGATCGAAGAAGCACCCAGCGGCGAGTTGGACTGGCATGCCCTAAACGGAAAAAATTTCAATGTCATCATTCAGCGACTACCACAAGACTCCGCAGCCAAAAAGCTGGAACTGAAATGGCAGGGCACCACCGCTGACGGGGAAGAATTAAGTCCCGAACGCCAAGAGCACCTAGTGGAGTGGACTGACATTTTCAACCGCCTCAAGATCGAACTGAAGAATGACCTCGCAAAAGCTGTAGTGGGCGGTAGCGCCGTCATTGACTATGAAATTGAACCTGACCTCAAGTCGCCCCCACTTAACATCACCGTGGTCGATGGCAAACTCGAACCAGAACTCAAAGCACCTGAAATCATTGAAGCCAGGGGTTCAGGATTGAGTCCTGATAGCGTGGGAAAGGATGGGGCAACGGTACGGGTCGAGACAGTAGCGCCTATCCTGGAAGGTGATCAGATCTCGCTTACAGTCGTCGCAACAAATGATAAAGGGACGGTGATTGAACTCGAACCAATGATTGATGAAGCGAAGCCACAACATACCGAGTTCATTATTGTAAAGGGCCTTATCGACGCAATCGCCGGTGGTTCGCTAACGCTCTGCTACACGGTAAAGGGTAAAACGTCACCAACCTTGGAATTACGCGTAGACTACGGGATTATTCCTCCCGAACTTGAGGGCGAGCTGGGTCTTCCGCCAGGCGACCTCATTAAGATAATCGTGCCAAAATACACGGGCATGGCGGGAGACGAAATAGCGATGTCTGTTGAGCTGCAACACCTGATCTATCGCTCACCGCAAAAGACGCCCAACAAAATTGAAGACCTGGCATTTGATATACCCTCTGGTATCTTCACATCCGCCCTGAGCACTAGTGCAACTGCCTGCTACCATGTCACGCATAAAGTAGACGTTGGCGAATATAAAACGTGGAACTCACTACCCTTAAATACAATTTTACTCGGCCACGGCACCGACATAAGACCGCCAAGGTATATGTCATTCGCAGACGAAGCCCCCAGGTATATCTTGTACTACCCTGAAATTAGTGCAGGCAGCAAGGTTGATGTCTATTGGCATGCAGAGGGCTCGCCGACAAGGAAAAAAGAGCTCGCGATAGAGTATGATGGCACCTATTACTATGTTTCCATCCCCAAGGACTGGATTACGGCGGACAAGCGCAAAACCGTCTGCGGCAATTACGCCATTATTCAGAACGATGGTGCGTCAGGAACGTTCTCTCCCGGCGCAATTTTCACGCCATAAATCAGGATGAGCCTGAGAGCGTCAAGTATACTCCACAAACTTCCAGTCATTTGTGAAGCGCCCCTGTCGATGGCTGTCACGGCACCTCGACAAGGGCATCTTTCACTTGCTGCGATTCAGACCCAGTTCCATGTCATCGATCAACCCCTTGGCCAACCCACTGAGAATCCGTGCGGCACTGCCGGCCATGAGGTCCCCTTCCATCTCGGCCTCGGTGGTGAAATGCGCCACACAGCCGAGCAGCACCGACAGGTCGCTGAACGCGTGGTCGAACGGGATGCCGGGCTGGATGCAGAAGATCTCGAGGCAGGTGGTCTTGCCCTGGGTCGGGCCGGGCTTGCTGTCGTCGCTCATACCGGCGCCCCCTTGGCCCGGGCGTGGCGGACCAGCGAGATGACCAGTTGGCCGAGGATTTCGACACTGTCCATCATCACGTCGAGGCGCGCGTCGCGCTGGCAGACGGTATAGGCGTGGACGGTATCGCTGAGGATGTGCATCAGCTTGTTGGCGTGGGCCATGGCTTCCTCGGGGTCGAGGTCGCTGATGATGGTGACGAAGGGGATTGGATAGGGTGGGTCAGGTACTAGTTTTTTCATAGTTGTTACTCTGGAAATGGTTTCTAGAGCAACCACCAGCATCCTTCTCACAGACAAGGGTGGCAGCCGTACGCGAGGTGAGAAGACCGTGTCCAGACACCACGGCCAGACCGAAGTCTGCGCGCGCACGGCTGCCATAACAGGCAACCTGAATCTGGACATGGACGGGCTTCTCACACCCGGTCGCCAAATGTGACGACCCAGTGACGGTACCCCTGGTGTATTTCCCGGCCAATTCAGAGCCTTCCGGCAGGCGCGTAGGATAGGTCCGAAGCGCTGGCTGGCTGAAGGATTTGGTTTCAAATTCGGAAATGTCTTACGGGGTTTGGGGTGAGGTTTTGATCGCGTCATGGCCACCAGGTGCTTGGCGATGGCCTTGCAGCGCCTGCAAGATCGAGCGCCGCCCGCGCGGCGCATCGCGACGCAAGGCCGCTCCCACATCTGTTTCGGGCCAGTCAGTCCTGAGCCATTACCTGGTCCGCCTTGTTGGTCCGACGCAACTTCAGCATGGGCACCACTGCCGCCCCGCACGACTTGAGGCGTGCACCAAGGCGGGCGCCGCCTCATTCACAGGAAAAATTGGCCCGAAATAGATGTGGGAGCGGCCTTGTATCGCGAAAGGGCTGCAAAGCAGCCCCGGCGATCTACTTCAGAACCCCATGCTGAAGCTCACCACCACACCATGGTCGCGGTTCTCGCTCGACAGCTGCCCGGAATACCCGACCCCCAGCTTGCCGCTCGCGCCCACCGACAAATCCACCCCGGCCTCGACCACCGCCGCGTCCTTGGCGATCGGCACGCCCTCGGTGCTGAACCCGGCGCCGCCACCGACGAAGCGCAGATCGGCATCAGGCTTGTCGTCACCGAAGGCATGGCGCCAGCCCACCGACAGCCGTGGCGTGACAGTGCTGCCGTTGTCGAGCAGGATGCGCTTGCCGGCCCGCACGCCCAGAGTGGAGAAGGTCACGTCCTGGTCGACCTTGCCTTCCAGCCGCCCTGCCCCGCCCTTCTCGTGGGCGGTGTCGCTGTCGTAGTTGACGTAGGCCAGGCCGGCGAACGGCTCCAGAGCGATACCGCCGGCATCGATGGCATAGCCCACCTCGCCGAACACCTGGGCGCTGCGCGCCTTGTACTTGGCCTTGAGGCGGTCGTCGTAGCTGCCCACGGTGACATCACGCTTGGTGTCGATGTCGTGCCAGCTGTAGGCCACGCCCATACGGGCGGCGAAGGCGTCCAGCTGGTAGCCGAGGTAAGTGGTCAGGTGATAGCTGTCCACCGTGGCGTCGGAGCGGCGACGGTGCGCATCGATGCTCGAGCGGGTGTAGCCGGCGGCGGCGCCGACTTTCCACTGGTCATCCAGGGCACGGTCGACACCAAGCATGAAGCCCGACAGGTCACGGTCGACGCTGGCATGGCTGCTGCTGCCGTCGTAGGTGCCCCAGCCGCCGATGGCGCGGATCCAGCCCACGGCCTGGCCCTGGCAGCCTTCGCTGGTCAGTTGCTGGTTGGCGGTCGGCGCCAAGGTGCGACGCGGATCGTCCTGGTTGCTGCAGTCAGCCTGGCGCAGGCGGTCGTTGACCGCGTCGCGGACGTAGCGCGAGTCCTCGATCAGCACGGTCGCGGTGCTGGCGTGGATCTCGCCGGACAGGCTGTCGAATGCCGCCTGGGCAGCCTGGCGGTCAAGCGGCAGCACGTTGTTGACCAGATCGGCCGGGGCCCCGGCACTGCTGAGGGCCGTGGCCACGCCACGCTGGTTGCCGGTGGCGGCGACATCGGCGAAGGAGGTGCCGTTGCGGCTGACCGACAGGGTCACCTGGTTGGCGCCATAGTTCAGCGAGCTGTTGAGGAACGCCGAGTTTGCCAGGTTGGTGGTGGCGAAGGTGCCGGTGACACCGCCCGCCGCGCTGACCACGGTGTACTGGCCGTTGCCGCTGGCGAGGTTGGCCACCATCAGGCTGCCGCCGAGGTTGGCCGTGCCGCCCACGTTCAAGTAGTTCACCGGCGAGGTGGCAAGGTCGATTACCAGGGTGCCGGTGGCGCCATTGGTGAAGTTGCCCGATACGTTCAGGTTGCCGGCCGGCCCCGGCAGCACGGTGCCGTTGTTGGTCAGCCCGGCGACGGTGCCGTTGCCGGTCAGCGCGGCGCCGTTGGCTACCATGACCTGGGCGCCGAGGGTGCTGCCCGGGTGGGCGGCATCGCCCACCTGGAGCACGCCCTGGTTGACGTTGAAGGCGCCGCTGAACGGCTGGTTACCGGTCAGCAGCAGGGTGCCACCGCCCTGCTTGGTGGTGGTGCCGGTTCCGCTTAGGGTGCCGTTGAAGGTGCCATTGCTACCTTGGGCAAACACCAGGTTGGCATTGTTGAGGATGTTGCCCTGCAGGCTGGTGGTGTTGCCGACCAGGGTACCTCCGCTGACGGTAGTGCCGCCGCTGTAGGTGTTGGCGCCTGCGAGGATCAAGGTGCCGGCGTCGAGTTTCTCAATACCGCCGGTGCCGACCAGCGGCGCGCTGATGGTGGCCGTGGCGCCGGCGTTGACACGCACCGACGCAAGGCTGCCGTCGGTATCGTTGACTGGGGTCAGGCTGCCACCGGCCCCCGGGACCACCTGGTAACCACTGCTGAGGAACTGCAGCCCGTCGAACGACTGGTTGCCGACCACGGTGACGGTGCCCGGCGTACCGCCGAAGACCGCGTAGCCGCCGCTCCAGCCTTCGCTGGTGGTGCCACCGGCGTTGGTCCAGCCAGTGTTCGAGCCCCAGGTGCCGCTGCCGCCGCCGATGCTGCCGTCGGGATTGGTCTTGCCGCCATTCCAGAATTGCAGCGCCTCGCCGTAGTTCTGCACCACCAGGTTGATCTGGTTGGCGATGGCGGTCTGCAGGCTGAGGTCGCCCAGGACCACGCTGCCCGGAATGGCGCCGAACACCAGGCCGTTGTCGGTGAGCGTGCCGCCGTAGCTGAACAGTTGGTAGACACCAGTGCCGAAACCGCCGGCATCGGTGATGTTCAGCGTGCCGTCGAGCACCAGGTTGCCGTTGACCCTGACCACGGTGGTGGAGGCGGCCGGAGCGCCGAGGCTGAAGTCCAGGGCGCTGCCCGACGCCAGGTCGAGGCTGCCGACGGTGAGTGGCGTGGCGCTCTGGCCAGCAGCCAGGGTGGCGCCGTTGGCGATCTGTACAGCACCGCCATAGGTGCCGCTGCCGCCCAGGCGGGCGCCGGTGGCGACCTGCACGCTGGTGCTGTCGAGACGGCCGTTGACCAACAAGGTGCCGGCGTTGACGCTGGTGGCGCCGGTGAAGGTGTTGACCCCGGTCAGCAGCAGCTCGCCAGTGCCGTTCTTGGCCAGGGTGCCGTTGCCGCTGAGGTTGCCGGTGTAACTGCCGTTGGCGTTCTGCGCGAAGGTCAGGGCTCCGTTGTTGAGGATCGCGCCTTGCAGGCTGGTGGTATTGCCCACCACGCCGCCGGCATTGATCTGGGTGCCGCCGCTGTAGGTGTTGGCCCCGTTCAGGGTCAGCAGGCCGGCACCGTTCTTGATCAGCCCGCCGGTACCACTGACCACACCGTTGAGGGTCAGGTCATTGCTGCCGGCGATGGCCAGGGCACCGTTGAGCACGGTGGTATTGGCCAGGGTGACGGCGGTGTTGCTGTCCAGCGTGGTGCCGCCAGCGGCCGTCAGGGTGCCACTGCCCAGCGCGCTGTTGTTGCCCAGCACCAAGGTGCCGCCGTTGAGGGCGGTGCCGCCGCTGTAGCCGTTGGCGGCGTTGAGCACCAGGGTGCCGCCGTCTTGCTTGGCGACGCTGCCGGTGCCGTTGAGGGCGACGTTGAGGGTGGCGGTGACGCCGTTGTCGACACGCAGGTTGGTGGTGCCATTGCCCAGCAACTCACCGGCGATACCGGCGTTGAGCACATAGCCATCGGTGACGAACTGCAGGCCGGTGATGCTGTGGTTGCCGTTCACGGTGACGGTGCCGGGGGCGCCCTGGAACACCGCGAAGGTGTCGTTCCAGGTGCTGTTCAACACGCCGTTGACGTCGGTCCAGTTGGTGTTGATGGCGTCCCAGGTGCCGCTGCCACCGTCGATCTGGCCGTTGGCGACGCTCTGGCTGCCGTCCCAGAACAGTACGTTGCTGGCACCGCCGACCACCAGATTGACCTGGTTGGCCACGGCGGTCTGCACGGTCAGGTCGGTGATCGGTACCGGCGTGGTGCCGAAGCTCATGCCGTTGTTGGTGAGGCTGCCGCCGTAGGCAAACAACCGGTAGACCCCGGCGCCGAAGCCGCCGATGTCGGTGACGTTGAGGGTACCGCCCAGGGTCAGGTTGTTGGCGACGTTGACCAGCGGGCTGCCGCCGCCCGAGGGCGTGCCCAGTGAAGCGTTGAAGTTGGCGCCGCTGTCGAGCACCAGGTTGCCGGCGTTCAGCGTGCTGCCACTGGTGGCCGCGAGATTGCCGCCGTTGGCCACCGTCACCGCCCCGCCGAGGCTGCCGGCACCGCTGAGGCTGGCGCCGCTGGCCACGTTGACCGCGCCGCTGGCCAGGGAGCCGTCCACTTTCAGACCGCCCGCCTGGACGTTGGTGGTGCCGGTATGGCTGTTGGCGCTGTTCAGCGCCAGGGTGGCGCTGCCGAGCTTGTTCAAGGTACCGGTGCCGCTGATATTGCCGCCGAACACGCCGCCTTCGACCGTCAGGCTGTTGCCGGCGGCGATCTGGATCGCGCCGGTGCCGCCGATGTCGCCAAGGCTGGTGTTGCCGTCGAGGTTGAGGCTGGCGCCGGTGCTGACGTTCAACTGGCTCTGGGTACCCAGGGCAGTGGTGCCGAGGGTGCTCAGGCTGCCGGAGAGAATGTTGAGGATGCCGCTGAAGGTGTTGTTGCCCGACAGGGTCAGGTCGGCCAGGCCGTTCTTGTTCAGCTCGCCCGCGCCGCTGAGCACGCCGGCCAGGTGCAGGTCGTTGGTGCCAAGCACGTTGAGCACACCGCTGACATTGACCGGGTTGGCCAGGGTGACGGCGCTGGCGCTGTCGAGGTTGGCGTTACCGGTGACCTCCAGGCCACCAGTGCCCAGCGCCGCGTTGTTGCCGACCACCAGCGTGCCGGCCTGCAACTCGGTGCCGCCGCTGTAGGTGTTGGCCCCCATCAGCGCGAAGCGCGCCAGGCCGGCCTTGAGCAGGCGGCCGGTGCCGCCGACGGTACCCCCCAGGGTCAGGTCGTTGCTGCCCAGCACGGTGAGGTCGCCCATGGTGGTGACATTGTTGGCCAGGGTGACCGCCTGGCTGCTGTCCAGGCTGGTGCCAGGTGCGGTGGTCAGGGTGCCGGTGCCGAGCGCGGTGTTGGAGCCCAGCACCAGGGTGCCGCCATTGAGCGCGGTATTGCCGGCATAGGTGTTGTTGCCGGCCAGCGCCAGCCGCGCGCTGCCGGCCTTGACCAGGCCACCCGCGCCGCCGATGTTGCCGTTGAGGGCCAGGTCATTGCTACCGGCGATGTTCAGCGGGCCGGCCAGGGTGATGGCATTGCCCAGCGCTACCGAGGCGTTGCTGTCGAGGGTGGTGCCCGCCGTGGTGTCGAGCGCGCCGCCGCCCAGGGCCGTGTTGCTGCCGACAATCAAGGTACCGCCGCTGAGCAGGGTGCCGCCGCTGTAGCTGTTGCTGCCATTGAGCACCAGGGTGCCGCTGTCGAGCTTGTTGAGCTTGCCGACGCCGGTCAGGCCGACATCGAGGGTTGCCGTGGCACCTGGATCGACCCGCACGCTGGTGTCGCCACTCGTGCCATTGATCAGGTCGAGCGCACCGCCGGTGCCGGCCAGCAAGCGGTAGCCATCGGTGACGAATTGCAGGCCATTGACGGTCTGGCTGCCATCGACGGTGACGTCGCCCGCCGTGCCCTGGAACACCGCAAAGGTGCTGCCCCAGGTGGTGTTGAGCACGCCGTTGAGGTCGGTCCAGTTGGTGTTGCCGGCGTTCCACACGCCAGTGCCGCCATCGACTTGGCCGTTGGCCACGCTCTGGCTGCCGTCCCAGAACTGGATGTTCAGGCCCGCGGCGCTGACCAGCAGGTTGACCTGGTTGGCCAGTGCGGTCTGCAGGGTCACGTCGCCCAGGCCCACGCCCAGCGGCAGAGTGCCGAAGTCCAGGCCGTTGTCGGTCAAGGCGCCGGTGTAGTCGAAGATGCGGTACACACCGTTGCCGAAGCCGCCGATGCTGCTGACATTGAGCGTGCCGTCGAGGGTCAGGTTGCCGCCGACGTTGAACAGCGCGGTACCGCCGGTAGACGGTGACGCCAAGCCGACATCGACGATCGAGCCGCTGTTGAGCACCAGGCTGCCGAGGCTCAGGGTGGCACCGCTCTGCCCGGCCAGGTGACCGCCGTTGTTGATCACCACCGTGGCGTTGGCGGTGCCGCTACCCGCCAGGGTGGCGCCACTGGCGACGGTCAGCAGGTTGCTGCCCAATGTGCCGTCGACTTTCAAGGTGCCGGCGTTGACCAGGGTGTTGTCAGCCAGGTTGCTGGTGCCGGTAAGGGTCAGGGTGCCACTGCCGACCTTGGTCAGGCCGCCCAGGCCGTTGAGGCCGCCGGCAAAGGTGCTGCTGAGGTTGTTGCCGCCCAGGCTCAGGACACTGCCGATGCCGACATCGACCTGGCCGCTGCCGGTCAGGCTGCCGAGGCTGGCATTGCCGTTGAGGTTGAGCTGGCCGCTGGCACCAACGTTGAGGGTGTCGACGTTGGCCAGCACACCGCTGCCGAGGGTGGTGAGGGAGCCGGCCTGGATGTCGACATTGCCGGTGAAGGTCTTGACGCCGACCAGGGTCAGGTCGTCGACGCCGGTCTTGACCAGGTTACCGCTGCCGCCCAGCTCACCACTGAGGATCAGCGCGTTGACAGCATCGACGGTCAGGTTGGCACCATTGCTCAGGGCGATGGTGTTGCCCAGGGCCATGGGCGCGCTGTTGGCCAGGGTGGCGTCGGCGGTGACCGACAGGGTGCCGGTACCCAGCGCCCCACTGTTGCCCACGGTCAGGCGCCCGGCGTTGAGCTGGGTGCCGCCCTGGAAGCCGTTGTTGCCATTGAGGGTCAGGTTGCCGCTGCCGTTCTTGGTCAGGCCGGCGGTGCCGTTGATCACGCCATTGAGGGTCAGGTCGTTGCCGCCATCGACGGTCAGGCCGGCGTTGAGGGTGACGTTGTTGGCCAGGGCGGTACTGGCGCCGCTGCTCAGGGTCGAGGCCCCGGCGACGGTCAGGGCGCCCTGCCCCAACGCGTTGTCGTTGCCGACCACCAACCGGCCAGCATTCAGGGTGGTGCCGCCCAGGTAGTTGTTGGCGCCGTTGAGGGTAAGGGTCGCGGCGCCCGACTTGTTCAGGCCGCCGACGCCATCCACCACGCCGTTGAGGGTCAGGTCGGCGCTGGCCGGCAGGTTGAGGGTACCGCCCAGATGCACATTGTTGGCCAGGGTGACGCCCGCGCCGCCGGCATCGAGGCTGGTGTTGGCGCCGGTGCTGAGGTCACCGCTGCCCAACGCGGTGTTGCTGCCGACCACCAGAGTGCCGGCGTTGAGGGTGGTGCCGCCGCTGTAGGTGTTGTTGCCGTTCAGGGCCAGGGTAGCGGCGCCGTTCTTGACCAGGCCGTTGCTGCCGGAGATCACGCCGTTGAGGGTCAGCGCCTGGCTGCCGCCAAGGGTCAGGTTGCCACCGGCGAGGTTGATGGCGTTCACCAGCGCCAGCGCCTGGCTGGCATCGAGGCTGGCGGCGCCGTTGACGGTCAGTGCTCCGCTGCCCAGGGCGCCGGCATTGCCCAGCAGCAGGCTGCCGGCCTGCAACGAGGTGCCGCCGGCGTAAGTGTTGCTGCCATTGAGCACCAGTTGCCCGGCACCCAGTTTGTTCAACGCCCCGGCACCGCTGATGACGCCATCGAGGGTCAGGGTCTGGGTGTTGTTGATGCCGAGGGTGGTGCCGGCACCAAGGCCAATGGCGTTGACCACCTGCAGTACACCGATGGTGGCCAGGGTGCTGTTGCCGGTCACCGCCAGGTTGCCCGTGCCCAGGGCGACGTTGTTGCCCAGGGTCAGGGTGCCGCCGCCAAGGGTGGTGGTGCCCTGGTAGGTGTTGGCGGCGCCGAGGGTCAGGTTGCCGCTGCCGGTCTTGGTCAGGCCGCCGGTGCCGCTGATCACGCCATTGAGGGCCAGGTTGTTGTTGCCGGTCAGGTTCAGGGTGCTGTTGAGCGTCACCTGATTGGCCAGGGTCAGGGCGCCGGTGGTGGCCAGGTTGCTGGCGCCACCGACAGTCAGGGTGCCAGTGCCCAGCGCCTGGTTGTTGCCCAGGGTAAGCGTGCCGGCATTGAGGGTCACGCCGCCGATCAGGGTGTTGGCGCCACTGAGGGTAAGGTTGCTGGCACCGTTCTTGATCAGGCTACCGGCACCGGTGACCAGCCCGCCCAGCCCCAGGTCGTTGCTGCCGGTGATGGTGAGGTCGCCGCCCAGGTTGACGGTGTTGCCGATGTTGATCGCCGCAGCGCTGTCCAGCGTGGTGCCGGCCGCCGCGTTGAGCTGGCCAAGGCCGAGGGCGCTGGCGCTACCGAGCACCAGGGTACCGGCATTGAGGTTGGTGTTGCCCAGGTTGCCATTGGTGCCGGTCAGGGTCAGGGTGCCGCTGCCGGTCTTGGTCAGGCCGCCGACGCCGTTGACGTTACCGCCCAGGGTCAGGTTCTGCGCCCCGGCGATGGTCAGGTTGCCGGCCAGGTTGAGCTGGTTGGCCAGGGTGACGTTGGCATTGCTGCTCAGGGTGGTGCCACCGACTGCGTTCAGCGCACCGGTGCCCAGCGCGGTGTTGCTGCCTACCACGAGGGTGCCGCCGTTCAGGCTGGTGCTGCCCTGCTGGCTGTTGCTGCCGTTGAGGGTGAGCGTGCCGGAACCTGTCTTGACCAGACCCCCTGTGCCACTGAGCGCTCCGTTGAAGCTGAGGTCGTTTGTTCCCGGCAGGGTGAGGTTGGCATTCAGGGCGACGGTATTGCCCAGTGCCAGGTTACCGGAGATGTCCAGACTGGCGGCGCCGGTGACGGTCAGGCCGCCAGTACCCAACGCCTGGGCGTTGCCGAGGGTCAAGGTACCGGCACCTAGGCTGGTGCCGCCACTGTAGGTGTTGGCGTTACCCAGGGTCAGGTTGGCGCCGCCGGCCTTGACCAGGCTGCCAAGGCCGGAGACCACGCCGGACAGCCCCAGGTCGGCGGAGCCCGCGACGGTCAGGGCACCGCTGAGATTGAAGGCGTTGCCAAGGGTCACGGCGGTGTTGCTGTCCAAGGTGGTGCCGTTGGCGGTACTGACAGAACCGCTACCCAAAGCGGTGTTGTTGCCGACCACGATCGTGCCACCGTTGAGCAGGGTGCCGCCGGTGTAGCTGTTGGCGCCATTGAGCACCAAGGTGCCGCTGTCGAGCTTGGCCAGTTGGCCGTTGCCCGAGAGGCCAACGTTGAGGGTCGCGGTGACGCCGGGGTCGACACGCACGGCGAAGGCGCCGTTGCTGCCGTTGACCAGGTCCAGCCCACCGGCGCCGATCAGTCGGTAGCCGTTGGTGACGAACTGCAGGCCAGTGGCGGCCTGGGTGCCGACCACGGTGACATCCCCTGCAGTGCCCTGGAATACCGCGAAGTCGCTGGCCCAGCTGCCGTTGAGCACACCGTTGACATCAGTCCAGTTGGTGTTGCTGCCATTCCAGGTGCCGGTGCCGCCGTCGATCACGCCATTGGGCACGCTTTGGCCGCCATCCCAGAACTGCACGGTGCCGGAGGCGCCGCCGACAAGCAGGTTGACCTGGCTACCGATCGAGGTCTGCACCTGCAGGTCGCCAGGCAGCATGGCGCCTGGCACGTTGCCGACCAGCAGGCCGTTGTCGACCAGCGCGCCGGTGTAGTCGAACAGCCGGTAGATACCGGTGCCGAAGCCGCCGACGTCGGTGACGTTGAGGGTGCCGTCCAGGGTCAGGTTGCCGTTGACGTTGACCAGCGCGGTACCGCCAGTGGCTGGCGAGCCCAGGCCGAAGTCGAGGATCGAGCCACTGTGCAGGGTCAGCGCGCTGGTACTGAGGGTCGCACCGCTGTTGGCCAGCAGGTGCGCGCCGTTGGCGATGTCGACCGCCCCCAGCAAGCTGCCGGTGCCGCCGAGGCTGGCACCGCTGTTGACCTGCACGCCGGGGCTGGCCAGCGAGCCGGTGACATTGAGCAGGCCGGCATTGACCGTGGTGTTGCCACCTAGCACGTTGACCCCGGACAGCTCGAAGCTGCCAGTGCCGGTCTTGACCAACCCACCGCTGCCGGCCAATGCACCGCTGAACACGCTGTTGAGGTTGTTGCCGCCCAGGGTCAGGGCGCCACCGGCGGCGATGTTCACCGTACCGGCACCGCTCAGGCCACCGATGGTGCCGCTGGCGCCGAGGTTGAGGCTGGTGCCGGCACCGACACTGACCGCCGAGGTATTGCCCAGGGCCGTGGTACCGACCGTGGTGATGCTGCCGCCGAGCAGGTCGATGGCACCGCTGAAGGTGTTGTTGCCGGTCAGCGTCAGGTCGGACACACCGTTCTTGACCAAGCCGCCGGTGCCTGCGAGCACGCCGCCAAGGGTCAGGTTGTTGCTGCCGCCGAGGGTCAGGTTGGCGCCGAGGTTGACATCGTTGCCCAGGGTCATCGCCACGCTGTTGACCAGGGTTGCGGCCCCCCCGACGTTCAGCGCGCCAGTCCCCAGCGCCGCGGCATTGGCCAGGGTCAGGGTGCCGGCGTTGAGGTTGAGCCCCCCGCTGAAGGTGTTGGCGCCTGACAAGGTCAGGTTGGTGCTGCCGTTCTTGGTCAGCGCGCCAGCGCCGCTGATCACGCCAGCAAGGGTGGTGGTATTGCTGCCCGGCAAGGTCAGGGTGGCGCCGGTGCCGAGGTTGATGGCGTTGCCCAGGTTGAGCGCGGCGCTGCCGTCGAGGCTGGCATTGCCGCCCACGCTCAGGGCGCCGCTGCCGATGGCGTTGTTGTTGCCCAGAGTCAGCAGCCCGGCATTGAGGGTGGTGCCGCCGCTGTAGCTGTTGTTGCCGTTGAGGGTCAGCCCGGCGCTGCCATTCTTGACCAGCGCGCCACTGCCGCTGATCAGGCCACCGAGGGTGGTGGCATTGCTGCCCAGCACGGTCAGGGTGTTGCTGCCCAGGCTGATGCCGTTGGTCACCGCCACGGCGGTGCTGGCGTCGAGGCTGGCATTGCCGCCCACGCTCAGGGCGCCGATCCCCAGCGCGGTGTTGCTGCCAAGGGTGAGCGTGCCGGCATTGAGCTGGGTGCCGTTGGTGTAGAGGTTGTTGCCACTCAGGGTCAGGTTGGCGTTGCCGTTCTTGACCAGCGAACCGATGCCGCTGACCACGCCGCTCAGGCCCAGGTCGGCGCTGCCGTCGATGGTCAGGGGGCCGGCGAGGGTGACGTCGTTGGCCAGGCTGACCGCGGTGCTGGCATCCAGGTGGGTGCCGGCCAGGGTGTTGAGGGTGCCGGTGCCCAGCGCGGTATTGCTGCCGACCACCAGGGTACCGGCGTTCAGACGGGTGATGCCGCTGTTGCTGTTGTTGCCGGTCAGGGTCAGGCGGGTGGCGCCGTTCTTGGTGATGCCGCCGGCGCCAGCGATGGTGCCGCTCAGGGTCAGGTCGTTGCTGCCGGGCAGGATGAAGTTGCCGGCCAGGTTCAGCGCGTTGCCGATATTCAGGCCGGCGACGCTGGTGTCCAGGGTGGTGTTGTTGGCGGCATTCAGCCCGCCAGTGCCCAGGGCGGTGTTGCTGCCGAGTACCAGGGTGCCGGCGTTGAGCGCGGTGGCGCCGCTGTGGGTATTGTTGCCGCTCAGGGTCAGGGTGGCGCTGCCGCTCTTGACCAGGCCGCCGGTGCCATTGAGGTTGCCGGCCAGGGTGAGGTTGCTGGTGGCGGGCAGCGACAGGTCGGCTGCGAGGTTGATGGCGTTGTTCAGGGTCATGGCCGTGGCGTTGGCCAGGGTGGCCGCGCCGCCGACGTTCAGCGCGCCGGTTCCCAGCGCGGCGGCGCTGGCCAGGGTCAAGGTCCCGGCATTGAGGTTGAGACCACCGCTGAAGGTGTTGGCGCCGGACAGGGTCAGGTTGGTGCTGCCGTTCTTGGTCAGTGCGCCAGTGCCACTGATCACGCCGCCGAGGGTGGTGGCATTTCTGCCTGCCAGGGTCAGGGTATTGCCGGCGAGGTTGATGGCGTTGCCCAGGTTGAGGGTGCCGCTGCTGTCGAGGCTGGCGTTGCCACCCAGGGTCAAGCCGCCGGTGCCCAGGGCGTTGTTGTTGCCCAGGGTCAGCAACCCACCGTTGAGGGTGGTGCCGCCGCTGTAGGTGTTGTTGCCGTTGAGGGTCAGGGCGGCGCTGCCGCTCTTGACCAGCGCGCCGGTACCGCTGATCTGCCCGGCCAGGGTGGTGGCGTTGCTGCCCAGCACGGTCAGGGTGTTGGCGCCGAGGCTGATGGTGTTGGTGGCCGCGACAGCGCTGCTGGTGTCGAGGTTGGCGTTGCCACCCAAGGTCAGGCTACCGATGCCCAATGCCGTGTTGCTGCCCAGGATCAGCGTACCGGCGTTGAGCTGGGTGCCGTTGGTGAAGACGTTGTTGCCGCTCAGGGTCAGGCTGGCGTTGCCGTTCTTGACCAGCGAGCCGATGCCGCTGAGCACGCCGCTCAAGCCCAGGTTGGCGGTGCCGTCGATGGTCAGGGGGCCGGCGATGATGGCGTCGTTGGCCAGGCTCACGGCCGTGCTGGCGTCCAGGTGGGTGCCGGCTGCGGTGTTGAGGGTTCCGGTGCCCAGCGCGGTGTTGTTGCCGACCACCAGGGTGCCGGCGTTGAGGAAGGTGGAGCCGCTGTTGGTGTTGGCACCAGTCAGGGTCAAGGTGGTGTTGCCGCCCTTGGTGATGCCGCCGGCGCCGGCAATGACGCCGCTCAGGGTCAGGTCGTTGCTGCCGGGAAGGTTCAGGTTGCCGGCCAGGTTGAGGGCGTTACCGATGTTCAGCCCGGCGACACTGGTATCCAGGGTGGTGTTGGCCGCGGCATTGAGCGCGCCGGTGCCCAGCGCGGTGTTGCTGCCGAGCACCAGGGTGCCGGCGTTCAGCGCCGTGGCGCCGTTCTGGGTGTTGTTGCCACTCAGGGTCAGGCTGGCGCTGCCGTTCTTGATCAGGCCGCCGCTGCCGCCGAGGTTGCCGGCCAGCGTGAGGTTGTTGGCGCCGGCGAGGGTCAGGTCGGCGCCGAGATTGACGCCATTGTTCAGGGTCATCGCTGCCGTGTTGGCCAGGGTCGAGGCCCCACCGACGGTCAAGCCGCCCGTGCCCAGGGCCGCCGCGGTGGCCAGGGTCAGGGTACCGGCATTGAGGGTCAGCCCGCCGCTGAAGGTGTTGGCGCCACCCAGGGTCAGGTTGCTGCCGCCATTCTTGACCAGCGCCCCGGTGCCGCTGATCACGCCACCCAGGGTGGTGGCACTCGTGCCCGGCAGAGTGAGTGTGTTGCCACCCAGGTTGATGGCGTTGCCCAGGTTGACCGCCACGCCCGCATCGAGGCTGGCATTGCCGCCCAGGGACAGCGCGCCGGTGCCCAGGGCATTGTTGTTGCCCACGGTCAGCACGCCGCCATTGAGGGTGGTGCCGCCGCTGAAGGTGTTGCTGCCGTTGAGGGTCAGGCCGGCGCTGCCGTTCTTGACCAGCGCGCCGGTACCGCTGATGACACCACCCAGGGTCGTGGCACTGCTGCCCAGCAGGTTGAGGGTGTTGGCGCCGAGGTTGACCGCGTTGCCCAGGTTGACCGCGGTACCGGCGTCGAGGCTGACGTTGCCGCCCAGGGTCAGCGCACCGCTGCCCAGCGCATTGCTGTGCCCGACGGTGAGCTTGCCGGTGTTGAGCGTCAGACCGCCGCTGAAGGTGTTGTTGCCATTGAGGGTCAGGTCGCCGGCGCCATTCTTGACCAGCGCGCCAGTCCCGCTGATGACACCGCCCAGGGTGGTGGCGCTGGTGCCCAGCAGGTCAAGGGTGTTGGCCCCCAGGTTGATCGCATTGCCCAGGCTGACCGCGCTGCTGGCGTCCAGGCTGGCATTGCCGCCCAGGGTCAGGCCGCTGGTGCCCAGCGCCGCGCTGTTGCCGACGGTGAGCTTGCCACCGCCCAGGGTGGTGGTGCCGCTGTAGGTGTTGACGCCGTTGAGAGTGAGGTCGGCGGTGCCATTCTTGGTCAGGCTGCCGCTGCCGCCAATCACGCCGTTGAGCGTCAAGGCGTTATTGCCCGGCAAGGTCAGGGTACTGCTGCCCAGATTGATGGCATTGCCAAGGGCCATGGTCGCCGTGGTGTCCAGGGTGCCGTTGCCGCTCAGTGCCAACGCGCCGCTGCCCAGGGCGCTGGCGTTGCCGAGGGTGAGGGTACCGCTGCCCAGGGTCGTGCCGCCGCTGTAGGTGTTGACGCCGTTCAGCGTCAAGCCACCGCTGCCGCTCTTGACCAGTGAACCAGTGCCGCTGAGCACGCCACCCAGGGTCAGGGCGTTGCTACCAGGCAAGGTCAGCGCCGCGTTCAGCGCCACGGCGGTGTTCAACACCAGCGGCACGCTGCCCTGCAGGCTGCTGGCGCCGCTGACGGTGAGGCCGCCACTGCCCAGCGCCGCGGCACTGGTCAGGTTGAGACCGCCGGCGGCGAGGGTGGTGCCGCCACTGTAGGTGTTGGTGGCGCCGAGGGTGAGCAGCCCGGCGCCGGTTTTGGTCAGCCCGCCGACACCCGAAACCACGCCATTGAGGGCCATGTCGGTGGCGCCGCCGACGCTCAGACCGGCGTTGAGGGTGAAGTTGTTGGCCAGGCTCAGACCACCGACAGTCCCCGCCAGCCCACCCCCATTGACGGTAATGGCACCGCTACCGAAGGCGCTGGCGTTGTCGAAGTTGAGCTGGCCACCGTTGAGGGTGGTCTGGGTGGTGCCGTTGAGCACCTGGCCGATCAGGCTCCAGGTGCCGGCGTCGACAATCAGGCGGCTGAAGTTGATGTAGTTGGTGGCGTTGATCGTACCGCTGCCACTGGTCCCACTGCCGCCGCCAATGGCGTTTTGCAATGCCAAGGTATTAGTGCCGCCTGCGCCGCCGTCGATCTTGCCAGCTGCCGCGTAGGCAAGGTTCGGGTTGCTGGTGACCAGCAAGGCCACGCCGACGCCAAGCCCTGCCCCAACGCTGGAGCCGGTGATGGCGTTGAAGCGGTTGGTGCTGTTGGCCCCCATCGACAGGCTGCCGGTCAGGGTCCCGGCGTTGGTGAAGGTGTTGCCCGCCGCGGAAGCCTCGAACGCGGCACGGCCAAGGATGGTGCCGGTGTTGGTGAAGTTCACCGTGCTGCCGCCGGTCACGGCGATGACCGGCGTGTCCTCGCTCACCAGCGTGAGGCTGGCCAGCGCCGAGGAGCCGATACTGCCGGCGTTGCTGATGGTGGTGGTGCCGCCGGCGCCGTTGCGCGCGTCCAGCGCCATGCCGGTGAGGTTCAGCAGGTTGGCGCCGAGCAAGGCGCCGGTGCCCTTGATCACGCCCGTGGCGTTGTTGTTGATGTTGAGGATGCTGCCGGTGCCGGTGTTGCCGATCAGCACGGCGGAGGACTGGATGCTCAGCAGCCCGAGCAACGTCGGGTCGATGGTGCCGGAGTTGTTCAGGGTGTTGTTGTTCCCGGCCAGTGACAACGAAGTGCCGCCCACGCCCAGCAAGGTACCCAGGCTCGCGCCCGGGTTGACGTTGACGGTAAGGCCACTGCCGCCATTGGTATAGCTCGGCGCCAGCGGGTTGGCCGCGCCGTTGCAGGTGATCGTGGAACCAGCCGCGCTACAGACGGCTAGCGCCTGTTCGCTGGACAGACCAAATGCCATCGCACCGACAGCCAGGCTGACAGCCAGCGACAGTTGCGAGAAACGGGCGGGTGAACGGGGGGCGGCACGTCTGTCCACGTAGAGCTCCTTCGTGGATCAGGCACTTCAGTCCTTGAATGCGTGCACAGCAGGGCAGAAAAGAGCAGTGGAACACGCGACGGCCGAAACGCCTGATCTATGGCTACGAATATCCTTTGAAGGAATGTGTAGCCGCTCAGGCGCGGGCAGTACGGCGCAGGGGACGGTCAAATGGTGTTAATACTTTGTCGAGGCGGCACGTGTTTCGCGGGTTTCAGCCACCCGAGCATTGGATCCAACCGACGAGCGGTAATGGCGGAGCCCAAAATGTACGGCGGTGTGTGAAAGCAAGCCTACCCGCGATAAGGCCATACGGCCATCACGGGGCAATTCCCATCGGCGTACCGTCGCTCGGAAGGCAGGTCGACTTTCAGGCGACCTCCGCTCCCTCTTCCGGCCAATGCGGCTCATTGGCGCCCGGTGGTGTCAGCGGTGGCAGACCATAGGCCGCCCGTGCGTCGTCACAGCTGGGGTTGTGCACACCGTTTTCCCACGAGGCCTCGAACTCGCGGCAGGGGCTGGAGCGGTTCTCATAAATGGAGCACGCCACTTGCGTGCCGATCTCGCCGCCCAGGCTGACGCAGCGGCAAGGCTTGGCGTCGGTGCCGATCATGGCGACCCGGGTCGGATTGATCTGCACCACCAGATCGTCGGGCACCACGCCACCGGCGGACTGGCATTCACCCCAGAAGAAAGACACACGAAAGTAGCCGCAGCAGGCGCCGCAGGTCAGGCAAGGGTTCTGATCGGACATGATGGCCAGGGAAGGAGGTTGTTGTTATCGGGGCGAGCGCCCGCGGCGCTATTTGTAATCCAGGCGCGAACGGCTGAGAAGAGGGGGGACGCAAAAAAAGATCGCCGCTGATCGGCGCAAACGCATCGCGGGGCACGCCCGCTCCCACTGAATGGCGTGGGAGTGGGCTTGCCCCGCGATCAGGGTGAACGGCTTACTTGCGGGTCACACCATCGGCCCGGAACATCTGGCGAATGCCGCGAATGGCCTGGCGAATCCGGTCCTGGTTCTCGATCAGGGCAAAGCGCACATGATCGTCGCCGTAGTCACCGAAGCCGATCCCCGGCGACACGCAGACCTTGGCCTCGGCCAGCAGTTTCTTGGCGAACTCCAGCGACCCCAGGTGCGCATAGGCCTCGGGGATCTTGGCCCAGACATACATCGAGGCCTTGGGGTTCTCGACCATCCAGCCCATCTCGTGCAGGCCCTTGACCAGCAGGTTGCGGCGCTGACGGTACTGCTCGGCGATATCGCGCACGCACTGCTGGTCGCCTTCCAGGGCGGCGATGGCGGCCACCTGCAGCGGGGTGAAGGTGCCGTAGTCGTGGTAGCTCTTGATCCGCGCCAGGGCGCTGACCAGCTCGGGGTTGCCGACCATGAAGCCGATCCGCCAGCCCGCCATGTTGTAGCTCTTGGACAGGGTGAAGAACTCCACGGCGATGTCCTTGGCGCCCGGCACCTGCATGATCGACGGCGCCTTCCATCCGTCGTAGACGATGTCGGCGTAGGCCAGGTCGTGCACCACCAACACATCGTACTGCTTGGCCAGGGCCACCACGCGCTCGAAGAAGTCCAGCTCGACGCACTGGGCGGTGGGGTTGGACGGAAAGCCCAGGATCATCATCTTCGGCTTGGGGATCGACTCGCGGATCGCCCGCTCCAGCTCGTTGAAAAAATCCACACCCGGCACCAGCGGCACGGAGCGCACCTGGGCGCCGGCGATCACCGCGCCGTAGATGTGGATCGGGTAGCTGGGGTTGGGCACCAGTACCGTATCGCCATGGTCGAGGGTGCCGAGCATCAGGTGCGCCAGGCCCTCTTTCGAGCCGATGGTGACGATGGCCTCGGTTTCAGGGTCAATGGCGACGTCGTAGCGTTCCTTGTACCAGTTGGAAATGGCCCGGCGCAGGCGCGGGATGCCACGGGAGGTGGAATAGCCGTGGGTGTCCTCGCGCTGGGCGACCTGCACCAGCTTCTCGACGATGTGCGGCGGCGTGGCGCCATCGGGGTTGCCCATGCTCAGGTCGATGATGTCCTCGCCACGTCGGCGGGCGGCCATCTTGAGCTCGGCGGTGATGTTGAAAACGTACGGGGGGAGACGATCGATGCGCGCGAAGCGGCGCGGCGAACCTGGGTTGGCCATGTGTTCCTCTGCAGACGTAAGCGCCCGGAACCGTCCGAGCGACGCTGGCCGCTGCGGCGGCCTGAAGCAGAAGATAGTGCCGAAACACAGTTAATGCAAAAGATAATTTCCTGTTTTGTTGGATTTTTTCAGACTATTTTTTTGAAAATTTGAGATTTATGTTTTCAGCACTGGCCCTTCGCGGGCAAACACAGGAAAAAAGCATAAAAAAACCCCGGCACATGGCCGGGGTTCTTGGTGTAACAGGCTGCTGTATCAGCGCGCGTAGGTCATCAGCACATCAGCCGCGGTCTGGCTGTCCACGCCCATCATCACGCTCAGGGCGGTAACGGTGAGGATGGAGAAGCCAAACACCTTGCGGGCCCACTTGCTGTCGTCCTCGGCCTTGTAGCCGCCCCAGGCCATGTACAGCCAGTACAGGCCCATGGCCGCCGCCACGGCGAGGTAACCCAGGCCGGCATAGCCGCCGAGGGTCAGCATCAGGGTGGCGAGCACGAAGGCCAGCACATACAGCACGATCTGCTTCTTCGCCGCGAGGATACCGCGTGCCACCGGCAGGACCGGAATGTTGGCGGCGCTGTAGTCCTTGAAGCGGAAGATGGCGATGGCGAAGCTGTGCGGCATCTGCCACAGGCTGAACATCACCAGCAGGGTCACCGCGGCCAGGTCGAAGCTGTTGCTCACGGCGCAGTAGCCGATCACCGGAGGCATGGCACCGGACAGGCTGCCGACCAGGGTACCGTGCACCGATTTGCGCTTCAGCCACAGGCTGTAGAAACCGACGTAGACCACGAAACCGACCAGGGCGCAGAACGCCGCCAGCGGATTGGCTTGCACATACAGCAGGCTGAAACCCGCCACCCCGAGCAGGGTGGCGTAGATCAGCGCCAGGGGCAGCGACATGCCGCCCTGAACCATGACGCGGTTCTTGGTACGTTCCATCTTGTGGTCGATGTCACGGTCGATGCAGTTGTTGAACACGCATCCGGACGCGACCACCAGGGAAGTACCGATCACCACCGCCAGGAACAGGGCGAAATCCACATGCCCCTTAGCGGCAAGGAAGAAACCGCCTGCCACGGAAAGCACGTTACCGAAAATGATCCCCGGTTTGGTGATTTGGATAAAGTGCTTCACGGACATGCAGTCTTACCTCACTTGGCCAACATTTCGAAGTGGATGCTGAACATGATCCACAGCGACAGGCCGACCAGCAGAGCGATCACCAGGGTAGTGAACAGGAACGTCGACACGTTGGAACGCTGCTCTTTCGAGCGGTCCATGTGCAGGAAGTACACCAGGTGCACAACCACCTGGATGACGGCCATGGCCACCACGATCAGGACGGTCAGGTTCTTCGGCAGGCTCGGGAACATCACCAGGCCGAACGGAATCGCGGTCAGGATGATCGAGAGGACGAAGCCGATCATGTACGACTTCACGCTACCGTGGTTACCCTCGTGATGAGTGTCGTGTGCGCTAGCCATTACAGAACTCCCAGCAGGTAGACGACGGTGAACACGCAGATCCAGACCACATCCAGGAAGTGCCAGAACAGGCTCAGGCAGCTCATGCGAGTCTTGGCGGTCGGCGTGATGCCGTGCTTGTTGATCTGATACATCATGATCGCCATCCAGATCAGGCCAGCGGTCACGTGCAGACCGTGGGTGCCCACCAGGGCGAAGAAGCCCGACAGGAAGCCGCTGCGCTGCGGGCCGAAGCCTTCGGCGATCAGGTGATGGAATTCATAGATTTCCATCGCGATGAAGCCTGCACCGAACAGGAAGGTCACGGCCAACCAGCCCAGTACGCCGGCCTTCTTGCCGTCGAACATCTTCAGCATGGCGAAGCCGAAGGTGATCGAGGACAGCAGCAGGAACGCGGTTTCAACCAGCACGAAGTCGAGCTGGAAGATGTCGTGGCCCGACGGGCCGCCGGCAAAACTGCCGGACAGCACCGCGTAGGTGGCGAAGAGCGACGCAAACAGGATGCAGTCGGTCATCAGGTACAGCCAGAAACCGAGGACGGTCATCTGGCCCGAGTCGTGGTGGTGGTCATCGTGCGCATGGTCATGACCATGCGCGCCACCGTGGATTACTTGACTGGACATTGATTACACCCGTTCAAACGATTCGACACGTGCGCCGCCGGCAGGCAGTGCACCAGCGTTGGCCAGCGCTTTCATGCGCTCGCCTTCGATGCGCGCCACTTCTTCGGCCGGCACCATGTAGCCCTGGTCGTCACGCGCGGCGTGGCGAACGAAGACGGCGATGGTCGCAACCAGGCTCGCACCCACCAGCCACCAGATGTGCCAGATGAAGGCGAAGCCGAACACGGTCAGGAACAGACCCATGAACAGACCGGTGGAAGTGTTGCTCGGCATGTGGATCGCTTCGTACTTGGCCGGAGCTTTGTACGCGGCACGGGCTTGCTTGGCTTCGTGCCAGGCGTCCAGGCCAACATGCTCAGGCATGTGAGCGAAGTTGTAGAACGGAGGTGGCGACGAAGTCGACCACTCCAGGGTACGGCCGCCCCATGGGTCGCCAGTGACGTCCATGTTGTCCTTGCGGTCGCGAACCGAGACGTAGATCTGGATCAGCTGGCAGGCGATACCGAACAGGATCAGCACGGCGCCGACCACGGCCACGTACAGGTAGGGTTCCCACAGCGGGTTGTCGGAGTGGTTCAGACGACGGGTCATGCCCATGAAGCCCAGGGCGTACAGCGGCATGAACGCAACGTAGAAGCCGGAGATCCAGAACCAGAAGGCAGCCTTGCCCCACTTCTCGTTCAGGGTGAAACCGAAGGCTTTCGGGAACCAGAAGGCGAAGCCGGCGATGTAGCCGAATACCGCGCCACCGATGATCACGTTGTGGAAGTGGGCGATCACGAACAGGCTGTTGTGCAGAACGAAGTCGGCACCTGGAACAGCCAGCAGGACGCCGGTCATGCCACCGATGGAGAAGGTGACCATGAAGCCCAGGGTCCACATGATCGGCGCGGTGAAGCGCAGACGGCCCTGGTAGATGGTGAACAGCCAGTTGAACAGCTTCACACCGGTCGGAATGGAGATCAGCATCGTCGCCAGGCCGAAGAAGGTGTTGACGCTGGCGCCGGCACCCATGGTGAAGAAGTGGTGCAGCCAGACCGCAAAGCCCAGGATGGCGATCGCGCCCGAAGCGTAGATCATCGAGTGGTGACCGAACAGGCGCTTGCCTGCGAAGGTCGAGGTGACTTCCGAGAACACGCCGAAGGCCGGCAGGATCAGGATGTAGACCTCAGGGTGACCCCACGCCCAGAACAGGTTGACGTACATCATCGGGTTCCCACCAAGCTCGTTGGTGAAGATGTGGAAGTCCAGATAACGGTCAACGGTCAGCAGGGCGAGTGCGGCGGTCAGGATCGGGAAGGAAGCGACGATCAGCACGTTGGCCCAGGTGCAGGTCCAGGTGAAGATCGGCATGTCCATCAGCTTCATGCCAGGGGCGCGCATCTTCATCACGGTGACGAGGAAGTTCACGCCTGTCAGTGTCGTACCCAAGCCTGAGAGCTGTAGCGCCCAGATGTAGTAATCGACACCCACCCCAGGGCTGTACTGGATACCCGCGAGCGGCGGATAGGCAACCCAACCGGTCTTGGCGAATTCACCAACGCCCAGCGAGATGTTGACCAGCAGCACGCCTGCCAGCAGCAGGTAGAAGCTCAGGGAGTTCAGGAACGGGAAGGCAACGTCACGTGCACCGATCTGCAACGGAACCGCGAGGTTCATCAGGCCGGTGAAGAACGGCATCGCCATGAAGATGATCATGATCACACCGTGGGCGGTGAAGATCTGGTCATAGTGTTCAGGCGGCAGGTAGCCTTCCGAGCCACCGGTGGCGGCGGCCAGCTGGGTACGCATCATGATGGCGTCGGCGAAGCCGCGCAGCAGCATGACCATAGCGACGATGATGTACATCACGCCGATTTTCTTGTGGTCGACCGTGGTCAGCCACTCGGTCCACAAGTAGGTCCACTTGCGGAAATAGGTGATGGCACCAACGACAGCGATACCACCGAGCGCGATCATGGCAAGCGTCACCATGACTATCGGCTCGTGATACGGTATCGCCTCCAGAGTTAATTTACCGAACATCTCTTACTCCTCTGCACCGGCAGCTGGTTGCATACTCGATTCCACACCCTTGGTGGTGGCCAGGTCTTTGCTGCCTGCTTCTTCGTGGTTCGGACGACCGCGGTTCATGCCTTCGTACTTGTCGACGATGCGCTGGAACTGGTCAGCCGGAGCCTCGCTGTACAGCGCGACTGGGTTGTTTTCGCTAGCTTTGGCCAAGGCGTCATATTCGGCCTGGTCCAGTTTCTTCGGCGATGCCTTCACTTCAGCGACCCATGCATCGAAGTCAGCTTGCGAAGTGGCGACAGCCTTGAATTTCATACCGGTGAAGCCGGCGCCGCTGTAGTTGGCGGAGATGCCGTCAAACACACCGTTCTCGTTGGCGATCAGGTGCAGTTTGGTGGTCATGCCGGCCATGGCGTAGATCTGGCCGCCCAGACCCGGGATGAAGAAGGAGTTCATCACGGCGTCGGAGGTGACACGGAAGTTGACCGGGGTGTTGGCCGGGAAGACGATCTTGTTGACCGTGGCGATGCCCTGCTCCGGGTAGATGAACAGCCACTTCCAGTCCAGCGCGACCACGTCGATCTGCACCGGCTTCACATCGGAATCCAGTGGACGGTACGGGTCCAGCTTGTGGGTGGAGTGGTAGGTGAAGTAACCCAGGGCGATGATGATCAGGATCGGGATGATCCACACCGCGGCCTCGATCTTGGTCGAGTGCGACCAGTCGGGGGTGTAGGTGGCGGCCTTGTTGGAAGCACGGTACTTCCAGGCGAACGCCAGGGTCATGATGATCACGGGCACGACCACCAGCAGCATCAGGCCGGTGGCGATCAGGATCAGGTTCTTCTGCTCAATGCCGACCTGGCCCTTGGGGTCGAGCAGGGTCCAGTTGCACCCACTGAGTAAAAGCATGCCTAAAAAGGGCAATATGCCAAACAGTCTGGGGTAACGCTTTTTACTCATCTCACGACCTCTAGATCAGCTTGCTTCAATGCAATTTGTGTTTTGGTAGCCAACACTTCGTCCTGCCAAGTGCGGCAATTGGCGCCCGTACTCGCCCCTGCCAGGGATCCGACTGCAGGATCTTGGCGTCAAGCGGGTGTGCGGTGCTTATGGTTTCGTAGGCAACAGGCCTGTACTTCAGACCAAGTCCATTTGGTGCGGAAAACGCGGAGGGGGGTCCGCCCGGTATCGCCGTTGGGCGAAACTTGACGAAGTCAGCAAATGGAAAGCGCTGCGGCTTCCATCAATCCTGCGACTTGCAAGCAGTGCCGAACGGAAATTGGGGGCGATTGTAGATAGGTCGCCCCACGATGACTATGACTTATTGAGCAACAGTCTTTTACAGAATGCGCAACAATACTGGTCAAAAAATCAACTTCGCGACAGTTTGTCGCACCCCTTCCAGTAGCCCTGAAACCCTTGCCGCGCAAGGGCTGATGGCTGACCTGGATCAATCGTGCGGCGCACTTTGCGGCTTATCTTGCCGTGCAATAGACCCAGGTCAATTCGGGACTTTGGTCTAACCGCGACGTCGGTTTCGGTAGATTCCCAGGGGCACCAGCAGCGCCGTCAGGACGAAGGCCACCAGCGCCCATTGCGCCAGCGACAAGCCGAGGATCGGCGGATACGGGGTGGAGCAGAAACCGTCGACCTGGAAGGCCAGTGGCCAGAGCTTGGCCAGCGGCAGGTCGTCGACGATGGGCTGCAGGGTGTCGATGCCACAGCTCACCATCGGGTTGGCGAGTATATACACATGGTTGCCCGCCGCAACGATCCCGCCGATGGCGCTGAGCACCACCAGCGCCTCGAAGAAGGTCAGGCTACGGCGCCCGGGCATGGCCGCGGCGATGAAGGCGAAGATCGCGATGAACAGCAGGGCATAACGCTGCAGGATGCACAGCGGGCACGGCGCCTCGCCCAGCACCACCTGCATGTACAGGGCGCCGCCGATCAGCGCCAGGCAGATCACGCCGAGGAGCACCAGAAAGCGCCGTTCCCGGTTCAGGCGCGATGAGAGTTCGTTCATTGCCGATTCCTTCGATGGAGAGTGGCAGCGTGGGCCGCCCGAGGGGCGCCCAGTCTACACGCTGGAGATGACCTTTGAATGCATCGAGCAGGGGCGTGCGTGGCTATCCACTGATGACCTAGGACCGAGCAGGTCGGTTTCGGTTCACTGGCCAACATGAAAAATGTGCCAGCTTGAGCACCGGACAGGGGCAGGCCCCTCGACACCCGGGAGTGAAGGATACCGTGATTAAAGGAGGATTAAAGATGAACGCCGGTGTGGAGGCGTTCATCTCTTTCTATATAGAGAAGGGACAGGCCCAATCGCTGCGGTTCGGCGCTCGGCCACATCGATAGCGCCGAATGTCATCGTCCGTTTCGTTCTCGATTACCCACGGCCGGGAGCATCCGGGTGCTGCCGGCCCGACAGAACGCCGAACCGCAGCGATTGGGATGAATCGCGGGGCAAGCCCCGCGATGGGCTCAGCGTTTCACTCCAACGCCGCCGCCGGTCCGAAGAACTCGTAGCGCGCTTGCCCTTCCGGCACGCCCAGGCCCTTGAGCTGGCGCTTGATCGCGGCCATGAAGCCCTTTGGCCCGAGGAAGTAGGCGTCGATGTCACGCTCACGCGGCAGCCACTCGCCCAGCAGCGCCTGGTCCAGCAGGCCCACGGCGTCGGCGGCCTGGCTGCCATCTTCCTCGGCGTAGCAATAGAAGCGCTTGAGCTGCGGGTGGCGCGCCGCCAGCCCGTCGATCCAGTCGCGGAAGGCGTGCACCGCGCCATTTCGCGCGCAGTGGATGAAGTGCACCGGTCGCTCGGTCTTGAGCGCCGCCTCGAGCATCGCCAGGGTCGGGGTGATGCCAACCCCGCCACTGATCAGCACCAGCGGCTTGTCGCTGGCGGCGAGGGTGAAGTCACCGGATGGCGGGAACAGTTGCAGGGTATCACCGACCATCAAGCCGTCATGCAAGTAGTTGGAGACCTTGCCACCCGCTTCGCGCTTGACGCTGATGCGGTACTGCTCGCCGTCGCACAGAGCCGATAGCGAGTAGTTGCGGCGCTGCTCCTGGCCATCGATGAACACCTGCAAGCCGATGTACTGGCCCGGCTCGGCCTTGAGCACCGGCTTGCCATCGAGCGGTGCGAAGTAGAACGAGACGATCTCGCGGCTTTCCTGCTCGCGGCGCACCAGGCGGAATTCACGGGTACCGCGCCAGCCGCCAGCGGCCTGCTCCTTCTCCTTATAGAGGTGCTCTTCCGCACCGATGAGGATATCGGCCAGCTGGCCATAGGCGGCGGCCCAGGCGGCGATCACTTCCGGGGTGGCGATGTCCTTGCCCAGCACTTGCTCGATGGCGCGCAGCAGGCAGCTGCCAACGATCGGATAATGTTCGGGGAGAATCTGCAGGGCCACATGCTTGTTGATGATCTGCCCGACCAGGCCGCCCAGTTGCTCGAGCCGGTCGATGTGACGGGCGTACATCAGCACGCCGTTGGCCAGGGCACGCGGCTGGTCGCCGCTGGCCTGGTGGGCCTGGTTGAACAGCGGACGCACCTCGGGGTACTCGCTGAGCATCAGTTTGTAGAAGTGGGTGGTCAGGGCCTCGCCACCGCTTTCCAGCAGGGGGACAGTGGCCTTGATGATTGCACGTTGTTCGGCATTGAGCATTGCGACAACTCCTGAGCCTTTGGCTTCGAATGGTTGCCTGGGGTATTTCAGCAATCGTGCCAACTTTAAACACCAATAAAATCAGGATCTTGAGCACATCAGTGTCATAAAGACACACTCAGGCGTATAGTCATTACGACCAACAGGAGTCCATATGACTGCAAAGCCCCTGCTCACCGCCCTCCTCCCTCTGGTCAGCGACCTCTCCTGCGACCTGCCCGACCAGGAGCGCTACCGCCGCCTGCTCGGTGCCATGCGCGGCCTGCTGCCTTGCGATGCCGCGGCACTGCTGCGCCTGGACGGTGAGTGGCTGGTGCCGCTGGCGGTGGACGGGCTGTCGCCAGACACCTTGGGCCGGCGCTTCAAGGTCAGCGAGCATCCGCGCTTCCAGGTGCTCCTGAGTCGCCCGGAGCCGACCCGCTTCGCCAGTGACAGCCAGTTGCCCGACCCTTATGACGGCCTGGTCAATGCCGAGCATGTCGACCTCGAAGTCCACGACTGCATGGGCTGCCCGTTGATGGTCGACGAGCGCCCCTGGGGCCTGCTGACCCTCGACGCCCTTACCCCCGGCCAGTTCCAGAGCCTGGAGCTCGACGCCTTGCAGGCCTTCGCCAGCCTGGCCGCCGCCACGGTGACCGTGGCCGAGCGCATCGAACACCTGGCCTCGCGCGCCGAGGACGAACACCAGCGCGCCGAGGTGTACCGCCAGGCCAGCGGCCAGGACCGGGAACTGATTGGCCAGAGCAAGGCGCACAAGCGCCTGGTCGAGGAGATCCGCCTGGTCGGCGGCAGCGACCTGACCGTGCTGATCACCGGCGAGACCGGCGTCGGCAAGGAACTGGTGGCCCAGGCCCTGCACCGCGCCAGCCAGCGCGCCGACAAACCGATGGTCAGCCTCAACTGCGCCGCGCTGCCCGACACCCTGGTGGAGAGCGAACTGTTCGGCCACGTGCGCGGCGCCTTCACCGGCGCCCACGGCGAACGCCGAGGCAAGTTCGAGCTGGCCAATGGCGGCACGCTGTTCCTCGACGAGGTTGGCGAACTGCCCCTGGCGGTACAGGCCAAGCTGCTGCGGGTACTGCAAAGCGGGCAACTGCAGCGGCTGGGCTCGGATCGCGAACACCGCGTGGATGTACGTCTGATCGCCGCGACCAACCGCGATCTGGCCGAGGAGGTGCGCAGCGGCCACTTCCGCGCCGACTTCTATCACCGCCTGAGCGTCTATCCGTTGCACGTGCCACCGCTACGCGAACGGGGTCGCGACGTGCTGTTGCTGGCGGGCTATTTCCTCGAACAGAACCGCTCGCGCCTGGGGCTGGGCAGCCTGCGGCTGTCCGCGGACGCCCAGGCCGCGCTGCTGGCCTACGGCTGGCCGGGCAATGTGCGCGAGCTGGAGCACTTGATCGGCCGTTCGGCGCTCAAGGCGCTGGGGCAACACGGGCAGCGGCCGAAGATCCTCACCCTGGAAGCGGCCGACCTCGACCTACGCAACCTGGCGCCGGCCATGCCGGTAGTAGCCGAAGCGCCGTCGGCCGATGTGCCGTTGCCCGAGGGCGGGCTGCGTGAAGCGGTGGATGATTATCAGCGGCAGATCGTCGAAGCCTGCCTGAATCGCCACCATGACAACTGGGCCGCCGCGGCGCGAGAGCTGGGGCTGGACCGGGCCAACCTGAGCCGGCTGGCCAAGCGACTGGGCTTGCGCTGAATACACCATCGCAAATAGCAAACTACGCTAAAGCCTGACGCCAAAAAGCCGATAACCCGGCATCCTCCCCCATTTCGAACCGAAGGTTGCCCATGGCCACGCAAAAAGCCCGCGCGGACTCGCTGTCCCTGCTGCTGTTCACCCTGCGCAGCGGCAAGCTGATGGCTATCAACCTGCTCAAGGTCAGCGAGATCATCCCCTGCCCGCCGCTGACCAAGCTGCCGGAGTCCCACCCGCATGTCAAAGGCGTCGCCACCCTGCGCGGCAACTCGCTGTCGGTGATCGACCTGTCCCGCGCCATCGGCGAAATGCCCCTGGCCGACCCCGACGGCGGCTGCCTGATCGTCACCGAGATCAGCCGCTCGCGCCAGGGCCTGCACGTGCAGGCGGTAAGCCGCATCGTCCATTGTCTGAGCACCGACATCAAGCCGCCGCCCTACGGATCGGGCAACCGCTCGTTCATCACCGGCGTGACCCGGGTCGACAACACCCTGGTGCAGGTGCTGGACATCGAGAAAGTCATCCACGGCATCGCCCCGCCGGCCCACGAGCCGCACCCGGGCGAAGTCAGCGAGGAAGACGCCAGCCTGCTGGCCGCCGCCAACATCCTGGTGGTGGACGACAGCCAGGTCGCGCTGCAGCAATCGGTGCACACCCTGCGCAACCTCGGCATCGAGTGCCATACCGCGCGCAGCGCCAAGGATGCGATCAACGTGCTGCTGGAGCTGCAAGGCACCGAGCGGGAAATCAACATCATCGTCTCCGACATCGAGATGTCCGAGATGGATGGCTTCGCCTTCACCCGCACCCTGCGTGAAACGCCGGACTTCCAGCACCTGTACATCCTGCTGCACACCTCGCTGGACAGCGCGATGAGCGGCGACAAGGCCAAGCTGGCGGGGGCCAATGCGATCCTGACCAAGTTCTCCTCGCCGGAGCTGACCAACTGCCTGGTGACTGCGGCGCGGACGGTGGTGTTCGAGGAGCGCTGACACATCAAGTCAGGATTTTCCTGACTTGATGAAGGAAAACGTTCGGGCATAATTCGCGCCCTTCGCAGATTCATTGGCGGTGTCGCGTATGAAATACCTCAGTTCGTTCCTCATTCTCTGCGCCCTTGCCAGCGGCGTAGCCCACGCCTCGAGCAACCAGGCCTGGACCGACCAGCGCAAGCACATGCTCAAGGCCTGCCTGGCCGCCAGCCAGTTCAAGGATGCCCACGCCCTGGGCAAGCCCACCGAGTTCGACGACCGGGTCGGTTACAGCGCGCTGTTGATCGAGGGCACCTACCCGCAGAAGCACATGCAGAACCGCACCGGTACCGAGTTGTGCCTGTATGACCGCCAACGCCAGCAAGCCTTCACCAGCGAATGGGACGCCGGCAAGCGATGAGCGACAGCATTCGCTTCGCCTGCACCGGCTGCGGCAAATGCTGCACGGGCCATCATGTGCCGCTGACACTTGCCGAGGCCCACTCGTGGGCGGCCTCCGGCGGCCAGGTGGTGGTGCTGATCGAAGGGTTCCTCGCCGATGGCCCGGGCATGCCGGTGGACCAGCGCGAGCATGTGCTGCGCCGATCATTCCCGGTGCCCTGTGGCGCCGGGCAACTGCAGGTGTCGGTCACCTTCGCCGCGTTCAACCCGGGGCGTTGTCGCAACCTCGACGACAACGACTTCTGCGGCATCTATGAAAGCCGGCCGCTGGTCTGTCGCATCTACCCGGCGGAAATCAACCCGCACCTGCCGCTGCGGCCGGAAAACAAGGACTGCCCGCCCGAAGCTTGGAAACAAGGGCCTGAGCTGATTCATGGCAGCCTACCGGTGGATGAGACACTGCGCGCCTTGATCGAGGCCTCGCGCCAGGCAGATCGCGACGATATCGCCGCCAAGGTGGCGATCTGCCAGGCGCTGGGGATGACCACCAGCGCGCTTAAGGGCAACGGGTTTACCGCGTGGTTGCCGGACATGGCGGCGTTCGCGGCGGTGCTGGAACAGGCGCCAATGGCGGTCAATGGGCCGTGGGTGATGCATGTGCAGGACGAGGCGCTTGCGGCCGAATTACAGGGTCATCGCCTGCAGGTGACGGGCGAAGCGCCGGTCTACTATGCGTTCATCGGTTTCTAGATAGATCCAATCGCGGGGCAAGCCCGCTCCCACGCCCTAGCCCTCGACACTCCAGGCTTCGAGGCCACTATTGTGGGAGCGGGCTTGCCCCGCGATAGGGCCGGCACTGACAACTCAATCACTGACACCGCCGCCAGAACTCATCCGCCAGCCGCCGCAGGTCCTTGGCCAACTCCGCCACGTCACTGGCACTGCTGTGGCTGCGCTGCCCGACGCTGACCGTCGCCTCGCTGGCCTGGCGGATGCTGGTGATGTTGCGGTTGATGTTTTCACTGACCTGGCTCTGCTGCTCCACCGCCGCGGCGATCTGCAGGCTCATCTCGTTGATCTGGTTGACCCGCACGCTGATGCTGTCCAGCGCGTCGCTGGCCAGTTGCGCCTGCTCGACGCTGTGCCCGGCATGGGCGCTGCTCTGCTGCATCACCTGCACCGCCGCGCGGGCACCCTCCTGCAGGGCGGCGATCATGCGCTGGATATCGTGGGTCGACTGCGCGGTGCGCTGGGCCAGGCCGCGCACCTCGTCGGCGACCACCGCGAAGCCACGCCCCTGGTCACCGGCACGCGCCGCCTCGATGGCGGCGTTCAGCGCCAGCAGGTTGGTCTGCTCGGCGATGCCACGGATCACGTCGAGCACCCCGGAGATCTCGCTGCTGTGATTCTCCAGTTGGTGGATCACTTCGCTGGCCTCGACCAGCGAGCCGGCCAGGTCCTGGATCGCGCAGCGGTTGCGGTCGACCAGGTGATGGCCGGACTGGGTCTCACCCTCGGCCTGGTCGGCGGCCATCGCCGCCATCTGTGCGCTGCTGGCCACCTGCGCGACGCTGGCGCTCATCTGGTGGATCGCTGTCGCCACCTGGTCGGCTTCGCTCTGCTGCTCCAGGCTGTTGGCATGACTGCTGTGCAGGGCCTCGACCAGCGAGCCGGAGTGCCCGGCCAGGCGCGACGAGGTATCGCCGATGCGCCCGACCACCGCCCCCAGCTGCGCCTTGAGCATGTGCATGGCGAACTCGATCTGCCCCAGGCTGTCACGCCGGCCGGTATACAGCTGCTGGCTCAACGGGTTGTCGGCGATCGCCTGGGCCTGCTGGCGCAACCGCTCGTAAGGGCGCAACAGCACCAGAATCGCCAGGCTGCTCAAACCTGCCGCCGCTGCCACTTCCACCAGCGATTCCAGCAACGGCGCCCCCAGCCACCACTGCCCGGCACCCACTACCAGCGCCAGCACGGCACCGACCGCCAGCGACAAACGTGAGCCCAATCCCAGTACCGGCAAGCGCTCACGCCAGCCACGTCGGCCTTCGCGCAGGCGCGCATAGCAGCGCTCGGCCGCCGCGACCTGCTCGGCCCCAGGCTTGGTCCGCACCGACTGGTACTCCAGCGCCTGCCCACCGCTGCTGATCGGCGAGACGAAGGCGCTTACCCAGTAGTGGTCGCCGTTCTTGCAGCGGTTCTTCACCAGCCCCATCCACGAACGCCCGGCCTTGAGCGCCTGCCACATCTGGGCAAACGCCTGGGGCGGCATGTCGGGATGGCGGACGATGTGATGGGCGTTGCCCAGCAGTTCCTCGCGGGAGAAACCACTGATCCGCAGGAAATCATCATTGGCATAGGTAATGCGGCTGTCCAGGTCGGTGGTGGACAGGATGTTGGCGTCGCCGGGGTAATCCACTTCGCGACCGGTAACAGGCACATTGCACTTCATCGGAGGCTCTCGTTGTTGTACGGGAAATCGGCAGGGCGTACGACTTTAGGGGCAAACGTCGGTGCAATATTGATCCACGGCAGGGTATTGGCACTTGGCCATCAATCCGCCGAAACTGACAGCCGTGACAGCCAGGCGTCACGCTGCCGACCCGCTCGGCGCGCTATAACCCTGCAATAGCCGAATCTTTTCCCCAGCCCCTTGGCCAAGGTGCCCGCCGCGATGCGACGTCCGTCCCGTTCCCTCGTTATCACTGCCCTGGCCCTGGTCCTGCTGGCCGCCGTCGGCACCTGGCAGGGGTTGCGCCAGCAAGCTCCAGCCAGCCGCGCCGCCAGCGCGATCCCGGTGCGGGTGGTCGCGGTGGCCCAGCAGGATGTACCGCGCTACCTCAGCGCCATCGGCTCGGTGCTGTCGCTGCACAGCGTCGAGGTCCGCCCCCAGGTCGAGGGCGTGCTGACCCAGGTGTTGGTCAAGGAAGGCCAATGGGTCAGCCAGGGCGACCTGCTGGCCACCCTCGACGACCGGGCGATCCGCGCGAACCTGGATCAGGCCCGCGCCCAGCTTGGCCAGACCCAGGCGCAGTTGCAGGTCGGCAACGTCAACCTCAAGCGCTACCAGCTGCTGAGCACCGACGACGGCGTGTCGAAGCAGACCCTCGATCAGCAGCAAGCCCTGGTGAACCAGTTGCAGGCGACCCTCAAGGGCAACCAGGCGGCCATCGACAATGCCGCGGTACAGCTCAGCTATACGCAGATCCGCTCGCCGGTCACCGGCCGCGTCGGCATCCGCAACGTCGACCCCGGCAACCTGGTGCGCACCAGCGACACCCAGAGCCTGTTCAGCGTCACCCAGATCGACCCGATCGCCGTGGAGTTCGCCCTGCCCCAGCAGCAGCTCCCCGTCCTGCAGAGCTTGCTGAAATCGCCCACGCCCGCTGAGGTCGAGGCGTACATGGACGCCGACGGCGAACGCAGCCTGCTCGCCAGGGGCCACCTGATGCTGATCGACAACCAGGTCTCGGCCACCACCGGCACGGTGCGGGTCAAGGCCGAGTTCGACAACCAGGATGGCCGCCTGTGGCCCGGCCAGCTGGTCACCGTGCGCCTGCGCACGGCAGTGGACGAGGACGCCCTGGTGGTGCCGCCGCCAGTGGTGCAACGCAGCCTCGACGGCCACTTCGTCTACCGCCTGGATGGCGACAAGGTCAGCGCCGTGCCGGTCAAGGTGGTATACCAGGACAGCACGCTGAACGTCATCGCCGGGGTCAAGGCCGGCGACCGCCTGGTGCTGGACGGCCAGTCGCGGCTCAAGCCCGGCAGCACCGTCGAGGTCACGCCCGACGCTCCGGCCCCGGCGGAAATGGCCGACCGCAGGAGCCAGCCATGAACACCCGCAACGGCGTCTCGGCCTGGTGCATCGACCACCCCATCGCCACCCTGCTGCTGACCTTCGCCCTGGTGCTGCTGGGCACCATCGCCTTCCCACGCCTGCCGGTGGCGCCCCTGCCCGAGGCCGACTTCCCGACCATCCAGGTCACCGCCCAGCTGCCCGGCGCCAGCCCAGAAACCATGGCCTCGTCGGTGGCGACGCCCCTGGAGGTGCAGTTCAGCGCCATCCCCGGCATGACCCAGATGACCAGCAGCAGCGCCCTGGGCTCGACCAACCTGATCCTGCAGTTCACCCTCGACAAGAACATCGACACCGCCGCCCAGGAAGTCCAGGCGGCGATCAACACCGCCACCGCGCGCCTGCCCCAGGACATGCCCAGCCCGCCGACCTGGCGCAAGGTCAACCCGGCCGACAGCCCGGTGCTGATCCTCACCGTCAGCTCGACGCAGATGCCCGGCAACCAACTGAGCGACTACGCCGAGACCCTGCTGGCCCGCCAGCTCAGCCAGATCGACGGGGTCGGCCTGATCAACATCACCGGCCAGCTGCGCCCGGCCATCCGCGTGCAGGCCCAGCCCGAGAAGCTCGCCGCCATCGGCCTGACCCTGGCCGATATCCGCCTGGCCATCCAGCAGACCAGCCTCAACCTGGCCAAGGGCGCGTTGTACGGCGAGCACAGCGTGTCGACCCTTGCCGCCAACGACCAGCTGTTCCACCCCGAGGACTACGCCAGGCTGATCGTCAGCTACCGCAACGGCGCGCCGGTGCACCTGGCCGATGTGGCCAAGGTGATCGATGGCGCCGAGAACGCCTATGTGAAGGCCTGGTCCGGCGACCGGCCGGGGCTCAACCTGGTGATCTTCCGCCAGCCCGGCGCCAACATCGTCGACACCGTGGACCGGGTGCTCGACGCCCTGCCGCGCTTGCAGGAGATGCTGCCGGCGGCGGTCGATGTCTCGGTGCTGCAGGACCGTACCCAGACCATCCGCGCCTCGCTGCATGAGGTAGAGCTAACCCTGATAATCGCCGTGGCCCTGGTGATCGGGGTGATGGCGCTGTTCCTGCGCCAGTGGTCGGCGACCTTCATCGTCTCCAGCGTGCTCGGCGTGTCGCTGATCGCCAGTTGCGCGCTGATGTACGTGTTCGGTTTCAGCCTCAACAACCTCACCCTGGTGGCCATCGTCATCGCCGTGGGCTTCGTGGTGGATGACGCCATCGTCGTGGTGGAGAACATCCACCGCCACCTGGAGGCCGGCGACGACAGCCGCACCGCCGCGCTCAAGGGCGCCGGCGAGATCGGCTTCACCGTGGTGTCGATCAGCTTCTCGCTGATCGCCGCGTTCATTCCGCTGCTGTTCATGGGCGGCGTGGTCGGCCGGCTGTTCAAGGAGTTCGCCCTGACCGCCACCGCGACCATCCTGATCTCGGTGGTGGTCTCGCTGACCCTGGCACCGACCCTGGCCGCGCTGTGCATGCGCCGCCCGCCCGAGGAGCAGCACGGCGGCCTCGGCCAGCGCCTGGTGCGCTGGTACGAAAAGTGCCTGGACCGGGCCCTGGCGCACCGGCGCGTCACCCTCGGCGTGTTCGGCCTGACCCTGGCGCTGGCGGTGGCCGGCTACGTGGCCATCCCCAAGGGCTTCTTCCCATTGCAGGACACCGGCTTCATCCTCGGCACCACCGAGGCGGCGGCGGATGTCTCCTACCCGGCGATGATCGCGAAACACCAGGCCCTGGCGAAGATCATCGAGGCCGACCCTGCGGTGCGCGCCTTCTCGCACTCGGTCGGCGTCACCGGCAGCAACCAGACCATCGCCAACGGCCGCTTCTGGATCTCCCTCAAGCCCCGTGGCGAACGCGACGTCTCGGCCAGTGAGTGGATCGACCGCATGCGCCCGAAACTGATGCAGATCCCCGGCATCGTCCTGTACCTGCGCGCCGGGCAGGACATCAACCTCAGCTCCGGTCCCTCGCGCACCCAGTACCAGTACGTGCTCAAGAGCAACGACGGCGTGGCGCTGAACCTGTGGACCCAGCGCCTGACCGAGCGCCTGCGCGAAAACCCGGCGTTTCGCGACCTGTCCAACGACCTGCAGCTGGGCGCCAGCGTCACCCGCATCGACATCGACCGCCAGGCCGCGGCGCGCTTCGGGCTGACCACCACCGACGTCGACCAGGCGCTGTACGACGCCTTCGGCCAGCGACAAATCAGCGAGTTCCAGACCGAGACCAACCAGTACAAGGTGATCCTCGAGCTGGACGCCCGCCAGCGTGGCAAGGCCGAAAGCCTCAACTACTTCTACCTGCGCTCGCCGCTGTCCGGCGAGATGGTGCCGCTGTCGGCCCTGGCCCATGTCGCGCCGCCCAGCACCGGCCCCCTGTCGATCAGCCACGACGGCCTGTTCCCAGCGGCCAACCTGTCGTTCAACCTGGCTCCCGGCGTGGCCCTGGGCGATGCGGTGCAGATCCTCGAACGCACCCAGCGCGAGCTGGGCATGCCCGACTCCATCGCCGGCAACTTCCAGGGCGCGGCCCAGGCGTTCCAGAGCTCGCTGTCCAGCCAGCCATACCTGATCCTCGCCGCGCTGGTGGCGGTGTACATCATCCTCGGCGTGCTCTACGAGAGCTTCGTGCACCCGCTGACCATCATCTCCACCCTGCCCTCGGCGGGCCTGGGCGCGCTGATCCTGCTGTGGCTGATGGGCCAGGACTTCACCATCATGGGCCTGATCGGCGTGGTGCTGTTGATCGGCATCGTCAAGAAGAACGGCATCCTGCTCATCGACTTCGCCCTCGACGCCCAGCGCCACCAGGGCATGACGCCCGAGCAGGCGATCCGCCAGGCATGCCTGGTGCGCTTCCGTCCGATCATCATGACCACCCTGGCCGCGCTGCTCGGCGCGGTGCCGCTGATGTTCGGCTTCGGCACCGGCGCCGAACTGCGCCAGCCGCTGGGCATCGCCGTGGTCGGCGGCCTGCTGGTAAGCCAGGCGCTGACGCTGTTCACCACCCCGGTCATATACTTGGCCCTGGAGCGCCTGTTCCACCGCCGCCGGGCCGCTGCCGCCCCCGCGCCGACCGCCAGTTGAGACAAGACCATGCGTGTGCTGATCATCGAAGACGAAGAGAAAACCGCCGACTACCTGCATCGCGGCCTCACCGAGCAGGGCTTCACCGTCGACCTGGCCCGCGACGGCATCGACGGCCTGCACCTGGCCCTGGAAGGCGACTACGCGGTGATCGTGCTCGACGTGATGCTGCCGGGCCTGGATGGCTACGGCGTGCTGCGCGCACTGCGGGCGCGCAAGCAGACACCGGTGATCATGCTCACCGCCCGTGAGCGGGTCGAGGACCGTATTCATGGCCTGCGCGAAGGCGCCGACGACTACCTGGGCAAGCCGTTCTCGTTCCTTGAACTGGTCGCCCGCCTGCAGGCGCTGACCCGACGCAGCGCCATTCATGAGCCCTTGCAGATCCAGGTGGCGGACCTGTGGATCGACCTGATGGCACGCAAGGCCACCCGCGCGGGATCGCGCCTGGATCTCACCGCCAAGGAGTTTTCGCTGCTCAGCGTGCTGGCCCGGCGCCAGGGTGAGATCCTGTCCAAGACCGCCATCGCCGAGCTGGTCTGGGACATCAATTTCGACAGCGACGCCAATGTCGTCGAGGTGGCCATCAAGCGCCTGCGCGCCAAGCTCGACGGGCCGTTCGACAACAAACTGCTGCATACCATTCGAGGCATGGGTTATGTCCTGGAGCACCGTGGGTAGCCCGGGGGGCGCTGCGCGCCCCACTCGTGACGCAAGGCCGCTCCCACAGCGGCTCGCGGTCTCTTGTGGGAGCGGCCTTGTGTCGCGAAAGGGCTGCAGAGCAGCCCCAGGGAGCGACAGCCCATGAACCTTTTCCGAAGCAAACCCGGCAACTCCATCGCCCTGCGCCTCTCGGCGCTGTTCACTCTGGTGGCCCTGGCCGTGTTCGTGCTGATCGGCAGCGCCCTGTACCGCCAGGTCGACCGCAGCCTCGACCTGCTGCCGGCCGCCGAACTGGACGCGCGCTTCAGCGTGCTCGAATCCACCCTCAACCGCTACGGCACCCCCGAGCACTGGGCCAAGATCAACAACAAGCTCAACCTGCTCAGCGAGGAAGACCGGCGCATCCGCTTCTGGGTGGTGAGCAGCAACCCGGCCTTCGAGTACGGCCATCCCACCGAGCAGGTGCGCGGCTTCGCCGAGGGCGCGCCGGGCATGCGTGACCTGCGCCTGAGCGACAGCCCCTACCCGTACAAGGTGCTGGTCAGCGAACTGCCGGCGCTGGGTGAGCGCCCGCCGCTGCGCTTTCTGATCGGCATCGACACCGAGACCTTCTGGCAGGCCCAGCACAGCTTGCTGGTGGCCATCGTCGGCCTGGCCGCCCTCGGCGTGCTGCTGGCCTCGCTGCTCGGCTACTGGGTCGCGCGCATCGGCCTCAGGCCCCTGCTGGCGCTGTCGGACGAAGCCCAGGCCCTGGCCCCCCCGCGCCTGGACGACCGCCTGCAGACCCGCGACCTGCCGCCGGAGCTGGCGCAGTTCGCCGGCGCCTTCAACGCCGCCCTCGACCGGGTCAGCCAGGCCTATTCGCAACTCGAGGCCTTCAACGCCGACGTCGCCCACGAACTGCGCTCGCCGCTGACCAACCTGATCGGCCAGACCCAGGTCGCCCTGACCCGCGGGCGCAGCGCCGAGCACTACTTCGAGGTGCTGCAATCGAACCTCGAAGAGCTGGAGCGGCTGCGCAGCATCATCAACGACATGCTGTTCCTGGCCAGCGCCGACCAGGGCGGCAAGGCCACTTCGCTGACCAGCGCCTCGCTGGCGGAGGAAGTGGCCACCACCCTCGACTACCTCGACTACATCCTCGAGGACGCCCAGGTCAGCGTCAGCGTCAGCGGCGACGCCCAAGCCTGTTTCGAAAAGGCCCAGCTGCGCCGGGCGCTGATCAACTTGCTCAACAACGCCGTCCAGCACACCGCGCCGCACCAGGTGATCCAGGTGCGCATCGAGGCGGGCGAGGAACAGGTCAGCATCGCGGTGAGCAACCCAGGGCCGGCGATTGCCGACGAGCACCTGCCGATGCTGTTCGAGCGCTTCTACCGAGTGGATGCAGCGCGTGCCAACAGCGGCGGCGGCAACCACGGACTGGGCCTGGCCATCGTCAAGGCGATCGCCCTGATGCACGGTGGCAGTGTTTTCGTGCACAGCCAAGCCGGCGCCAATACCTTCGGCATTAACCTGCCGAACGCTCAACTACGCGGGTTTGCGGTAAAAGTCTGAGTGTTTTTGCCGCGATCATTACTTTTTGCGCAATAGTGCTTATCTGAACAGCCTCTGTTTCCCCGCTGTTTACAGGACTAACTTTAGCCCTGTCTCCATTAGCACTTGCCACGCAAGAAGGTTGCATCAAATGTCCAACAGTATGGGTATTGCCAGCGTGTTCGTCCTGTCTTCCCTGTTGTTGTCGCCCCTGGCCATGGCCGAAGAATCCCCGGCCTTCGTTGCCCGTAACGCCGAACTCGCCGCAGTTCACCAGGAGGCGCGTGACGCTTACGCCGCACAGCAGTCCGCTGCGGCAAAAGACGCACAGCAGACAGCCTCCAAGGTATCTGTCGATACCGATGCCGATAGTTGACCGGCCACGTCAACTGTTTCCAGTTTTCCCTGGGCTACACCATGGGCACTGCCTGTGACGATATGTTAGCCTTTCAAAGCCGCTGCCTTTCAGCGGCTTTTTTTATGCGTCGAAAATATCAGCCTGGCTGTTACGTCTCTAATAAGAACTTGCAGACACGACAATAAAAAACTGCCCCATCGCTTGACCAAAGGAGTGTGTACCGGTGTCTTTTGCGTTTCGTTTCACCCCGTTGTTCGTTGCATTGGCCGCAACGATGCCCATGGCCGCACAGGCCGATGAAGACAAGGCTGATGGCTTCATCGAGGGTTCCACGCTGAACCTGCATTTCAGAAATGCCTACTTCAACCGCAACGAGAAGAATGCCTCGATCAAGGACAAGCGCGAGTGGGGCCAAGGTGCCGTCACCCGCTTCGAGTCCGGCTACACGCCCGGCGTGATCGGTTTCGGCCTCGACGCCCACGCCATGGTCGGCCTGAAGCTGGACGGCGGCGGCGGCCGCGCCGGCACCTCGATCCTGCCGAGCGCGCCGGAAGACAAGGCACGCCATGCCTTCTCCACCGCTGGCGGCGCGATCAAGCTCAAGGGCTTCGATACCGAGTTCAAGGCCGGTGACCTGTTCCTCACCAACCCGGTGATCGCCGGTGGCGAAAGCCGCATGCTGCCGCAGACCTTCCGCGGCGTCGCCGTGACCAACCGCAGCATCGACGGGCTGATGCTCGAAGGCGGCAAGGTCAGCTTCACCAAGCCGTACAACCAGAGCGGCCACCGCCGCATCAACACCTACTACAGCAACCAGACGCCCGAGCAGGACAGCCAGAACCTGAGCTGGGCCGGTGCGTCCTGGAGCGGCACCGAAGGCGTCACCGCCAACGTCTACGCCGCCGAGCTGAAGGACATCTGGAACCAGTACTACGCCGACTTCGACTACACCTACGCGGTCAACGACCTGGTCAGCCTGAACCCTGGCGTGCACTTCTATCACACCCAGGACACCGGCCAGTCGAAGCTGGGCGACATCGACAACAACACCTGGAGCGTGCACTTCACCGTCGCCGCCGGGTACCACAGCGTCACCGCCGCCTACCAGCGGGTCAACGGCGACACGCCGTTCGACTACATCAACCTGGGCGACAGCATCTTCCTCGACAACTCGCGCATGTACTCGGACTTCAACGCACCGAACGAGCGCTCGTGGAAGCTGCAGTACGACTATGACTTCGCCGGCCTCGGCATGCCGGGCCTGAGCACCTCGCTGTCGTACTCGCGCGGCAAGGCCGACCTGACCAAAGCCAGCCAGGACACCCAGTACTACGCTTTCTATAACGCCGACGGCGAGAATGCCCGGCACTGGGAGCGTGACTTCGACGTGAAGTACGTATTCCAGCAAGGCCAGCTGAAGGACCTGTCGGTGCTGCTGCGCTATGCCACGCACCGGGCCAACGCGGCGTACTCGAACATCCAGGACAACAACGAATTCCGCGTGATCGTGGATTATCCGTTGAACGTGTTCTGATCTGAAACCGATCGCGGGGCAAGCCCGCTCCCACGACCATGACCTGGCCTTGGCCTTGGCCTTGGCCTTGGCGAATGGTGGGAGCGGGCTTGCCCCGCGATGGGCCTACTGAATCATTTCCGTCGGCCAAATCAGCTTTGATCTTGTCCGACAATCCCGCGTTGCCTAAAATACTGCCGCCGCTTTCCGGCCCACTCCCCATGGATCCCGGGGCTTATGCAGTTGCGAGCATGACGTTGCCCACCCGATCACCACGATCCGCCCTGTACAAGTCACACCCCGAGCTGGTCCTCAACCTGGGCAGCTGCCTTGCCGTGCTCGCCATCGTGGCCATCGTCAGCTACCTGCTGGCCCGTGAGCGCGACAGCGTCGAGCAGTCGGCGATGCGCTCGTCGAGCAACATCGTGCAACTGATCGAAAGCGACATCCTGCGCAACGTCGAACTCTACGACCAGTCGCTCAAGGGCCTGATCTGGGCCGTGCAGCACCCCGAGCTGCTCAACGTGCCCGCCAAGCTGCGCCAGCAGATCCTCTTCAACCAGGCCTTCTCAGCCCCGGTGCGCGGCGACATCCTCTGGCTCGATGCCAAGGGCGACGTGCTTGGCGACTCCACCAGCGTGGTGCCGCGCCAAGCCAACTTCGCCGACACCGTGCCCTTCCAAGCCCACCGCGACCGCCCGGGCCTGGGCCTGCTGATCAGCCCACCGTTCAAGGCGCGGCTGGGCAACCTGGACTGGTGCATCAGCTTCAGCCGGCGCATCTCCGGCGCCAACGGCGAGTTCCAGGGCCTGGCCGCCGGGGCCCTGCGCCTGTCTTACTTCAACGAATTGTTCCAGCGCCTGGACATCGGCGTGGACAGCAGCATCAACCTGCTCAACACCGACGGCCAGCTGCTGGCGCGCCAGCCGACCCGGCCGCAGGATCCGTTGATCGGCACCAGCTTCAGCGAGCGCCCCAACTTCAAGCGCATCCTCGAGGAGCGCAGCGGCAGCTTCACCGCCCACTCAACGGTCTATGAAGGCCTGCGTATCTACACCTTCGCCCGGGTAGCCGACCTGCCGCTGATCGTGCTGGTGGCGCACTCGGCCGACGAGGTGTTCCAGTCGTGGCGGCGCACCGCGATCGTGGTCAGCGTAGCCACCGGCGTGCTGTGCATCGGCATCCTCTGGCTGACCCTGCTGCTGGGTCGTGAACTGCGCCGTCGCCACGATGCCGAGCAAGGCCTGGCCACCCTCGCCGCCACCGACAGCCTCACGGGCCTTGCCAACCGCCGCCGCCTGGATCAGGTGCTGCGTCAGGAATGGGCGCGGGCGCAGCGAAACCGCAAACCACTGGCGGTGCTGATGGTGGATGTGGATCACTTCAAGGCATTTAACCAACGCCACGGCCATGCGGGCGGCGACCATGTGCTGCGCGAGGTGGCCACGACCCTGGAGCTGTGCATCCGGCGCCCGGCGGACCTGGCGGCGCGCTATGGCGGTGAGGAATTCCAGGTGGTGTTGCCGGAGACTAACCTGGCGGGTGCGCGGCTGCTGGCCGAGCGCATTCGCGCCAGCGTAGAGGCGATGCCGCCGTTCGGCGATGATGAGCGATCAGTGACGGTCAGCATAGGAATCGGCTTGTATGTACCGGGCACCGCGCAGGATCTGTCGGCACTGCTGGCCGATGCGGATGAGGCGTTGTACCGCGCCAAGGCCAATGGCCGTAATCGGGTGGAAGGGCCTGAGGCTTGAGGCGCTGGGCCGCTATGCGGCCTTTCGCCGGCAAGCAGGCTCCCACAACGACCACATCAAAATGCAGCCATGTGCCATCTCGTGAGAACCGGCTTGCCAGCGAGAGGGCTGCAGAGCAGCCCCTCAAACTCAAGACTGAGCGCGAGCTGTGTTACGCAGAGCCTTCACCTGGTCATGGTTGCGCTGCACACCCTGCAGTTGCTTCTCTACCAGTGCATAGCTCTGGTCATTGACCGAGCGCCCCAACTTGACCAGCTTCTCACGGGCCTCTTTGTAGGCCTTGAGCGCATGGTCTTCACCGCGCTCCACCTCGTTTAGCACCGCCTCTTCATCCTTGCCGGTGACCATTGACTTGAGGTTGACCCAGCCACGGTGCAGGTCGCCGCTGATGCTGGTGCTGGTCTCTGGATCGCCACCCAGCCGGCGCACTTCGCTCTGCAGCTCGGCCGCAGCAGTGGCGCACTCGCTGGCGCGCTGTACGAAGAAGGCTTTGAGTTGGGGATTCTTCACATCCTCGGCAGAGGTCTTGAAGCCTTTCTCACCATCCTTGCTGTACTCGATCAGGTCGTTGAGTACGTCAATCGTGTCTTTGTTGGGATTGCTCATGGCAACAAACTCCTTGGCAGGTGATAGTCACCTTTACCGGAGCAGACTTCGTGCCAGGCTAATGAATAGAAAAATAACTATAAAAATCAACAAGTTGAACTAAACAATCAAAAGCCTGAAAACGGCGTTCTGCATGATCGCCGCTTGGGTCGTCGTGCAGTTTGCAGTATGGTCCGCGCTCAACCCGCCACAGGCCGATGCTCGATGAAACCTGAAACCCTGCAACTGCTGGTCACCCGCACCATGCCCTTCGGCAAGTACCAGGGCCGTATCATTGCTGACCTGCCGGGCGACTACCTGGCGTGGTTCGCCCGCAAGGGCTTCCCGCCCGGGGAGCTGGGCGGGTTGCTGGCGTTGATGCATGAGATCGACCACAACGGGTTGGGTGATCTGCTGAAACCGTTGCGGGGCAAGCCCCGGGGGTGACGGCCCCGGTGTAGGAGCGGCCTTGTGTCGCGAACGGGCCGCAAAGCGGCCCCTCGATTTCAGCGTTCATGCAACAATCGCCGGGGCCGCTTCGCGCCCCGTTCGCGACACAAGGCCGCTCCTACAGGGACAGCACGGGGCCCGGGCGGGCGTACCTACCCCTTGGCCGGCGCCACCACCATCTCCACCTGTTCGCTCTTCTTGATCACGGCATACACCACCGCCGTCAGCAGACTGCCGGCCACGATCGCCAGCAGGTACAGCAGCGCATGGTTGATCGCGTTGGGGATCAGCAGCACGAACAGGCCGCCATGGGGCGCCATCAGCTTGCAGCCGAAGTACATCGACAAGGCCCCGGTCAGCGCGCCACCGGCGATGCTCGCCGGGATCACCCGCAACGGATCCTTGGCGGCGAACGGAATCGCCCCTTCAGAGATAAAACACAGCCCCAGCGCCAGCGCGGCCTTGCCGGCCTCGCGCTCGCTCTGGGCAAATTTGCGCCGGGCCAGAAAGGTGGCAATGCCCAGGCCGATCGGCGGCACCATGCCGGCGGCCATGGTCGCGGCCATTGGCGCATAGCTCGACGACGCCAGCAGCCCTACCGAGAACGCATAGGCGGCCTTGTTGATCGGTCCGCCCAGGTCCACACACATCATGCCGCCGAGCAGCAGCCCGAGCAGAATTGCGTTGGTGGTGCCCATGCTGTCGAGAAAATGGGTCAGCCCTTCAAGCATGGCGGCCACGGGCTGGCCGACCACGTAGATCATCACCAGGCCGGTGAACAGGCTGGCCAGCAGGGGGATGATGAGGATCGGCTTTAGCGCGTCGAGGCTGCTGGGCAGTCGCACCCAGCGGGCGATGGCCTTGGCGCTGTAGCCGGCCAGGAAGCCGGCGACGATGCCGCCGATGAACCCCGCCCCCAGCGTGCTCGCCAGCAGGCCGCCGATCATCCCGGGCGCCAGGCCCGGGCGGTCGGCGATGGACCAGGCGATGTAGCCGGCGAGCAGCGGCACCATCAGCTTGAACGCCGCCTCGCCGCCGATCTGCATCAGCGCGGCGGGCAACGTACCGGGCTCCTTGTAGGCCTCGATACCGAACACGAACGACAGCGCGATCAGCAGGCCGCCGGCCACCACCATCGGCAGCATGAACGACACCCCGGTCAGCAGGTGCTTGTAGACGCCAGTCTTCTCGGCCTGCTGCACCGCGCCAGGCGCCCCCCCCGCAGCCTCTACCTTGCCCTCGGCCAGCGCCTTGTCCAGCGTGGCGCGGGCCTGCTTGAGGGCAATGCCGGTACCGCAGCGGTAGATGCGCTTGCCGGCGAAACGCGCAGCCGGCACCTCGATATCGGCGGCCAGCAGCACCACGTCGGCCTCGGCGATGGCCTCGGCCGGCAGCGGGTTACGCGCGCCAACCGAGCCCTGGGTCTCCACGGTGAGCTGGTAGCCCATGGCCTGCGCCGCCTGTTGCAGCGCTTCGGCGGCCATGAAAGTATGGGCCACGCCGGTCGGGCAGGCGGTCACCGCGACGATTTTCGGCGCGCTGCCCAGTGGAGCCGGTGTCGCCTCGTGCACCCGAGCCTCGGCGGCGGCTTGGTCAAGAAACCCCTCGCGGTCCGCCAGTGCCTGGGCCGGCGTGCTCTGGTACACGCGCTTGCCCGCGAAGCGCGCCAGGTCCAGCGCCCCGGTGCTGACCACCAGCACCCAGTCGGCCTGTGCAATCTGCGCCATGGTCAGGCGGCGCTCGGGGTGCTCGGCATCCTGCACCTCGACACTGGTGCTCCAGCCCCGACGCTGGGCCGCGGCGGCCAGCAGGCGGGCGCTGAGCACGCTGGACACCTGCCCGTTGGGGCAGGCAGTGACAATGGCAATGTTCATCAGCAACCCTCTTCTTGTTGTTCTACCAGGTGCACGGCGGCCTCCAGGCGGGCCAGTTGCTCGCGATCCTGGATGCCGAAGCCGACCTGGGTGACCGCCTGGGCGGCGATGGCGGTGGCACGGCGCAAGGTGGCGGCGGGCGCCTCGGCCTGGAGCAGGCCATGGACCATGCCGGCGACCAGCGAATCACCGGCGCCGACGGTGCTGGCGATGTGCACCTTCGACGGCTGCGCATGCAGCGCCAGGCCGGCGGCGAACCAGGTCACGCCCTGCTCGCCCTGGGACACCACCACATGCTCGACACCGCTGGCCAGCAAGCGCTGCGCAGCGGCGCGCTGGCCGGCCGGGTCAAGCACGGGCTGCCCAAGCACCTCGCCCAGCTCCTCGGTATTGGGCTTGACCAGCCAGGGCGCGGCCTCAAGGCCGGCACGCAAGGCTTCGCCGCTGCTGTCCAGGGCCACCTTCAATCCCTGTGACTTGAGCATGAGCAGCAACTCGCGCAGCCATTCGGGGCTGACCCCCTGTGGCAGGCTACCGGCCACCACCACGGCGTCATGCCCCGGGGCCACCTCGGCCAGTCGGCGCAGCAAGGCGTCGCGGGCGGCCTCGTCGACCTGCGGCCCCGGCCCGTTGATATCGGTGACCTGGCCATCGGCCTCGACCAGCTTGATGTTGCTGCGGGTCTCGCCGGGCACGCGGACGAAGCAGTCGGCGAACCCACGCCAGGCAATCAGCGCCTCGAACGGCGCCAGGTTGTCGAGCCCGAGAAAACCGCCGACGGTCACGCTGTGGCCCAGGTCGGCCAGCACCTGGGCGACGTTAAGCCCCTTGCCGGCGGCATGGCTGTGCTGAGCCTGGCTGCGGTTGACCGCGCCGGGGCGCAGGCGCTCGAGGCTGATAGTGATATCCAGCGCCGGGTTGAGGGTAAGGGTGAGGATCTTGGCCATCAGTAACGCTCCACCAGCGCCCGGACTGCCTCGGCGCTGTCTTGTTGCAGGGCCTCGCGCGCCAGGGCGCGTGCCGTCGAAAGGTCGGCCTGGCGTACCAGAGCCTTGACTTCAGGGATGCTGCGGGCGGCGACGCTCAGCTCGTCCACCTCCAGGCCCAGCAGCACGGCGACGGCCTGCGGATCGGCCGCCAGTTCGCCGCACACGCCCACCCACTTGCCCTGGGCATGGGCGGCGCGCACGGTCATGTCGATCAGGTTGAGCACCGCGGGGTGCAGGCCGTCGGCCTGGGCCGAGAGGCTCGGGTGGCCACGGTCGATAGCCAGGGTGTACTGGGTCAGGTCGTTGGTGCCAATGCTGAAGAAGTCCACCTCGCGGGCCAACTGCGGCGCCAGCAGGGCGGCCGACGGTACCTCGACCATGATGCCCACCTGCAGGTCGGCCACTGGAACCTCCTGGCGCAGCCGCTCGACCATGGCCTTGGCGGCACGCCATTCATGGAGCTGACCGACCATGGGGAACATGATGCGCAGCGGGCGATTGTCCGCTGCGCGCAGCAGGGCCCGCAGCTGGTCTTCCATCACTTGCGGGCGTTGCAGGGTCAGGCGCACGCCGCGCACGCCGAGGAACGGGTTCTCTTCCGCCGCGATCGGCCAGTACGGCAAGGGCTTGTCGCCGCCCACATCAAGGGTGCGCACCACCAGCGGGCGCCCGCCCAGGCCGTCGAGCACCCGGCGGTACTCGGCCTCCTGGGTGGCCACATCGGGCAGTTGCGGGTGGGCCATGAAAATCAGCTCGGTGCGCAGCAGGCCGACGCCTTCGGCGCCCTGTTCGACGACTTTGCCGATGCCGCTGCTTTCGCCGATGTTGGCGAACACTTCGACGGCGTGGCCGTCGCGGGTCAGGGCCGGCTCATGGCGGTTGGCCCAGGCGATCTGCAAACGCCGCTCGCGGGCATCACGCTCGGCCAGCGCCCTTTGCAAGCGGGCCTCGGGCGGCGCGACCTCGACCTGCCCGCGCTGGCCATCGAGCAGCAGTGGCGTGCCGTTCTCCAGCAGCAGCACGGCCGCGCCGGCCCCGACCACCGCCGGGATGCCCAGCGCCCGGGCGACGATCGCGCTGTGGGCCGTGGCGCCGCCCTGGGCGGTGACGATGCCGGCGACCCGCGCCGGGTCCAGGCGCGCCACATCGGACGGGCCCACCTCGGCCATCACCAGCACGTAGGGCTGCTCGGGCTCGACCACCGTCTGCACGCCACACAACTGGGCCAGCACACGGCGACCGATATCGCGCAGGTCGGCGGCGCGCTCGGCCAGCAGGGCGTCGTGCAGCGCCTCCTGCTGGCGGGCGGCGCTCTCGATCACCGCCATCCACGCGGCGGCGGCGCTCTCGCCCTGGGCCAGGCGCACCTCGACATCATCGGTCAGGGCCGGATCGGCCAGCATTTCCTGGTGGGTGATGAAGATTTCGCCGATGGCCTTGTCGCTGCGTTGCACCAGGGCCTGCAGGTCGGCGTGCACCTTGTCGATGGCCACTCGCAACCGGGCGCGTTCCTGGCCCGGCGACTCGCCGCGCAGCGGGTAGTCGATCTCGCGCTCGACGCACACATGGGCCGGGCCACTGGCAATGCCCGGCGCGGCCGCGACACCCTGCAGGGTGCTGCCGGGCGCCGGAGCCTGAAGGGTTTCGATGGGTGGCTGCTCCACAGCTGCCGTTTGCGGCAAGGGCTCGACCTCCTCGCCCAACCCCTGCTCGATGGCGGCCAGCAGCACCGGCAAGGCATCGGCGGCAACGCCAGGTTCGGCGATCAGTTCCAGCACCTGGCCACGGCGAGCGCCGAGGCTCAGCAGCTTGCTCAGGCTCTTCACCGAGACGGCGGGCTGGGCGCTATCATGCAGGCGGATGCGGATCTCGCCCTCGAAGCCCTTGGCCAACTGCGCCAGCGCCTTGGCCGGACGCGCATGCAGGCCATGGGCGTTGGCCAGCACCACCCGGGCGCTGGGCCAGTCGGCGGGCGCCTCGCCGCCGAGCACTTCGAGCACGGCGCGGCTGCTGGTGGCCTGGTAGAGCATCTGCCCACGGCCCTCGATCAGCACCTCGCACAAGCGCTCGAGCAAGGCCTGGTGGGCGGCGCCGAGGCTGGCCAGGCAGAACAGGCCATTGAGCGGCTGGTCGCGGTAGCGCAGTGGCTGCTGTGGAGTAACGAAGGCCAGGCCCGGTTGACGCACCTCGCGTTCACTGTGCAGCCACCACAGGCCTTCGCCCAGCGGCAGCGGCTCGGTCTGCTGCAGCACGGCGGCAAAGCCGCTGTCGGCACAGCCGCCGCGTTGCAACAGGCGGGCGCCGCGCCAGGCCAGCTCGTCGAAATCTTCCGCCGCCAGGTTGAGGCCGACCAGTTGGGCATCCAGCGCCAGCTCGCGCGGCGCGCCCTGCAGCAGTTTGAGCAGCGCCTCGGCGGAGCTGGCCCGGCGCAGCGCCTCGGCCAGGTCGGTTTCGCCCAAGGCACGGGTCAGCAACTGCAGCAGACGCAGGTGTTCATCGGAGCGGGCGGCGATGCCGATGGCCAGGTAGACGATCTGGCCGTCGCCCCAGTCCACGCCATCGGGGAACTGCAGCAGACGCACACCGGTGGCGTACACCAGCACGCGGGTCTGCGGCGTGCCGTGGGGGATGGCGATACCCTGGCCGAGGAAGGTCGAGCCCTGCGCCTCCCTGGCCTGCAGCCCCGCCAGGTAGCCCTCGGCGACCAAGCCATCGGCAACCAGTCGATCGGCCAGCAACGCCAGTGCCTCGCCCTTGTCGGCGGCACGCTGGCCCATGGCAATCTGCTCCACGGCAAGCTCGAGCATGACCCTCTCCTTTTGCGGCAGCCCTGTTGGCTACCGAGGTATTGTTGTGGAATTCGACGGCAAAAGCCGCCAAAACGATCAGCGCAACGGGCGAATGCGTATTTCCAGGCAGGAAATTTCGTCTTGCTGAAACGTTTAATCTGACCAGGCGGCCACGTTACTCGATAATCTGCCAACGAAAAAGCCCCATCCTGTCGGACAATTGCGACAATGGTCGTCTGCGCGCGGGCCCGCGGATGGGTGAAACTAGCCGGTCAAGCCCCGTGGCCAGTCCCGGAAACAACAAGGAAAATTCGGTGAAACTCAGCGATATCGCCCGTCTGGCCGGTGTGTCCGTGACCACCGCCAGCTACGTCATCAATGGCAAGGCCGAACAGCAGCGCATCAGCAACAGCACCGTCGAGCGCGTGCGTGCGGTGGTCGAGGCCCACGGCTTTACGCCCAACCCCCAGGCCGCCGGCCTGCGCAGCCGCCACACGCGCACCCTGGGCTTCATTCTCCCGGATCTGGAGAACCCCAGCTACGCCCGCATCGCCAAGCAACTGGAGCAAGGCGCCCGCGCCCGTGGCTACCAGCTGCTGATCGCCAGCAGCGACGACCAGCCCGACAGCGAACGCCAGTTGCAGCAGCTGTTCCGCGCCCGCCGCTGCGATGCGCTGTTCGTCGCCAGCTGCCTGCCGCCGGAGGACGACAGCTACCGCGAGCTGCAGGCCAAGGGCCTGCCGGTGATCGCCATTGACCGACGCCTGGACCCGGCGCATTTCTGCTCGGTGATCAGCGACGACCGCGACGCCAGCCGCCAGCTGGCCCAGAGCCTTTTGAAAACCCGCCCGCGCAGCATCGCCCTGATCGGCGCCCGCCCCGAGCTGTCGGTGAGCCAGGCCCGCGCCGGTGGCTTCGACGAGGCCCTGCAAGGCTTCGACGGCGACGTGCGGCGCTACCAGGGCGAGGCCTTCAGCCGTGAATGCGGCCAGCGCCTGATGCAGCAACTGATCGACGAACTGGGCGGTCTGCCGGATGCCTTGGTGACCACCTCCTACGTGCTGCTGCAGGGCGTGTTCGACACCCTCCAGGCGCGCCCTGAGGATTCCCGTGAGCTGCAACTGGGCACCTTCGGCGACAACCAGTTGCTCGACTTCCTGCCGCTGCCGGTCAACGCCATGGCCCAGCAGCACGGCCTGATCGCCGCCACCGCGCTGGAACTGGCCCTGGCCGCCATCGAGGACAAGCGCTACGAGCCCGGTGTGCACGCCATCGGCCGCACCTTCAAGCAACGGATCGCCAAGGCCTGAACATGCGCCTGATCGACACCCACACCCACCTCGACTTCCCCGATTTCGACGCCGACCGCCCGCGCCTGCTGGCCAACGCGGCGGCGCGCGGGGTGGAGCGCATGGTGGTGCTGGGGGTGTTCCAGGACAACTTCCAGCGGGTCTGGGACCTGGCCTGCGCCAACCAAGGCGTGTACGCGGCGCTGGGGCTGCACCCGATCTACCTCGAGCAGCACCGCCCCGAACACCTGGCGCAGCTGCGCGACTGGCTCGAGCGCTTGCGCGGCGACTCACGGCTGTGCGCGGTGGGTGAGTTCGGCCTGGACTTCTACCTGCCCCAGCTGGACCCGACGCGCCAGCAGGCGCTGTTCGAAGCCCAACTGCAACTGGCCTGCGAATTCGAGCTGCCGTCGCTGCTGCATGTGCGCCGCAGCCACGCCCAGGTGATCGCCACGCTCAAACGCTACAAGCCGGCGCGGGCGGGGATCATCCATGCCTTTGCCGGCAGCTACGAAGAGGCGCGGGAATACATCAAGCTCGGCTTCAAGCTGGGACTCGGCGGCGCCGGCACCTGGCCCCAGGCATTGCGCCTGCGCAAGACCCTGCCACGGCTACCGCTGGACAGCGTGGTGCTGGAGACCGACGCGCCGGACATGGCGCCGGTGATGTTCCCAGGGCGGCGCAACAGCCCGGAGCACCTGCCCGAGATAACCGAGGCGTTGGCCGACGTCATGGGGATCGAGCCAGGGCTGCTGGCCGAAGCCAGTAGTCGCAATGCCTGCGAGGTGTTTGGCTGGAAGCCCGACACGGATTCGCGCCGGCCATGATCACACTCTGAACGCCCCGATCAACCGCTTGAGCTCCACCACCTGCGCCGACAACGCCCGGCTGGCGTCCTCGGTCTGACAGGCGCCCTCGGTGGTGTCCTGCGCCGCGCGGTTGATCGCCACGATGTTCTGGTCGATGTCGTGGGCCACGGCGGTCTGCTGCTCGACGGCGGCGGCGATCTGCTGGTTTTGCTCGACGATACCGCCCACCGCGCCGAGGATATTGCCCAGGGCCTGTTGCACCTGGCGTGCCTCGTCCACGGTGCCGGCGGCCATCTGGTGGCTGCTGCCCATCACCCGCACCGCCGCGCCCACGCCATCCTGCAGGCGCTGGATCATCTGCGCGATCTCTTCGGTGGAGTCCTGTGTACGCCTGGCCAGGGTCCGCACTTCGTCGGCGACCACCGCGAAGCCCCTGCCCTGCTCGCCGGCCCGGGCTGCCTCGATGGCGGCGTTGAGGGCCAGCAGGTTGGTCTGCTCGGCGATGCTGCGGATCACTTCCAGCACCCGACCGATGGCCTGGCTGTCGCCCGCCAGCTGGTTCACAGCCGCCACGCTCTGGTCGATCTCGCCGGCCAGGCGGGCAATGCTACCCTGCTGGCTTGCCACCAGGTCGCGGCCCGAAGCGCTCTCGTGGTTGACCCGCTGCGCGCCTTCGGCGGCCAGGGCGGCGCTGCGGGCGACCTCCTGCGCGGTGGCGCTCATCTGGTTCATGGCCGTGGCCACCTGCTCGATCTGCTCGCGCTGGCCGCTGACCGCCTGGTTGCTGCGGCTCGACACCGACAGCACCTGCCCGGCCTGTTCCTCGACCGTGGTCACGGTCTTGCCGACCTGCTCGATCAGCCCGCGAATGCGCCGTACCGTCTCGTTGAAGCCACGCCCCAGCTCGCCCAGTTCGTCCTGGCTGTTGGCCTTGAAGCTGATGGTCATGTCGCCGGCGGCGACCTTGTCCATGGCGTTGCCCAGGTTGCCCAGGGTTTCCCGGGTGGAGACGTAAAAGCCGCCGTAGAGGTAGAGGATTAGCACGAACACCATGGCCAGGGCCGCGACCAACGCGGACGTACGCAGGTGGTGCTCGCCCAGGCGCTCTTCCAGCTGGCCATGCAGGTGGGCGAGGACAGCGTCGTTGAAGCGGTAGGTCTGCGCCATCAGGTCGCTGGTCTGCTGGTAGAAGCCGCTCCAGGGCGCATCCAGGGTCTCGGCCACGACCACCTGGTCCTCGAACAGGGTCGCGGCCTGCTTGACCGTGGCCTGGCTGGCCTGGGTATCGCTGGCCAGCGCGGCCTTGAGCCCGGCATCGCTGGCCAGAACGTCGTCGAGACGGATGGCATAGTCGGCGGACAGCCGCTCCAGGCGCTGCAGCAGGTCTTCGAAGCGCGCGCTGCCCGAGGAATCCATGAAGCCGCGACCGAGGGCCACCGCGCCCATCGCCCGGCCTTCGCCCAGGGCCTGGGTGACCTGCGCCGTGGCGTTGCCGATCAGTTCGCTCAGTTGGCGCACCGAAGCCTGGCTGTCCTGGTTCAAGCCCGACTGGCTGGCGACCAGCTTGCCCAGCACCTGAGCCTGGGCCAGCAGCTTGTCGAACAGTGCCGCCTTGTTCTGCAGCGAGCTTTCGTCACGGGCGCGGGCAAAGGCCTCGGCCAGCTCGGCACGCTTGGCTTCGAGCGCCGGATCGCTGCCCTTGAGACCCTCGAGGCGGGCCTGGACCTTGTCCTGCAGGGCACCGATACGGCTTTCCACATCGCCGGCCTGGCCCGATTGGCCCAGCACGGCGTTGATTTGCAGCAGATTGCCCAGCGACTCCAGGTCGCCACGCAAGGCCAGGCTCTCGGACAGCGGCGCCAGCCCTTGGAGTTCACCACGGGTGGCCTGTAGCTGGTTGTAGGCATCGCGGACCAGGTAAAAGCTGGTGACCAGCATGGGCAGGAAGAACAGGACGCTGATCAGGCTGAACTTCATGCCGAAGCTCAGCCGGTTCATCAGTGCGATGGCCGGATAGAGCAGACGCTTCACAGGTCACCTCCTTGAATTCTTGTTGTTCTGCGGGGTAGCACAAAGCCATCTAGGGCCAGTGGCTTTGTATAGCGCAGATTGGAATCAAGGTTTGTAACTTATGGTTAAGCAACCAACGCGTTGATAAGCGGCTCAGACCAGCACGGTCCACAGGGCGAAGCAGGCATACCACAACACGGCGCAGCGCAGCAGCAGCTCCCACAGGCTGTCCAGGCGTTCCAGGCCACGCTGGCGGTCTTCTTCCTCGGGAATGTCGTCGGCCACCCGACCGACCTTGGCCACCAGGTGCCCGGCGCTGACGTGCCAGTCGAGCAGCTCGTGCAACATCACCCGGGTCACCGCGACGAAATTGCCGACCAGGGCGAAACTCACCGTCATCACCCGCACCGGCAGCCAGTCCATGGCATGGCGCAATTGCCCGGCCAGGGTCTGCAGCGCCGGCTGGCGGCTATGGTCCATGGTCAGCGCCAGCAGGCGGTAGGCCAACGCCGCGCTCGGGCCCAGCAGGAAGTACCAGAAGATCACCGCGAAGAAGCTCTGGTAGGCCTGCCACAGCAAGTGGCCTTGGACCTGCTTTATCAGGCGTTGGGGATCGTCGGCGGCCAGCCCCAGGTCGCGTTCGGCCACGTGCAGCGCGGCCTGGTCGTCACCGCGGCGCCAGGCGTCGCGAAACGGCCCGAGCGCCGCCTTCACATCGCCGCGACCCAGGCTGTAGACCAGCACCAGCAGGTGCACCGGCAACGCCAGCAGGCCGTAGGCCACAGGTTCCAGCACATGCAGCAGCAGCACGAGCAGCGCCACCGGCGCCAGGACCAGGATGCCCAGCGTCCACCAGGGATGGACCTTGCCGCTGCGCTCCAGGCGCACCAGTTCGCCCAGGTAGAAGCCGTCGCGTTGCAACCGCTGGCGCAGGGCCGAGAACTTCTCGACCCACAGCGCCAGCACCAACACCAGAAAACTCATGCCTTGTCCTCGTTGCATTGCAGCGCGGCCCGGTAGCGCGGCCAGTCGAAGGCCGGCCCCGGATCGGTCTTGCGCTGCGGGGCGATATCGCTGTGGCCACAGATGCGCTGGGCGTCGATCACCGGCCAGGCCGCACGGATCTCGCGGGTCAGCCGCTCCAGGGTGGCGTACTGGGCATCGGTATAGGGCAGTTCATCGGTGCCCTCCAGCTCGATGCCGATGGAAAAATCGTTGCAGCCCTCGCGCTCGCCGAAGCGCGACACGCCGGCATGCCAAGCACGGTCGAGCAACGAGACGAACTGGGTCACCGCGCCATCGCGCTCGACGAACAGGTGCGCCGAGACAGTCAGGTGGTTGATGGTGGCGAAATAAGGATGCTCGTTCGGGTCAAGGCAGTTCTGGAAGAACTGCTGGACTTTGCCGGTACCGAAGCAGGCGGGTGGCAGGCTGATGTTGTGGATGACCAGCAGCGCGATGGCCTCACCCTCGGGGCGGGCGTTGAAGTTCGGCGAGGGGCAGTGGCTGACGCCGGTGAACCAGCCGGTCGCACGGTCCAATTGCATGGTGCAGATCCTGAAATGACGCCCGAGACAGGTACCCAGTATGCCGTGACCAACCGGCGCTTGCATGTAAATGATTGTGTAGGGAAAGTCAGCGTTACTGCGCCTGCTGCCCGCGCAACTGCTCCAGCACCGCCTCCAGCGCCCGCTCGAACAGCAGGCCGCCGTCCAGCAAGCGCACCTCGCCACGACGCAAGGCCAGGGCCAGGCCCATGCGATTCCATTCACGCACTTTCATGCCGGTGCGGTTGGTGAAGACCAGGCGATCATTGCTGTCGATGCGCGCCACCAGCTTACAACGCAGCGGCTCGTCGTCGTCCATCACTTCGACCCAGGTACCGACCTGCAAGCGTTGCACCTGGCGCAATGCCGGCTCTTGATCGTCGAAAGGCAGGCCAGGGGCAAGGGCGGACTCGTCGCTGACCGCCAGCACGATATCGTCCTCAATCCACACCTCGTCTAGCGCGGCATCCGGCTCCTGCGTGCCACCGCAGGCACGCAGGTGCAGTTTCTCCAGTTGCAGGAAGAAATCACGGGTGGCGGCGGAGTCCAGCGCTATCCCCGCCAGGCCGTCGCGCAGGGCCTTGAGCAGGCCCGGCACCTGCTCCAGCAGGCGCTGCGGTTCACGGTACGGGGCAATACTGACCAGCAGGTCGTCCACCGTCGCCAAGGCGTCGGCCCAGGCCGCCGAGCCCTCGCCCTGCTTCAGCCAGGCCAGCAGCAGCACCTGGCTCCAGGACTGCACCAGCATCTGCACCACCACCTGCGGCAGCACCCGGCCGTGCAGGCGGTCGTTCAACTCCCGCTGCACCCGCTGGCGGGCCTGCAGGGTGCGGGCACGGCCCTCCTCGGCGTCACGGGTGCGCTGCTCGAGCAGTTCGTTGCGTCGGCGCTCGTCCTGGCTGAAGGCCAGAAACTCATCGAGCAGCTCGTTGAACACCGCGCAGTCGTCGGAGAAATCATTGAGCAGGCGCTGGACAATACGCTCGACCCGCAGGTGCAGGCTGTCGCGCAGTCCCTCGGCATCGCTTTCCCAGCCGATGGCCACGGCGGCGATCTCGTTGAGCAGGCGGCGCGCCGGGTGGCCGGCACGGCTGAACATGCCCTTGTCGATCAGCGCGACCTTGAGCACCGGGATATGCAGGCGGGCGATCAGCGCCCGGAGGCTGGCCGGCAGGTTGTCGTCGCCCTGGATGTAGGCGAACAGCAGGTCGACCAGGTTGATCGTGTCCTCGTCGTCGGTGGCTATGCGTCGCCGCGTGCCGCTGCGCACGCTGACCCGCAGCAGCAGCTGCTCGAGTTGCTGACCGAGGTTGAAGTCATCCGGCTCGCCGGGGGCCGGCACATAGTGCTGCAGGTGGGTGAGCAGGCGCAGCAGGTCGCCGGTACTGGTCGGCTGCGCGGATCCGGCCGCCTGCAGCCGCGGCGCGACACGCCCACGCACCGGCGCCAGCAACGCCTGCACCGAGGCGAAGAACGCCTGGCCGGCCGAGTCGGACAAGCCGCCCTGCGCCGGGCTGGTCGGGACGCGCCGGGCGATGCTGCGGCGGTCCTCGGCGCGGCGCCGCGGGGCGGGCATCAGCTCCGGCAGCACGCCGGCGCTGGCGAGCAACTGGCTCGCCTCGCCGTAGAGCAGGTCGAGGTCGCGCAGCACGTAGCGCTCGAACAGTTTGAGCAGCACCATCTTGACGCTGGCACCGACTCCCAGGTTGCGCCCGGCATCCAGGAAGTAGCCACACAGGTTGCCGGGCCCCAGGGGATTGCTTGCGCTGGCCACCGGCAGCTCCAGCAGCGTGGTGAAGCGCAGATTCAGTTGCTCAAGCAGAAAGCCGTCGCGGGAGAGCACCCGGTCGACCATGGCCTGCACGGCCACCGAGCGCTCCAGTGACGGCTTGTCCTGCGTCTGCGCCCTGACCAGGGACTCGAGCCCGTCGCCCTGGCCGATGCGGGCGAAGGCCTCGTAGAACGTGTCGAGGAAGCCCCGCTCAATGCTCTTGCGCTTGAGGCGCAAGTCGCGCATGGCTTCGAAATACAGGTTCTGGTCGAGGCGGCCGCTGGCCTTGTCGGCCATTTCAAACAGGGTGTCATCGGCATTGTCGAACAACGCCTGCAATCCCTGGCGCAATTGCAGGGCGGCCTTGTCGCGCACCTGCAGGAGCAGCACGGGAAGGCATGGCGAGGGCGCGCGCGCACCCCGGTCGATGGCGGCCGCCAGGGGCACCACCTTGCCTTCATCATGCATCCCGAACTCCTTGCTGGATGTTGCGTTGTTCGACTGAAAGGGGATCGTCAAAGCTATGACGCCAAATACTGGTCGCCATTATCGGTGAAAACACCGACAGCTGCCAGCACCCCATTCGTGCGCCTCAACTGACAGTGCGTTCGCAGGAATGCTCAAACCGCCTGACCAAAGGTCATCTGCCCGGCAGCTGTACACGCCGCCCCCCTGCCCTATAATCGCGGCACCTAGCTTGTGGAGCCGACCATGCCGAACCTACGCCTCGCCGACCTGACCGCCGAAATCGAAGCCAACGTGCGCCGCGCGCTGCTCGAGGACATCGGCAGCGGCGACATCACCGCCCAGCTGATCCCGGCCGAGCGCCTGGCCAAGGCGACCATCATCACCCGCGAGGACTGCGTGATCGCCGGCACCGCCTGGGTCGATACGGTGTTCCGCCAGCTCGACCCACGGGTGGCGGTGCACTGGCAGGTGGCCGACGGCGAGCGGGCCACGGCCAACCAGGTGCTGTTCCACCTCGAAGGCCCGGCGCGCTCGCTGCTCAGCGGCGAGCGCACGGCGCTGAACTTCCTGCAGATGCTTTCGGGCGTGGCCACCCGCGCGCGCTTCCTGGCCGACCTGGTGGAAGGCACCCAGGTGCGGCTGCTCGACACCCGCAAGACCCTGCCCGGCCTGCGCCTGGCGCAGAAGTACGCGGTCACCTGCGGCGGCTGCCACAACCACCGCATCGGCCTGTACGACGCCTTCCTGATCAAGGAAAACCATATCGCCGCCAGCGGTGGCGTGGCCGAAGCCGTGGCTGCGGCGCATCGCATCGCCCCGGGCAAACCGGTGGAAATCGAGGTGGAAAGCCTGGACGAACTGCGTCAGGCGCTGGCGGCGGGGGCCGATATCGTCATGCTCGACGAACTGACCCTGGATGAGATGCGCGAAGCGGTAAGCATCACCGCCGGCAAGGCCAAGCTGGAGGCCAGCGGCGGCGTCAACGAGACCACCCTGCGGGTGATTGCCGAGACGGGGGTGGACTACATCTCGATCGGCGCGATGACCAAGGACGTGAAGGCGGTGGACCTGTCGATGCGCTTGAGCCTGTGAGCTGAAACGCGAGTACAAAAAAACCGGCCAGATGGCCGGTTTTTTTATCGCGGGGCTGGCCCGCAAAGGCTGGATCAGTGCGCGGCGTTGGCCAGGCCGTCCAGGTAACGCTCGACGTCCAGGGCCGCCATGCAGCCGGCACCGGCCGAGGTGATGGCCTGGCGGTAGACGTGGTCGGCCACGTCGCCAGCGGCGAACACGCCCTCGACATTGGTGGCGGTGGCGTTGCCTTCACGGCCACCGTGGACCACCAGGTAGCCGTCCTTCAGGGTCAGCTGGCCTTCGAACAGCGAGGTGTTCGGGGTGTGGCCGATGGCGATGAACACGCCGTCGACCTTGATTTCGTCGAAGCTGCCGTCGTTGTTCTTCAGGCGCGCACCGGTCACGCCCATGTTGTCACCCAGCACTTCATCCAGGGTGGCATTGAGCTTGAGCTCGATCTTACCTTCGGCGACACGGGCGTGCAGCTTGTCGATCAGGATCTTCTCGGCGCGGAAGGTGTCGCGGCGGTGCACCAGGGTCACCTTGCTGGCGATGTTGGCCAGGTAAAGAGCTTCTTCCACGGCGGTGTTGCCGCCACCGACCACGGCGACCGGCTTGTTGCGGTAGAAGAAACCGTCGCAGGTGGCGCAGGCCGACACACCCTTGCCCATGAAGGTTTCTTCCGACGGCAGGCCCAGGTAGCGGGCGCTGGCGCCGGTGGCGACGATCAGCGCGTCGCAGGTGTAGGTGCCGCTGTCACCGCGCAGGGTAAACGGCTTGTTGGCCAGGTCGACGGCGTTGATGTGATCGAAGACGATCTCGGTCTCGAAGCGCTCGGCGTGCTCCTGCATGCGTTGCATCAGGGCCGGGCCGGTCAGGCCGTGGGGGTCGCCCGGCCAGTTGTCGACTTCGGTGGTGGTAGTCAGCTGGCCGCCGGCCTGCATGCCGGTGATCAGCAGCGGCTTGAGGTTGGCACGGGCGGCGTACACCGCGGCGCTGTAACCGGCAGGGCCGGAACCGAGAATGATGACGCGCGAATGACGTACTTCAGACATGTCGAACTCCTGTCGAGCGGGCCGCACGGGGCATCTAGGTGCCGGTTGCGCCAGCTGGAATTAAAAGGGACCCACGCAGCACTTGGGGAAGGCTACAACGCGTTGGTCCAAAACCGAAAAAGTTTGAGCGCACTGTAGCGAGGCCGCAGAGATTAAGGAAATATCCTTCGACAATCCACCTTATAGACAGTCTCTATCCGGCAGCCATTGTCCCAGTGCTTTGTTACACACCGTTTCCCAGAGGCGCGGTGCCTTTCGTCCGCGCGCCAAACTCGGTAAGGTCAGCGCGTTTTCCTCAAGCGGAGCATTCCGATGCAAGCCCCCGTCCTGTCCGGCCCCCAGTACCTGCGCGAAGGCCTGAAACTGGTCCTGAGCCCGAGCCTGCGCCTGTTCGTGCTGCTGCCCCTGGCGGTCAACCTGCTGCTGTTCGGCGGCCTGATCTATTTCGCCGGCCATCAGTTCAGCCTGTGGGTCGATGCGCTGATGCCCACCCTGCCCGACTGGCTGGGCTTTCTCACCTACATCCTGTGGCCGCTGTTCGTTGCCCTGGTGCTGTTGATGGTGTTCTTCACCTTCACGCTGCTGGCCAACGTCATCGCCGCGCCGTTCAACGGCTTCCTGGCGGAAAAGGTCGAGGTGGTGGTGCGCGGCCAGGACAACTTCCCGCCCTTCAGCTGGGCCGAGCTGGTGGCCATGGTGCCACGCACCCTCAGCCGTGAGATGCGCAAGCTGGGCTACTTCCTGCCTCGGGCCATCGGCCTGTTCATCCTCTCGTTCATCCCGGTGGTGAACGTGATCGCCGCGCCACTGTGGCTGGTGTTCGGGATCTGGATGATGGCGATCCAGTACATCGACTACCCGGCGGACAACAACAAGATGAGCTGGCAGGACATGCTCGCCTGGCTGCGGCAGAAGCGCTGGCAATCGATGGGGTTTGGCGGGATCACTTATCTTGCGCTGATGATTCCGGGGGTCAACGTGCTGATGATGCCGGCGGCGGTGGCCGGGGCGACGCTGTTCTGGGTGCGTGAGCGTACCTGAATGAAGCCATCGCGGGGCAAGCCCGCTCCCACGCGCAATGCGTGGGAGCGGGCTTGCCCCGCGATGGCTTAAGTCCGGTCAGTGGTTCAACTGGCTGGAAAACTGCCCCACCGCATCCACCACCTTCTTCGCCCCTTCCTGGATCTCGACGATCACCCCGCCGGTATCGGCGGCCAGGGCCAGGCCCTGCTCGGCCTGGCGCTTGCTGGTGTCGATGATGTCCACCGCGGCCTGGGCCAGCTGTTCGTTCTGCTGCACCACCTTGGCGATCTCCTCGGTGGCGCTGCTGGTGCGCGAGGCCAACTGACGTACTTCATCGGCGACCACGGCGAAGCCGCGCCCCTGCTCGCCGGCGCGGGCGGCTTCGATGGCGGCGTTGAGCGCCAGCAGGTTGGTCTGACCGGCGATGTCGCTGATGGTCTTGATGATCGCGCCGATCACCTTTGACTGCTTGTCCAACGCCTGGATGCCATCGGCGGCGTCCTGCATCGAACCTTCCAGGCCGCGCATCACCTCGACGGTCTGGGTCACCACGTCGGTGGCCTTGCGCGCGCTGTCGTCGGTCTCCAGCGAGGTGGTGTAGGCAATGTCGGCGGCCTGGGCCACGGCCAGTTCCTGGTTGACCTGGTCGGTGATCACGGTGGCGAACTTGACCACTTTGTAGAGCACGTCGTGGGCGTCGATGATCGGGTTGTACGTAGCCTCCAACCAGACCACCCGGCCATGGGAATCAATACGCTTGAAGCGCTCGGCGACGAACTCGCCGCGGCGCAGGCGGTTCCAGAACTCCTGGTAGCCAGGCGAGTTGGCTTCTTCCGGCTCGCAGAACATACGGTGCGGCTTGCCGCGCACCTGCTCCAGGCTGTAGCCCATGGTCTGCAGGAAGCGGTCGTTGGCAGTCAGTACCTGGCCTTCGAGGTTGAACTCGATTACCGCGGTGGAGCGCATCAGCGCCTTGATCAGGCTCTCGTGCTCGCGGGAGGTCTCGATGGTGCGGGTCAGGTCGCTGGAGTGCAGGGAGAAGTACTTGATGCGCCCTTCGCTGTTCTTGACCGGCTGCAGGATCGAACGCAGCCACGCCTCGTCACCGTTGCCGCGCAGCAGACGGAAGGCACCGTTGAGGTGCTCGCCACGGGTGATGGCCTGCTTCATGCGCTGGTAGAAATCGAGCTTCTTCACATGCGCGGGCACGATCTCCTCGATGTTGCGCCCGATCAGTTGCTCGGCGCGATAGCCCATCTCGGCCTCAAAGTTGCCGTTGACCGACTCGATGCGCCCCTGGGGATCGAGCTGGAGCACCAGCATTTCGCTGTCGAGGCTGTTCTTGACCTGCTCGATGGACATCAGCTCTTCGCGCAGTTGCTGGATTTCTTTCTTCAATTTGCTGTTGAACATGGCCGCTCTCCCGGAGCGAATTCATAGAGTCGAATGCCTCTGCATCGGCTGCGTGGCGAGGGTTCTTGAGTGCCTTGCAAGGAAATATTCAAACGGATGCAAGTGCCGGAAATCAGGCGTCACGTACCCGTCACAAAGGCGTCACATGCCCGAAACGGGGGCGGCCCAGACTTTTTCCCATGAGCACACCGTCCCTGCGTATTACCCTGGTCAGCGAAACCTTCCCACCCGAGATCAATGGCGTGGCCAACACCCTTGGACGCCTCAGCGAAGGGCTGCGCCGGCGCGGCCACCAGGTGGAACTGATCCGCCCGCGCCAGGCCACCGACAACGGGGCCGGCAACGACGAGACCCTGCTGTTGTGCCGAGGTTGGCCATTGCCGGGCTACCCAGGCCTGCAATGGGGCGAGGTGTCGATGCACAAGCTGTGGCGTCGCTGGCGCAGGCAGCGCCCGGATGTGCTGTACATCGCCACCGAAGGCCCGCTGGGCCTGAGCGCCCTGCGCGCCGCACGACGCCTGGGCGTGGCGGTGGTCAGCGGCTTTCACACCAACTTCCCGCAATATTCGGGGCAGTATGGCCTGGGCCTGCTGTCGCGGATGCTCACCCACTACCTGCGCTGGTTCCATCGGCGCACCGCCATCACCCTGGTGCCCAGCGTCAGCCAGCGCCTGGAGCTGGAGCGCCGCGGCTTCGAACGGCTCGGCCTGATGGCCCGCGGGGTCGATGCCAGCCTGTTCACACCGGCACGCCGCAGCCAGGCCCTGCGCGAGCAGTGGGGGCTGGGTGTGGACGATATTGCCGTGCTACACGTCGGGCGCCTGGCCGCGGAGAAGAACCTGGCCCTGCTGCGTCCTTGCATGGAGGCCCTGGGCAAGGCCTATCCGCAGCGGCGCCTGCGCCTGGTGATCGTCGGTGATGGCCCGCTGCGTGGACAACTCGAACAGCAACTGCCCGATGCCGTGTTCTGTGGCGCGCAGCGCGGCGAGGTACTGGCCGAGCACTACGCCAGCGGCGACCTTTTCCTGTTCCCAAGCCTGACCGAAACCTTCGGCAACGTCGTGCTCGAAGCGCTCGCCTCGGGACTGGCCGTGGTCGCCTACGACGAAGCCGCCGCCGCCCAGCATATCCGCCACGGCCACAGTGGCGCCTTGGCCATGCCGGGGGACCAGGCAGCGTTCATCGACGCCGCCTGCTGGTTGCTGGAGGAAGGCGAAACCCTGCGCCGGGTGCGCTTGAACGCCCGCCAGCACGCCAGCCGTCAGGGCTGGCCGGCGATCGTCGAGCAGTTCGAGGGCTACCTGTACGGCGCCTGCCGCCAGCCGCAGGCCGCCCGCGAACAGACCCCGCCACTGGTGATCAAGCCAGGGTCGTCAGCGCCTCACGGCTGAACGGCAGCACATCGTCTTCACGCCCTTCCCGCACTTTGCGCGCCCATTCGGCATCCACCAGCAAAGCGCGTCCCACGGCCACCAGGTCGAACTCCTGGTTGTGCAAGCGGCGCAGCAACCCTTCGAGGCTGGCGGGCTTGGCCACCTTGTCGGTGGCGACCATGAACTGCAGGAACTCGCCATCCAGGCCGACACTGCCCACGGTGATGGTCGGCTTGCCGGTGAGCTGGCGGGTCCAGCCGGCGAGGTTCAGTTCGCTGCCCTCGAACTCCGGCTCCCAGAAGCGCCGGGTGGAGCAGTGGAAGATATCCACGCCCGCCTCGGACAGGGGCTTGAGGAACGCCGCCAGGGCCTCGGGGGTATCCACCAGGCGCGCGCTGTAGTCCTGCTGCTTCCATTGCGAGAAACGCAGGATGATCGGGAAGTCCGGGCCGACGGCCGCGCGCACGGCCTGGATCAGTTCGATGGCGAAGCGCGAGCGCCCGGCCAGGTCACCGCCATATTCGTCATCGCGACGGTTGCTGGCTTCCCAGAAGAACTGGTCGATCAGGTAGCCGTGGGCGCCGTGGATCTCCACGCCGTCCATGCCGATGGCCTGGGCATCGCGCGCCGCCTGGGCGAAGGCGGCGATCACCTCGCGGATATCCTCCCGACTCATGCCGTGGACCTGCACCTGGCCGTCCTTTTCCTTGCCGCTCGGGCCATAGCCCGGGACCGCGGCGTCCGGCTCGGTGCCCAGGCGCCGCACACTGCCCACATGCCACAGCTGCGGCACGATGCGCCCGCCCTCGGCGTGCACGGCCTCGACCACGCGCTTCCAGCCGGCCAGGGCATCCTCACCGTGAAAACGGGGTACGTTGGGGTAGCCGTTGGCGGCCTTGTGCGCGACCGTGGTGCCCTCGGTGATGATCAGGCCGACACCGGCGGCGGCGCGGCGGCGGTAGTACTCGATCACGCCGTCGTGGGGCACGCCGCCGGGGCAGAAGGTACGGGTCATCGGCGCCATGACCACGCGGGTCGGCAGGTCGAGGGAGCCGAGGGTGAAGGGCTGGAACAGAGGGTTGCTGGACATGCGGCGCTCCCGAGGGATGAAATGGATGCGCCCGAGCTTAGGGGCCGCCAAGTGCGTGTCACAGCATCATTGATTGCAGTGATCGGCAGGTATCGCTGTGGGCGGACCGATTTGCAACAGGAAATTTATTTTGCAAAAGGGCTTGAATTCGTCCGTCGGTTGCCTGACTTTAGAGTCAAGAGGCGCAGAAAACCCAACGCCCTCAGTGGCCTAGGCACGCCTCTCGCGAGCAAGCTGAATAAGGATTGAATCATGCAAATCCAGGTCAACAGCAGCAACCACATCGAAGGCAACATCCGTCTCGACCAATGGGTCCGCAGTACCCTGCAAAGCAGCCTCGAACGTTACGAGGACGACCTCACCCGCATTGAAGTCCACCTGCGTGACGAAAACGGCGCCAAGCCCGGTCCCCACGACAAACGCTGCCAGATGGAGGCTCGCCCGAAAGGCCACCAGCCGATCTCCGTGACCCACACCGCCACTTCGCTGGAACATGCCGTCGATGGCGCCGCCAGCAAGCTTAACCACGCGCTGGAACACTTCTATGGCAAGTTGCGCAGCAAGCGCGGCGCCCTGGAACTGAGCGATCCAGACGCCTGACCGACAAGGGTTCAGACAAGCACGCCCGGCCTTGCGCCGGGCGTTTTCATTGTTGGCCGATCAGCGGGCCTGAACCAACCCCGGCCGCCTCCGGTCAACCCCTGCAGTCATTCACTGCAGACCCCGACCATGAACAACCCTTTCGATCAGATCAGCGCCGCCTTCGCCCCCGAGTACCGGGTCAACCTGAGCATCGAGCGCCTGGACGGCAGCATCATGCTGACCCTGTCCGACGACAGCGGCGTGGTCGCCAGGCGCCTGATCAGCCAGGCCCAGCGCAACGACCCAGTGCGCCTGCAGCGGGTCATCGACAGCATCCGCCTGGGCCTGGCCATCGAGCTGGGGCAGAACCCACTGGAAGTGCTGGCGGCCCTGACCCGCACCTGGCACGGCGAGCAGCGCTTTCCTGCCACCGGCAGTGCCAACTAAGCGCTACTTGCCCTCGTCCACTTCCTTGCCGCTGGCATCCAGCGCCTTGGTCGACGGGTAACGGTACGAGGCGTAGCGCACCACCAGGATGGCGAATGCCAGCAGCAGGATGCCCCCGCACACGTACAGCAGCCCGACATCCGGCGCCTTGTGGTGCGAGACATCGCCGATCAGCAGGCGGGTCAATGCAGTGATCGCCACATAGAGCAGGAAGCGGATTGGCATGTGGTTGGTCTTGAAGTAGATCCCCACCATCGCCCCCAGCTCCAGGTAGATGAACAGCAGCAGGATGTCATCGACGCTGACCCCGCCCTTGCCCAGCATGTCCATGAAGGTCGCCACCGCCGCATAGGCGGTGATCGCGCCGATGCCGAACAGCGCCAGGTAGTGGAAGGCTTCCACGCACAGGTTGCCCAGCGAGTCGGCGGAGCCGTGCAGGCCTTTGCGCAGTCTTTCTGCCCATTTGATGTTCACGATGTTCGATTCCTAGATACGGCTGAAGGTCTTGTGCCATGCAGTTAAAGGGCCACTGCCCCTGTCTTGGAAGGCGGCCGATTGCCGCAGGGCACCTGTGGGCTACGCTGATTTTCAGTTTGCCGGGCCATCATTGCGGTTGCAGGATGATGGTCGAGCGATGTACTGTATAAAAATACAGTTACCCGCAACCCAACCAGCAAAAAGGCACAGAGGTGATGAATGGCCGTCGAAGTGGTGTACCGCAGCAGCCGCGACCCGGAGCGCTTGTTCATGGATAAGGCCGAAGCAGACCGTCACGACAAGATGCTCGAACTGGCCGAGCGCCTGGCCGAGGTGCTGCAAAAGGCCGTGCCGTCGCTGAGCGAACAGCAGGTCGAGGAAGCCGGTATCTACATGGCCAAGAACCGCGATGTGTTCGCCCGGGCGTTCAAGAGCCAGCCGGATGCGCTGGCAGAGCTGCTCGAAGGTGGCGCGGCCGAATGACCGCATCGCGGGGCAAGCCCCGCGCCCAGGCCCTCAGCCATACAGCAAGCGCTCCGCCAACATTTGCGCCACCCGCGCCGGCGACCGTTTCTCTGCCTGGGCATGGGCGAACACCTCGGTCAGCCGCGTGGGAATTCGCGCCAGGTGCGCGGTGATGCTACCCACGGTTTCCCCCCGGTGGGTCAACGCCACATAGATCAACCCGCCCGCATTGATCACGTAGTCCGGCGCGTACAGGATCCCCCGGCTCTCCAACTGGTCGGCCACCTGCAACGTGGTCAGCTGGTTGTTCGCCGACCCCGCCACCGCCGCACAGCGCAGTTGCATCACGCTCTGCCCGTTGAGCACCGGCCCCACGCCACAGGGGGCGAAGATGTCGCACGGGGTGCTGATCAAGGCCTCATGGGCCACCGGATGGGCACTGAACTGCTCCACCGCCAGGCGCACTTTGCCCGGGTCCAGGTCGCTGACCAGCAACTCGGCGCCCGCCGCATGCAGTTGCTCGGCCAGGGCGTAGCCCACATTGCCCAGGCCCTGCACCGCCACCCGCAGCCCCTCCAGGTTGTCGCTGCCCAGGCGGGCCATGGAGGTGGCGCGAATGCCGGCGAACACACCCATGGCCGCATGGGGCGACGGGTCGCCCGAGGCCGTGGTGCTGGTCACGTAGGGAGTGGACTGGGCAATACAGTCCATGTCGAGGGTCGAGGTGCCGCTGTCCACCGCCGTGATGAAACGCCCCTGGAGGCTGTCGACGAAGCGGCCGAAGGCCTCGAACAGCGCCGCGCGGTTTTCCACGTGCGGATTGCGCACGATCACCGCCTTGCCACCGCCCATCGGCAGCCCGGCCAGGGCCGCCTTGTAGCTCATGCCCTGGGCCAGGCGGATGGCGTCGGCCATGGCGCTCTCGTCGTCGGCATAGGGCAGGTAGCGGCAGCCGCCCATGGCCGGCCCCAGTTGTTCGCTGTGAATCACCACCACGGCCTTCAGGCCCGTGGGCGGGTCGATGAACAGGTGCAGTGACTGGGCGCGGGTGCTTTGCATGAGCTCGAACATAGACGGGCTCCCCAAAGAGGTGCTCCTACCAGTATAAACAGGTCGAGGCCGGACACCGCACGGACGGACCACTGGACGAAAAGCCGCGCCAGGGCTACAAGTTAAGCGTGATGGAGAGGTCCCATGAACCCACGCCAAGCCTGCCTGGCCTGCCTGGAACGCGAGCCGGTCGCCCTGCTGGAAGCTGCCCTGTGGATTGCCGCCGAGCATGACGCCAGTGTCGAGCCCGCAGCCGGCCTGGCCCGACTGCACGAACTGCAACGCGACGTCAGCACCAGCCTGCCGATGCTGCCGCTCAACGAGCTGGCCCAGCCCTTGCTACGCCAGCTCAACGCCCTGGGCTTCCAGCAGGACGAATACCACCCGTTGCGACCGCAGGCGGCCCTGATGGACAAGGTGCTGCAGCGCCGCCGCGGCCAGCCGTTGCTGTTGGCCATCCTCGCCCTGGAACTGGCCCGCCGCCTGTCGATCCCGCTGGAGGGCGTCAACTTCCCCGGCCATTTCCTGCTGCGCGTACCCGGCGCCGATCACCTGCTCGACCCCTGTGGTGGCCGGCGCCTCTACCCCAACGACTGCCGCGAACTGCTCGCCCGCCAGTACGGCCCGCAGTTGCCGCTGACCGCCGAGCACCTGCGCGGCGCTTCGCCGAGGCAGATGCTCCAGCGCCTGTCGCGTAACCTGCGCCAGCTGCATACCAGCAACGACAACAACCTGGCCGCCCTGATCGATGCCGAACGGGTCATGCAACTGGGCCCGGTGCAGGTCAGCGATTACCTGGCCCGCGCCACGCTTTACCAGCACCTGGACTGCCCCCAGGCCGAACGCTTCGACCTGGAGCACGCCCTGTTGCTCACTGACGACCCGCTGCAACGCCTGAAACTCAGCGAGCGCCTCGGCCAGCTGCCCAGCGCCAAGCGCTCAATCCATTAAGACCTCGCCCGCGACCTTCGGCTCACGCGGCCGCGGCGCCCGCACCCGGCTGATCAACAACGCTCCCAGCACGGCCGGGACGGCACAGAAGAAGAAGATCTGCTCCACTGGCATGTGCAACGTCAGCAGCAGGCTGCCCAGCAGCGGCCCGAGGATCGAGCCGAAGCGCCCGACGCCCAGGGCCCAGCCGGTGCCGGTGGCGCGCACCTGGGCCGGGTAGAAGTTGCTGACGAAGGCATTGAGCGTCAGCTGGCCACCGATGATGCAGAAGCCGGCGGCGAACACACTGGGCACCAGCCAGCGCGGGTCATCATGGTTCAGGCCGACCAGCACGCTGAACAGCGCTGCCCCCAGCAGCACGGCGGCCAGCAGATAGGCCTTGTTGGCCATGCGGTCGGCGCACCAGGCCAGGCATACGGCACCGAAGGTGCCGGCGAACAGGAACAGCGAGGTGACCAGGTTGGCCTGGTTCAGCGCCAGCCCGCTTTCCTGCAGCAGCGACGGCAGCCAGCTGATCATGAAGTACAGCAGGATCAGGCTGACGAAGAAGGTGCTCCACAGCAGCAGGGTCGGGCGGGCGAAACCGTCGCGGAACAGCGCCACCATGGTGAGCTTGCTGTCCGCCGGCTCGTCGCTGGCGATCCGCGCCGCTGGTATCTGCCAACCGGGCAACAGCCGGGCAGTCACCCGCTGCAACCGCGCATAGGGCGGGGCGTCGCGCAGCAGGCGCGGCAGCGACTCGGGCAGGAACAGCATCAGAAACGGAAACAGCAGCAAGGGCGCCACGCCGCCGGCGAGGAACACTGCCTGCCAACCGTGATGATCGATGAAGCCCGCGGCGACGAAGCCGCCCGCCGCGCCGCCCAGGGAGAATCCGCAGGCCGCCAGGGTGACCATCAGGGTACGCAGCCGAGGCGGCGCATAGTCGGCCATCAGCGCCATGGCGCTGGGCATGGCGCCGCCCATGCCGATGCCGCAGAGAAAGCGCGCCAGCATCAGGCTGTCGAGGGAAGAGGCGAACACCATCAGCACCGTCAGGCTGGCGTACAGCAGCACGCAGCACAGCAGCACCCGGCGCACGCCGAAGCGGTCGGCCAGTGGCGTCACCGCCAGCGAGCCGACCGTCAGGCCCAGCAGGTTGGCGCTGAACACCGGCCCGAAGGCGGCCTTCTCCAGCCCCCAGTCCTGGGCCAGCGCGGGGATCACATAGCCCAGCACCTGGGCGTCATAACCATCGGTGACCAACAGCAGGATCAACAGCAGCAGCAGGCGCCACTGGTAGGGTGACACCGGGCGCGCGTCGAGCGCCGCGCGAAAGCTGGCTATCTGGTTGTGCATCGCAAGGTCCCTGTCTTTTGTTGTTATGAGTGCAGGTGCGGGCGGTGGCGATCAGTCGGGCGTGTCGGGCTGCCTCGCCGGGTGGGCCTGGTGGAAGGCCGGGTGCTGCTCGGCCAGGGCGGCCACCCGGCGAATGCGCGGGTAGCCGCCGAGGTCGATGTTGAAGCGCTCGGCCGCGTACAGCTGCGGGATCAGGTAGACGTCGGCCACGCCCGGCGTCGCCCCGAAGCAGAAGCCGTCATCGCCGATCAGTTGCTCCACCGCCGCCAGCCCCTGGCTGATCCAGTGGCCGATCCACTGGTTGACCTGGGCCTCGTCGTGCCCCAACTGACGCAGCTGGTTGAGCACGCTGACGTTGTGCAACGGATGGACATCGCAGCCGATGATCGCCGCCACGCCGCGCACCCTGGCCCGGGCTTCGGGCGCACGGGGCAACAGTGGCGTTTCGGGGAAGGCTTCCTCCAGGTACTCGATGATCGCCGGCGACTGCACCAGCAGCTCGCCGCTCTCCAGGCGCAGGGCCGGCACCCGGCCCTGGGGGTTGAGCGCCAGATAGTCCGCGCCGCGCTGTTCGCCCTTGAGCAGGTTCACAGGCAGGGCCTGGTAGTCCAGGCCCTTGAGCGCCAGGGCGATGCGCACCCGATACGACGAGGTGGAGCGGTAGTAGGTGAACAGTTCCATCGCCCTGCCCCCTCAGTTGGCCGCGACGATGGTGCCGCGGCACTCGCCGAAGCCGATGCTGGCCACGCCCTCGCGCACGCAACGGGCGCGCAGGATGATCTCGTCGCCGTCCTCGAGGAACTTGCGCACCTCGCCGCTGGCCAGTTCCACCGGGTGCTTGCCGCCCTCGGTGATCTCCAGCAGGCTGCCGAACGACCCCGGCGCGGCGCCCGACAGGGTACCCGAACCGAACAGGTCGCCCGGTTGCAGCTGGCAGCCGTTGACGCTGTGGTGGGCAACCATCTGCGCCACGGTCCAGTACATGCTGCGGGTGCTGCTCAGGGTCAGGCGATGCGCCGGCAGGTTCTGCTCGCGCATGCGCTCGGTCAGCAGCAGCACTTCCAGCTCGATGTCGAAGGCGCCGGCAGCCTGGTCGCGCTTGTCCAGCAGGTACGACAGCGGCTGCGGGTCACCCTCCGGACGGGCCGGCTGGGCGCAGCGGAACGGTTCCAGTGCCTCGGCGGTAACCACCCACGGCGACACCGTGGTGATGAAGCTCTTGGACAGGAACGGGCCCAGCGGCTGATATTCCCAGGCCTGGATGTCCCGCGCCGACCAGTCGTTGAGCAGGCAGAAGCCGGCCACGTGCTCGGCGGCATCGCCCACCGGGATCGGCTGGCCCATGTCGTTGCCCTGGCCGATCCAGATACCCAGCTCCAGCTCGTAGTCCAGGCGCGCGCAAGGGCCGAAACTCGGCTCGGTCTGGCCCGCCGGCAGGGTCTGGCCCTTGGGGCGGCGCACATCGGCACCGGAGGCACGGATGGTCGAGGCGCGGCCGTGGTAGCCGATCGGCACATGCTTGTAGTTGGGCAGCAGCGGGTTGTCCGGGCGGAACAGCTTGCCGACGTTCTTGGCATGCTCGATGCCGACGTAGAAGTCGGTGTAGTCACCGATCTTCGCCGGCAGGTGCAGTTGGCATTTGCTGGCCGGGTACAGCGCGGCCTTCAGCGCAGCCTGGTGCTCGCTGCCCTCGTCCAGCAGTGCCAGCAGGCGCTCGCGCAGGGCCACGCGGGCCGTACGGCCCAGGGCGAAGAAGGCGTTCAGCGCGCCGCCGACGGTGGCCTCGACGGCGGCCTTGGCCGCGCCGTCGAACAGGCCGGCGGCCAGCACGGCCTCGAGGTCGAGGATCGCGTCGCCGATGGCCACGCCGCAACGTGGCGCCTGCCCTGGGCGGCTGAAGATGCCCAGGGGCAGGTTCTGCAGCGGGAAGTCGCGGTGCCCGTTGGCGTGCTCGACCCAGCTGCGGGCAATGGCGGTGTGGTTCATCGGTTATCTCCGGTTCGGGTTGAAGGTGCTCGGCAAGGTGGCCCAGCAACTATCGTAGTCGGCCTGCAATTGCGGGCTTTCGAGGGCCTGGCGGCTCGGACGCAGCACCTGGCTGGTCTCGAACATGAAGGCCATGGTGTTGTCGATCTTGTGCGGCGCCAGGTCCACCGAGATGGCCTTGTCGCAGGTCTCGGCGTCCGGGCCGTGGGCGCTCATCACCCCATGCAGCGAGGCGCCGCCGGGCAGGAAGCCTTCGGCCTTGGCGTCGTAGGCGCCCTGGATCAGGCCCATGAACTCGTTCATCAGGTTGCGGTGGAACCATGGCGGACGGAAGGTGTTCTCGGCCACCATCCAGCGCGGCGGGAAGATCACGAAGTCCATGTTGGCCATGCCGTGCACGCTGGTGGGCGAGGTCAGCACGGTGAAGATCGACGGGTCGGGGTGGTCGAAACTGACCGTGCCGATGGTGTTGAAGCGGCGCAGGTCGTACTTGTACGGCACGTTGCTGCCGTGCCAGGCAACCACGTCCAGCGGCGAATGCTGCAGCTCGCAGGCCCAGTGTTCACCGAGGAACTTCTGCACCAGCTGCACCGGGCCGTTGCTCTCTTCGTAATGGGCGACCGGGGTGAGGAAGTCACGCGGGTTGGCCAGGCCGTTGCTGCCGATCGGGCCGAGGTCCGGGATGCGCAGCGGCGCGCCGTGGTTCTCGGCGATATAGCCACGGGCCTGGGCATCGAGCAATTCGACCCGGAACTTCATGCCCCGCGGGATCACCGCGATCTCCAGCGGCCCGACTTCGAGCACGCCCAGCTCGGTGGCGATGCGCAGGCGACCTTGTTCCGGCACCAGCAGCAGCTCGCCGTCGGCATTGAAGAACACCCGCTCCATGGAACGGTTGGCGCGGTAGATGTAGACGCTCACCCCGGCCGGCTTTTCCGATGCCGAGTTGGCCACCATCGGCAGCCAGCCATCGATGAAGTCGGTCGGCTCGGACGGGATCGGCTGGGGGCTCCAGCGCAGGCGATTGGGGTTGATGGCTCCCAGCGCGCCGGACAGCGGCTGGCGCTCCAGGCGCTCGAAACGCGGGTGCAGCGCCGACGGGCGGATGCGGTACAGCCAGGTACGGCGCAGTTCGCTGCGGGTCATGGTGAAGGCGGTGCCCGACAGCAGCTCGGCGTATAGCCCGTAGGGGGCTTTCTGCGGCGAGTTCTGCCCGACCGGCAGGGCGCCGGGCAAGGCTTCGCTGGCGAATTCGTTGCCGAAGCCGCTCAGGTACTCGAGTTCAGGGGAAGTGTCGCGGGTCATCGGTGCCTCCGGGCTGCTGGGAGCCGTTGCGGGCAGCTGGCTGCGGGCCCGATCCTGAAACCGGCACCAGGGGCGGCAGCGCGTCTGCATTGTTTTTATCGTAATCAGATTACGAATAACGTAATTTGCCCGCGCGCAGGCGTCAAGCTATAAAGGCGCCACCCCAAGAATTCCGCATAGAAGTCCCCCATGGCCAAAGCCAGCAGCAGCGCCGACAACGGCAAACAGAAGGTCCGCTCGGCGGAAGTCGGCACCGACATCCTCAAGGCCCTGGCCGAACTCTCCCCCTCCACCTCGTTGTCGCGCCTGGCCGAGCACGTGGACATGCCGGCGAGCAAGGTGCACCGCTACCTGCAGGCGCTGATCGCCAGCGGCTTCGCCGAACAGGACCCGGCCACCAACCACTATGGGCTCGGGCGCGAGGCGTTGCGGGTGGGTATGGCGGCACTGGGCAGCATCGATGTGCTGAAGGTGGCGGCGCTGCCGCTGTCGCAGCTGCGCGACGAGCTCAACGAAAGCTGCTTCATCGCCGTGTGGGGCAACCAAGGCGCGACCGTGGTGAGCATCGAGCCGGCGGTGCGGGCGGTGACGGTGGTGACCCAGATCGGCTCGGTGCTGCCATTGCTGAGTTCGTCCACCGGGCTGGTGTTCGCGGCGCATCTGCCCGAGCGGGAGACCCTGGAGCTGCGCGACCAGGAACTGGCCACGCTGGGCCAGAAGGCGAGCGACTATGCGCCCCTGCTGGAGCAGATCCGCCAGCGCGGCCTGCACCATGTGCACGGGTTGCTGATGCCGGGGGTGGATGCGCTGTCCGCGCCGGTGTTCAACGCCATGGGTCAGGTCGCCGCGGTGATGACCGTGGTCGGGCCGACCTCGATCTTCCATGCCGACGAGCACGGCCCGGCCGCCCGGCGCCTGCTAGCCGCCACCCAGGCCACCAGCTGGCGGATGGGATACGGCGCGGATCAGTGAAAGGGCTTACAAAGCATTACGGATTTTCACCACGCAGGCTGGCTATAGTCCGCCTGGCACTTTTACCCGAAACGTAAAGGTGAATGTCATAAGCCGCTATTTTTCCCACGGGATCAAGCGCTTATTCTGATCTCACTGGCCGGCACGAAGGGCTCTCCCCCCTGCCTTTCGGGCCCGCCCAGGTTCACCGACGTTGATTTTGAAGCTCCTTGATCTAACGTCTCGATTGGCCGCTGCGATTGCAGCGGCCTTTTTTATTTGTGCAGGATTCGCAAGACCGGCGAAAGGGCCGCAGCGCGGCCCCGGCATTGTTCAACCCAACGGATACTTCTGCAGGTTCGCCATCATCTGCTGCAACGCCTGCAGGCTGTCCTGCGGATGCCCGGCGCCCTCGAAGTCGCCAATGCGCGCCCAGTTGTCCGCCACCTGCTCGGGCGTGAACCCTTCGCGCGGGTCGAACCCCACGCCCTGGCTGCGCTCCCAGCGCACCTTGCCGACCCAGCCGCCGCCCACCTCGAACAGCTCGCCGCTGTCCTGGCACTGTTCGCTCCCCAGGTACACCACCAGCGGGCTGATCAACTCGGGCTGCAGCCGCTCGAACACCTGCGGCGGGATCAGCCCCTCGGTCATGCGCGTGCCGCCGGTCGGGGCGATGGCGTTGACCAGGATGCCGTGCTTGCGGCCTTCGATGGCCAGGGTGCGGGTCAGCCCATAGAGGCCGAGCTTGGCCATGCCGTAGTTGGCCTGGCCGAAATTGCCATAGATGCCCGATGTGGACGAGGTGAAGATCACCCGCCCCCAGTTCTGCGCCCGCAGGTGCGGCCAGGCAGCGTGTGTGACCTTGTAGGCGCCCTCGACATGCACGCGGTAGACCAGCTCCCAGTCGCTGTCTTCCATCTTGTGGAAGGTCTTGTCGCGCAGGATGCCGGCGTTATTGACCAGCACATCGACCCGGCCGTAGGTGTCCAGGGCCTGCTCGACAATGCGCGCGCCATCGGTGACCGAGTCATGGTTGGCGATCGCCGAACCGCCCGCGGCGCGGATCTCCTCCACCACGCGGTCGGCCGCCGAGGCGTTGGCGCCTTCACCGTGGGTCGACCCGCCCAGGTCGTTGACCACCACGTGCGCGCCGCGCGCGGCGAACAGCAACGCATGGGCCCGGCCCAGGCCGCCACCGGCCCCCGTGACGATCACCACTCGATCCTGCAGACGTACTGGTTCGCTCATGCTCAAGGCTCCTGGCAATGAAGGGATGCAACGCAGTCTCCGCCAGCCGCCGGGGCCGGGCAATCAAGCGCACCGTGGCGAATGCCGCCCGATAACGCCCGGCGATGATCACCCGGTCAGGACCAGGCGACCTTCAGCGGCACATAGCTCATCGGTTGTTCACGAAAGGCCAGGTAGTGGCGCAGCACCTGCACCGGCGCCTCGGTATGCGGGTAATGGCCAATGCCCTGCAGCACCACGGTGTCCGGCTCCGGCACCAGTTCGCGGTAGCGTTCGACCATGTGCGCGCCGGACAACGGATCGACCGCGCCATTGATGAAGCGCAGCGGCACGCCCGGGCGTTGCAGCGCCGCGACCCAGCGTTCGCGCTGGGCCTTGCGCTCGGGCAGGAAGCTGATGAGCCGGTGCAGGATGCGCGGGCCGCGATTGGAGGCGATCAGGCTCCAGTAGTCGTCCAGGGCGCTTTCGCTGGGGTGGGTGCAGGGGCCGTAGACCTGGGTGACGTTGCGCACCAGGTCGTCGCGCCCGAACGAGCGCCCGACCAGCCAGCCCAGGCGGCTGAGCAGCAGCTTCTGCACCAGCAGCACGCGGCAGCTCTCGGGGAACAGCCCGCTGTTGAGGAACACGCAACTGGCCACCTTGAGCCGCTGCTCATGGTGCCTGGCCAGCAGTTCCTGGGCGACGCTGCCACCGTAGTCATGAGCCAGCAAGTGCACCGGCTGGTCGATGTGCAGGTGCGCCAGCAACGCCTGCTGCAGATCGGCCTGCTCGAGCAGGCTGTAGTCGTGGTCCGCGGGCTTGGCCGAATCGCCGAAGCCGAGCATGTCGCAGGCCACCACGCGAAAACGCTGGGCCAGGGGTGCCCACAGGTAGTGCCAATCCCAGCTGGCCGTGGGGAAACCGTGAAGCAAAAGCAGGGGCTCTCCTTGCCCTGCCGTCCAGTAGCGGATGCTCTGGCCCCGGAAAGTGAAACCCTGGCTCCGGGTGCGCCAGACGCACAATGGAATCTCGGCCAGTGGCATCACGGTCGTCCCGGTGGATAAGTGTCGGAAGAGGGCAAGGCTGCGTTCATTGCATGTCACCTCGGCACATACATGTGCTCTCTATGTCGAGGCTCAGTCTAGAAGCCTATACGAAGGTGATAAGTCGCCTTGGCAGCCAGCCTGATGACCGTGCGAGTCAGTGGCACGAACGGTCAGATCAACTTCATCAGAAGCGGCGCCGCCAGCAGGTTGAGCAGCCCGGTCAGGACCATGACTAGGCCGGCCACCGAGCCCTCCTCGCGGCCGACCTCCTGGGCCCGGCTGACGCCCGCGCCATGGGCGCCGACGCCGAACAGCGCGCCCCGCGCCAATGGCGTGCGCAGTGGCAACCAACGCAGCAGGATGCCGCCGAACATCGCCCCGAGCACGCCGGTGAACATCACGAACACCGCCGTCAGTTCCGGCACGCCGCCCAGGTCCTGGGCCACCGGCATGGCGAACGGCGTGGTGATCGAGCGCGGCAGCAGCGACAGGCTGACCGCCTCGTCCAGCGCCAGCAAATGCGCCAGCGCCCAGGAGCTGCCGATCGAGGCCACGCTGCCGGCCAGCATGCCCACCAGCAGCGCCGGCCAATGCCGCGCCAGCAATGCCCGTTGCTGCCAGATCGGCACCGCGAAGGCGACGGTGACCGGGCCCAGCACACCCATCAGCCAGTGGGTGTTACGGGCGTACTCGGCGTAGGCGGTGTGCAACGGAACGGCCACCGCCAGCAGCAGCGCCGGCACCAGGATCAGCGGCGACAGCAGATAGCGCCCGCTGCGCCGGTACAGCCAGCGGCTGCCCAGGTAGGCGCCCAGGGTCAGCGCCAACCAGAACAGCGGCATGGGTTCAAGGCTCATGGCGCAGCCTCCAGCGGCACACCAGTTCCACGGTCAGCGCGGTGACCACCATCACCAGCAGCGTGCTCAGCGCGATCACCAGCAGGATGCGCCAGCCTTCGCTGCGCAGCAGACTGCCGTAGTCCAGCAGGCTCATCAACGCCGGAATGAAGAACAGCAGCATCTCGGCCATCAGCCAGCCGGCGCCCAGTTGCAGGGCGGCCGGCTTGAGCACGCCGCAGGCGAACAGCACCAGCAGCAGCGCCAGGCCCATCACCCCGGCGGGGATCGGCCAGGCCAGCCAGGCGGCCAGCTGGCCACCGATCAGGAACAGGGCCAGCAGCACCGCCAGCTCGGCGAAGAGGCGCAGGGTTTTCTTCAGCAATGCAGGATTCATGGGCGGGGGTTCCTCGACAACGTGCCCATTGTAAAAGTCGCGCCCCCAGGCCAGAAGCGAATTGTTAGACTGACAGCCATTCCAGAATGGAATCGAGTGATCATGGAATTCAAACAACTGCGCAGTTTCATCGAGGTCGTCCACAGGGGCGGTTTCACCCAAGCGGCGATCACCCTGCACATCAGCCAGTCGGCGGTGAGCAAGCAGGTCGCCCAGCTGGAACAGGATATCGGCCAGCCGCTGCTGGAGCGCCAGGGTTCACAGTTACTGCTGACCGCCGCCGGGCGCATTGTCCTCGAGCGGGGCGAGGCGCTGTTGCGCCAGCGCCAGGAGCTGCAGAGCGAACTGGACGACCTCAGCCAGATGGCCCGCGGCGAGCTGCGCCTGGGCCTGCCGCTGCTGGGCAGCGACGCGCTGTTCGCCGGGTTGTTCGCCGAGTACCGGCGGCGGCATCCGAACATCTCGATCCAACTGCTCGAAGGCGGCAGCCGCATGGTCGAGCAGGCGGTGAGAAGTGGCGAGCTGGAACTGGGCGGCAGCCTGACGCCGAGCGATCCGGCGTTCGACTACCAACCCTTTTGCAACGAGCCGCTGGAGGCCCTGCTGCCCGCGAGCCACCCACTGGCCGGGCAAGCCGACGTCGCCCTGGCGCAACTGGCCGACACGCCGTTCCTGCTGTACCAGCGCAGCTTCGTGTTGAACGATCGGTTGCTCAGTGCCTGCCAGCAGGAGGGATTCACGCCCAGGGAAGGCGGACGCAGCGGCCAGGCGGACTTTCTCGCCGCGCTGGTGGCGGCCGGCCAAGGCGTGGTGCTGCTGCCGGCGATCGTCGCGCGGGCGCTGGAGCGGCCCGGGGTGGTGCGTTTGCCGTTACGGGCGCCGGAACATCTGCGCTGGGACATCGCCTTCATCTGGCGGCGCGGGGCTTATCTGTCGCGGGCGGCGCAGGCGTGGCTGGCGTTGTTGCGTGAACGCGACGAAGCATGACGCGAACCTGTAGGAGCGGCAAGACCGCTTCTACACGGGCGATTTAACCTTTGAGTGCTGCCACAAACTCCGCCAGCCACGGCTCGGCATCGGTCTCCGGCGTCACCGTCTCGCTGGCATCGAGCCGCAACATCGGCAGCACCTCGTTCACCCCCAGTTCGGCGAACAGCTCGCGCATCTGCTCGCCGCCGCCGCAGTAGGTGTCGCCATAGCTGGAGTCGCCCAGGCCGATCACCGCCCCGGGCAACCCGCGCCAGGCCGCCGGCAGTACGTCACGCATGGTGCTGTACAGCGGCATCAGGCTGTCGGGCAGTTCGCCCATGCCCGTGGTCGAGGTCACTGCCAACAACGCGTCCGGGGCAAAGCCCTCGATGTCCTGCAGGGTGGCGCGGGCGGCATGCCAGGCTTCAAGGCCGGCGGCCTTGAGCAGCGACTCGGCGTGACGGGCGACTTCTTCGGCGGTGCCGTATACCGAACCGGAAATAATGGCGACTTTCATCGGGTGAGGATTCCGAAACTGAGTGAAAACGTAGGATACTAGCACTCGACAGTGGCAAAAGGCCGCCTATGCCTAAAGTCACACACTTCAGGATTATCCGACGAATGACCGGAACGAAGCGTATTGGCTACTGTCGACAGCCGTGAAGAAATTGCCCTTACCGATCGCCCCTTCGAGTTCGACCATGCAAGCAGACGCCCTACTCTCCCAGGACGAACTGGATTTTATCCAGGACATGCAGCATTCGCCCCAGCTGAACCTGGCCGACCCCATGTCGAGCCTGCTGGTCAATGGCGACCGTCGTCTGAAGGACCTGCTCACCCGCCTGGTGGCCAACGAGCAGGTCACCCTGCAGGCCAGCTTCAACAACCAGCAGCTGAGCTTCCCCCTGCAACTGGTCGAGGACGAATTCCACGCCCTCCACCTGCAACTGGGCTCGCCGGACATCTACGAAGACGGCCCCATGCTGCGGCCCTGGCGCCTGTCGCTGGAGCGGCCGAGCGCCTTGCTCGACGACCGCGGCCAGGCCAGCGACCTGTGGGTGCGGGATATCTCGTTCAAGGGCGTGCTGCTGGAGGTCCGTGGCCGGCGCGAGGCGCCGTCCCACTTCAAGCTGCGCTTCGCCGCCGCGGATATACCGCCGATCGGCCTGCACGGCGTGCTGCGTCGGCGCATCGGCCCGCGCCTGGCCGCCTATGACCTGTCGCACAGCCCGGCCGAAGAAATCGAACGTCTGCGCGAGTACATCCTGCAGGCCCACCGCCAGGCCCACCCCGAGCTGCACGCCCAGGCCCCCGCCGCCTGCTGACGACCGTCCAGCCGCTGAAACTGACCGGTCATGACGGATTGTGCATAATCTGCGCCCGATTCTTGCAAGCACGCCTGCGCCGCCCACCACCCCGGGCCGCATGCCAAGGGGCCGGCTACCCGCCAGCCCCGTCGCCAGGAGATACACGATGTCTACCCCACCCGTCACCCTGATGGTGTCGCGCCGCGCCGCCTGTGGCCGCTACCAGGACCTGCTGGCCTGGCTGCACGAAGGCGAGCAACTGGCCACCGACTTCCCCGGTTACCTGGGCTCGGGCATCCTCGCGCCGCCGGCCGAGGGCGATGAATTCCAGATCATCTTCCGCTTCACCGACGAGCAGACCCTGCACGCCTGGGAGCATTCCGCCTCGCGCCGGACCTGGCTTGAGCGCGGCGACGGTCTGTTCGAACGCCCCAAAGAGAGGCGCGTAAGCGGCATCGACGACTGGTTCGGCACCAATACGGTGCAGAAACCGCCGCGCTGGAAACAGGCCACGGCCATCTGGCTGGCGTTCTTCCCGGTCTCGCTGCTGTTCAACCTGCTGTTCGGCCACTGGCTGGCGGCGCTGGAACTGCTGCCCCGCGTGCTGCTCAGCACCCTGGCCCTGACACCCTTGATGGTGTACCTGTTCATCCCACTGTCCACCCGCCTGCTGGCCGGCTGGCTGAACGCCGCGCCGCCTGCCCCGAGCGACCGCGCCCAGGGGCTGCGCAGCCGCTGAGGCACGGGCTCGCAAGGCCGCGCAGTTCGGGTATGCTGGGGCATCACGCACGGACAGACGAACAGACCGCCCGCACATGAACAGCCCAATCCTCATCACCGGCGCCAGCCAGCGCGTCGGGCTGGCCCTGGCCCTGGAGCTGGCCCAGGCCGGCCATACGGTGATCAGCGCCAGCCGCAGCCTGCATCCCCAGGCAGCCCACCCGAACATCCGGCAGTTCCAGGCCGACCTGACCCGCAGCGAAGACCGCCAGGCCCTGATCGACCACCTGCACGGCCACTACGATGGCCTGCGCGGGATCATCCACAACGCCTCGCTGTGGCTCGACGATGGCCTGGACAACCTCGACACCATGTTCCGCCTGCACGTCGAGGCGCCCTACCACCTCAACCTGGCCCTCGGCGAGTGGCTGAACAAGGTGGACAAGGCCGACATCATCCATATCTGCGACGAGACCTCCTCGCGCGGCAGCAAGAGCCATATCGGCTACGCCGCGACCAAGGCCGCGCTGCAGAACATGGTGCTGTCGTTTGCCGAAAAGTACGCGCCCAAGGTGCGCGTCAACGGTATCCTGCCGGGCCTGTTGATCCTCAAGGAAGGCGGCGACGAGCAGTACCGCCAGCAGACCCTGAAAAAGGCCCTGCTCGAATTCGAACCCGGCGCCCGCCCGCTGATCGACGCCGTGCTGTTCCTGCTCGAAAGCCAGTACAGCACCGGCAGCCAGGTGGTCATCAACGGTGGCCGCCATCTGAAGAACCGCATGACCTGAAGAGACACCGCCCATGACCCCGCAACAACAGCTCGAACTCGAAGCCGCCGCGTTCCGGCGCCTGGTCGACCATCTGCAGAAACGCACCGACGTGCAGAACATCGACCTGATGAACCTCTCCGGCTTCTGCCGCAACTGCCTGTCGAAATGGCTCAAGGCCGCCGCCGACGATCGCCAGATCGAGCTGAGCCTGGACGATGCCCGCGAGCAGGTGTACGGCATGCCCTACGCCGAGTGGAAAGCCCAATACCAGAAAGAAGCCAGCGCCGAGCAACAGGCGGCGTTCGAACAAGGAAAACCCCGTGACTGACCTGAACACCCTGCGCAGCAGCCTCGCCAGCGGCGAGCACGTTTTCGCCGATACCCTGGCGTTCATCGCCGCGAACTACAGCTACCAGCCCCAGGCCTTCGACAACGGCGACGTGCACAACGCCGCCGGGCAGAACGAAGGTTCGTGCAAGACCCTGGGCCTGGCGCTGCTGGAAGGGCTGAGCGACCAGGAAGCGCTGCTGGCCTTCGGCGAGCACTACCGCAGCGTGGTGGCCACCCCCGAGGGCAGCGACCATGGCAACATCCGTGCGCTGATCAAGCATGGTTTGGCCGGCGTGAAGTTCAACGCCCAGCCGCTGGCGCGCCTGGCCTGACTTCGCCTCTCGCCCATCGCGGGGCAAGTCGCGGCGGTGCGCCGATGCGACGTGCCCCGCGACGAGGCCCTCAACTGATAACGCTACCCGGCACCTGGCCCTCTAACTGCCCTTCTCGCAGCCACCCCAGGGCAATCGGCCACAAACTTTCACGAAACCTATCGTGAAAGAACGCGAAATGCCCGATCTCCTCCACCGAGATATCCACAGGCGCCACCCGCAGGTGCCGACGCTCGGCCTGGCGCAGGTACCCCAAAAACCGCTCGGTGGCCGCCATCGTGCCGAACGGATCGTCGGTCAGGCTGATAGCCAGGGTCGCCGCCCGCACCTGTTCGAACGGCAGCGCCTCGAGCAGGCGCCCACTGGGCCGGTGCTCGTAGCGCGGCGTGCGGGTACTCCAGTCACGCACCACCCCGGCCGGGGTGTCCTCCAGCCAGCCCAGGCGCTTGCCGGGGAAATAGCCGAATACCCGGGTCAGCAAAGGCATGACCACATGCCACTTGCCGAACAGTTGCCAGCGCTGGTCCGCCGCATAGTCGCGCCAATAGGCGAACTGCGCGCCCACCAGCACCGCTCGGCGCACCTGCGCGGCCGAAGGTGCCAGCCCCAGCGCCCAGCCGCCGAAGCTGTGGCCGACCACATGCACCGGTTGCCCGGGCTGTTCGGCTGCGGCCAGTTGCAACATTGCCTCGAAATCCAGGCGCCCCCAGTCGCTCCACGACGCCTTGAAACCGCGCAACGAAGCCGGGCGTGATTCGCCGATACCTCGGTAGTCATAGGTGAGCACATCGAAGCCCTGGGCGAACAGGTAATCGGCGAATCGCGAGTAATAACGGCAGCGCACCGAGGTGGCGGCATTGATGATCACCAGCGGGCGCTGGGCGTCGGTCTGGGCGTGACGCCAACGAAAACCGCCGAGGCTGTAGCCGTCGGCGGCGAGCTGGCGAAATGCACTGGCGGGTTGGGTGAGGCTGCTCATGGCGCGCTCCCTGCGTTGTCCGCCAACGCTAGCAAACATACCCCCGTTATAGCTAGGTGGTGGGCAGCGCGCCGGCCACGCCCGGTTTGCGCAGTACCGCCAGGCGCGAGCCGTCGTAGCGGGTCTCGCGGAACAGCTTCCAGCGCCCGAACAGCCCGTACACGTGCATCACCCGTCCCTGCTCGTGGTAGCCCATGCGCAGGTGCAGCTTCATGGCCGGCACGTTGTGGGTCTCCACAACGTCCACCACCTTGTGGCAGCCCTTTTCACGCATGGTGTTCCACAGCTCGACCTGGGCCGTCACCGACAGCTCGCTGCCAAAGTAGGGCCGGGTCATTTCGCCGCCGAACTCGAAGAACTCGCCCGGTTTCACCGGGAAGGTGCAACCGTAGTAGTGCTTGTCGTGATAGTCGACCACGCTGGCCCAGATGAAGGCCACGGCATCGCCCTGCTCGTCCAGGTACATGTGCCCGGTGTGCCCTTCGGCGGCCAGTTCACGCATGGTCTCGACGCGGTCGCCGAAATTCGTGGCGAAGGCGTCGGCGTTGGCGGTGGTGATCTGCACCAGGGTGACCGGTGTGTGGGCCTTGAGGTTGTAGGGAGGCACCGGACTGATCAGGTCGCGTTCCATCCACAACAATTCCCAGTGGAAGAACACGTAACGTTCGAACAAGGTCTTGAAGGTGCGCTTGAGGCCCTTCTGGCGAATGCGTTCTTGTAGTTTTTGCAGTGCGCCCATTGCTCCCTCCTCGGCCCCCGCGGAATTGCCAGGCCAATAGCTGGGGTATAGATCAGGCAGAGGGTGCCCATGGCAAAGGGCCATTGGAGGATTTGTTTCAGAATATTAACAAGTCGTCGGCGGGAACCGCGCAGCCGTCATCAACGGCTGCGCGGTCAAGGACTTGCTTACAGCTCGATGCAGTCGAACCGTACGTCGGTGGCCACGTCTTCGTCGTAGTTGACGTCAGCGCGCTCGAAGCCGAACAGGTTGAGGAACTGCTTCTTGTAGCCGGCGTAGTCGGTCAGTTCGAACAGGTTCTCGGTGGTTACCTTCGGCCACATGGCACGGCAGGCGTCCTGCACGTCATCACGCAGTTCCCAGTCGTCCAGACGCAGGCGGCCTTCGTCGTCCAGTGCAGCCGGCGCACCGTCCGCACGGTACATGCGGTCACGGAACATGCGGTCCAGCTGGTTTTGGGTACCTTCGTGGATACCCTTCTCCTGCATGATCTTGAAGACCATCGACAGGTACAGCGGCATCACCGGGATCGCCGAGCTGGCCTGGGTAACGACCGACTTGAGCACCGCAACGTTGGCACTGCCACCGACTTTCTTGCCCAGGCGCTGGGCGGTTTCGTCCAGGTCCTGCTTGGCCTTGCCCAGGGCGCCGTCCCAGTAGATCGGCCAGGTGATGTCGGAGCCGATGTAGCTGAAGGCCACGGTGCGGGCCTGCGGCGCCAGCACGCCTGCAGCGTTCAGGGCGTCGATCCACAGCTCCCAGTCCTGGCCGCCCATGACGGTGACGGTGTCAGCGATTTCCTGCTCGGTGGCCGGCTCGATGCTGGCCTCGATGATGGTGTCCTTGTTGGTGTCGATGGCGGTCGACTTGTACGGCTGGCCGATCGGCTTGAGCGCCGAGCGGACCACTTCACCGGTCTGCGGCAGCTTGCGCACTGGCGAGGCCAGCGAGTAGATCACCAGGTCGACCTGGCCGCCCATTTCGTTCTTGATCAGCTCGATGACCTTGGCGCGGGCTTCGTCGGAGAAAGCGTCACCGTTGATCGACTTGCTGTACAGGCCTTCGGCCTTGGCGAACTTGTCGAAGGCGGCGGCGTTGTACCAGCCGGCGGTACCGGCCTTGGTCTCGGTGCCCGGCTTTTCGAAGAACACGCCCAGGGTGTCGGCCTTGAAGCCGAACGCCGCGGTGATGCGCGCGGCCAGGCCGTATCCGCTGGAGGCGCCGATCACCAGGACTTTCTTCGGACCATCCTCGCGCACGCCCAGCTTGCGGGTGGCTTCGATCTGGTCACGGACGTTGAGCTCGCAGCCCTTGGGGTGAGTCGTGGTGCAGATGAAACCGCGAACCTTGGGATGAATGATGGCCAATGTCTGTACCTCGTCAGGTTTAGGCTGGGGCAGCGCCCGGATTCGGGGCGCTGCCGTTTGATCTAGAGGGTGAGACTACCCTCGCGGGATATCCGACACATATTACGGGGTGATTCGCATTGCTGCATTGTCCGCACGCTCCCATTTGCCGGCAAAGCCAGCGCCTACAGGTACGGCGTTGATCATGAGGCTGGCGCGGTCCTGTGGGAGCGGCCTTGTGTCGCGAAAGGGCTGCGCAGCAGCCCCAGGGTTCCAGTGTTGACGCGAAGATCGCCGGGGCCGCTGTGCGGCCCTTTCGCGACACAAGGCCGCTCCCACAGGTTCCGTTCCATCAGGACAACACAGGCGACAGGGCCTCTCGCAACCACGCCAGGAACTGCCGCGCCAGCGGATCCTCCTGGCTCTCCCAATGCACCAGGCAGCTCCACACCGGCCCGCGCACGCGCTGTGCCGACAAGGGCCGCAAACGTCCCTCATCGACCATCCGCTGCGCCAGCAGTTGACTGACCAGGGCAATCCCCAGCCCCTCGCCCGCCGCCTCCAGCAGCAACCCCGGGTCTGAGAAGTTCAGCCCCTTGCCCTGCTGCCCCACCTCCTCGCCGCCTTCCAGCTGCCAGTGACTCCAGTCCATCTCGCGCTCGCCGTGCAAGGTCGTGCGCCCGGTCTCGGGCAACGTCGGGTGACAAGCCGGATACAACCTGTCCTGGTGCAGCACGGTGAAGCTGCATTCAGCCTGCGGCCCGATATCGTCGCGAATCGCCAGGTCGATGGTCTCGTTGGCCATGTCCGGGACCTCGAAGCTGGTAAACAGCCACAGGTCGACATCCGGGTGACGCTGGTGGAAATCCGCCAGGCGCGGCAACAGCCAATGCCGGGCGAAGGCCGGGGTGGTGTTGACCACCAACTGGTTGGGCTTGCGGTATTGGTCGAGGCGACGGATGCCCACCGCCAGTTGCTGCAACAGGGCTTGGGTGGTGCTGAGCAGGTCATGCCCGGCGTCGGTCAGGCTGACGCTCCGCCCGCTGCGGTGGAACAACGGTTGCTCCAGATAGCTTTCCAGGCTGCGGATCTGCTGGCTGATCGCTGACTGGGTAAGGTTCAGGGCCTCGGCGGCCTTGTGGAAGCTACCCAGACGAGCGGCGGCTTCGAAGCCACGCAGGGCGTTGAGCGGGGGCCAATGCTTGAGCATGCTGATAAGCCTGACTGATCAGAAATACGCTAAATCTATCGTTTGTCGCTCCGGTTTCCCAGCCATAACATGGGCAGCAACACCCGCGACGGCGGGCTTCGTTGATAAAAATCCCTAATAGATCGGAGTTCACTATGACCCTGTCCCGCGACAGCGGCTGGCGCATGCCTGCCGAATGGGCCCGCCACGCCGCCACCTGGATGATCTGGCCACACAACAAGCCACTGTGGGAGTCGGGCTGGGGCGTGACCCTGGCCGACGTGCAGCGCGACTATGCCCGCGTGGCCGCCGCCATCGCGCGCTTCGAGCCGGTGAAGATGGTGGTCGATCCCTCGGCCATGGCCATTGCCCGCGAACTGTGCGGCCCCGGCATCGAGCTGGTCGAACTGGCCGTGGACGACAGTTGGTGCCGCGACAGCGGCCCGACCTTCCTCATCCACCCGCAGCAGGGCGTGGCCGGCCTGAGCTGGCGCTTCAACGCCTGGGGCGACAAGTCCGAGCATGGCAAGGACCGCAGCCTGGCCCGGCGCATCCTCGATCATCTCGGCCTCGAAGGCCTGAGCACCCCGCTGTGCAACGAAGGCGGCGCCATCCATGTTGACGGCGAAGGCACGCTGATCACCACCGAGTCGGTGCTGCTCAACCCCAACCGCAACCCGGGCCTGAGCAAGGCCGATTTCGAGGACTGCTTCGCCCGCCTGCTGGGCATCCGCAAGACCATCTGGCTGCCGGGTGACCCGCAGTACGTCACCGGCGACATGACCGACGGCCATGTCGATGGCGTGTGCGCCTTCGCCCGCCCCGGTGTACTGCTGGTGGACGCCACCCACGACCAGGGCTCGGTGTACGCCGAGGTGGCCCGCGAGAACCGCCGCGCCCTGGAGTTGGCCACCGATGCCCAAGGCCGCTCGTTCGAGCTGCTCGACCTGTACGAGGCCACGGCGGCCGTGGATACCGAAGCCGAGGTGTTCTGCGCCTCGTACACCAACTTCTACCTGGCCAACGGCGCGGTGATCATGCCAGCCTACGGCATCGACGCCGACCAGGCCGCCGCCCGGCAGCTGGCCCTGGCCTTCCCCGGCCGCGAGGTCGTGCCGGTGCGCATCGACCATATCGCCCACGGCGGCGGCGGCATCCACTGCATCACCCAGCAGCAGCCGGCCTGGCAGGGAGCGCGCCCATGAGCACCGTGCGCATCGCCACCACGCAGATGGCCTGCAGCTGGGACCTGGCCGCCAACCTCGAGCGCGCCGAGCAGCTGGTGCGCCAGGCCGCCGCCCAGGGTGCCCAAGTGATCCTGCTGCAGGAGCTGTTCGCCACCCCGTACTTCTGCATCGAGCAGTGCCACAGCCACCAGGCCCTGGCCCAGGACTACCACGACAGCCCGCTGCTCAAGCGCTTCGCCGCACTGGCCAAGGAGCTGGGCGTGGTGCTGCCGCTGAGCTGGTACGAGCGCGCCGGCAACGCCTTCTTCAACTCGCTGACCGTGGCCGACGCCGACGGCCGCCTGCTGGGGGTGTACCGCAAGACCCACATCCCCAACGCCATCGGCTACCAGGAAAAGGAATACTTCAGCCCCGGCGACACCGGTTTCAAGGTCTGGGACACCGCCTTCGGCCGCCTGGGCATCGGTATCTGCTGGGACCAGTGGTTCCCCGAGACCGCCCGCTGCCTGGCGCTGATGGGCGCCGAGGTGCTGCTGTTCCCCACCGCCATCGGCTCGGAGCCGGGCGCCGCCGAGCTGGACTCGCGTGACCATTGGCAGATGGCCATGCGCGGCCACGCCGCCGCCAACCTGCTGCCGGTGGTGGCCGCCAACCGCGTCGGTCACGAGGTGGCGCGCAGCGACGACAACCTGTCGATGCGCTTCTACGGCTCGTCGTTCATCTGCGACCACAAGGGCGCGATGCTGCAAGAGGCCGACCGCGACAGCAGCGGCGTCTGGCTGCACGACCTGGACCTGGAACGCATGCGCGAAGACCGCCTTAGCTGGGGCATCTACCGCGACCGCCGCCCCAGCATGTACGCGCCGTTGCTCAGCCTGGACGGCCGCACCCCACAGACCGCGAGGGCCTGAACCATGCCAAGCCGTCCATCGAAACTGCTCGCCATCGCCGCCCTGGTGGCCTGCGCCGGCGTCGCCCAGGCCGAGCAGGATGCCCTGCGCCTGTACAACTGGGCCGATTATTTTGCCGAGGACACCCTCAAGCGCTTCACCGCCGACACCGGCATCCCGGTGATCTACGACGTCATGGACGGCAGCGAAGTGCTCGAGGCCAAGCTGATGTCCGGTCGCAGCGGGTACGACCTGGTGTTCCCCGGCGACACCGTGGCCGAGCGGCTGATGCGCGCCGGCAGCCTGCAGGCGCTTGATCGCAAGCAACTGACCGCGCTCGACGATATCGAGCCCGGCCTGCGCCAGCTGCACGACCGCTACCCCAAGGCCAGCCAGGCCACCGTGCCCTACACCTGGGGCACCATCGGCCTGACCATGGATGCGGCGAAGATCCGCGAGCGCATGCCCGACGCCCCGCTGGACAGCCTCGACCTGCTGTTCAAGCCGGAACTGGCGGCCAAGTTCGCCGACTGCGGCATCTCGATGATCGACTCGCCCGACGAAGTGCTGGCCGTGGTCCTCCACTACCTCGGTCGCGAGCCGCGCAGCGCCAAACGCGAAGACCTGGCCGCCGCCAGCGAACTGCTCAAGGGCATTCGCCCCTATGTGCGCAAGCTGCAGTCGCAGCCGGTCACCGAGCTGGTCAACGGCAACACCTGCCTATCGCTGGGCTACAGCGGCGACGTGATCCAGGCCCAGCGCACCGCCGAGGCCGCGGGCAAGACCATCGACTTCCAGTACCGCGTGCCCCGCGAAGGCACCACGGTGTGGATGGACACCATGGCCATCCCTGCCGACGCCAAGCACCCGGAATACGCCTATCGTTTCATCAACTTCGTCATGCGCCCGGAGAACATGGCCGCGATCAGCAACTTCACCGGCTACCCCACCGCCAGCGCCAAGGCCCGCCCCCTGGTGGATGCGCGCCTGCGTGACAACCCGGACATCTACCTCAGCGATGCCACCTACACCCGGCTGATTCCGGGCAAGGACATCCCCCAAGCCGACATGCGTGCACGCATGCGCGTCTGGACCCGCTTCAAGACTGCACAGGACTGACCCCATGCCAACTCGCCGCACCTTCCTCCAACAGATGAGCGTCGTCGCCGGCCTCGGCGCCGCCGCCAGTTTCGGCCTGCCCTTTGGCGGCACCCGCGCCCGCGCCGCCGAGTCGGGCCGCTGGTTCATGCCCGACGAGGGTGAAAAGCACCAGCGCGCCTACATCGCCTTCGGCGCCCAGGACGCCATCTGGGAAGATTTCACCGAAGACGTCCAGGCCGCGCTAGGGCGCATCGCCCGGGCCATCGCCGCGTTCCAGCCGGTGACGGTGTTCTGCCGCGCCAGCGAGCGCGACATCGCCGAGGAGGAATGCGGCAGCCACAACATCACCTATGTCGAGACTGAGCTGGACGACATCTGGATGCGCGACATCGGCGCCAACTTCGTGGTTGACGACGACGGCGTGCTGGGCGCGGTGGACTTCAACTTCAACGGCTGGGGCGGCAAGCAGCAGCACCGCTACGACGCCAAGCTGGCGGCCCGCGTCGCCAGGCTGGCTGGCGCCCAGTACCAGCAGAGCGAACTGGTGGGCGAAGGCGGCGGTATCGAGGTGGACGGCCATGGCACCGGGATCATGACCGAGAGCAGCTGGATCAACAGCAACCGCAACCCCGGCTGGAGCAAGGCCCAGGTCGAGGCCGAACTGAAGGAGCGGCTGGGACTGCGCAAGATCATCTGGCTGCCGGGCATCAAGGGCAAGGACATCACCGATGCCCATGTGGACTTCTACGCGCGCTTCGCGGCGCCCGGCGTGGTAGTGGCGAACCTGGACAACGATCCAGACTCGTACGATCACAAAGTGACCCACGAGCACCTGGAAATCCTGCGCAATGCCACCGATGCCGATGGCCGCAAGCTGGAGATCCACACGATGTCACCGCCACTGAAGCCACGGCGCAGCAAGTTCAGCGAGGACAATCCGGACTTCGCGGCGGGGTACATCAACTACTTCGTCATCAATGGCGCGGTGATCGCGCCGCAGTTTGGTGATCGCAGTGCCGACGAGAAGGCGCGGGCGTTGTTGGTGAAGCTGTATCCGGGGCGCAAGGTGGTGCAACTGGATATCGATGCGATCGCGGCGGGTGGCGGCGGGATTCACTGCGTGACCAACCAGTGCCCGGCGGTGTAGAGACGATCATCGCGGGGCAAGTCGGGGCGCCGAACCGCCGCTCCCACGCCAGTTTTGAACATGCAGGTCTGGCGTGGGAGCGGGCTTGCCCCGCGATGGGCTACACTTCACGGATCCTCGGACCTGCGCCGCCCCGTCACCATCGACCAGGGCAGGTTCTCACGCAGGCGCACACTCTCCACCAGCGCCGCCAGCAGGTGCACGCAAACCAGCGCCAGCAGGCCATCGGCCAACCAGCTGTGCAGCGTTTCCAGCCACTCGGCGCCCCACAATGCGTCCACCTCCAGCATCATCCAGCCGGTCAGGCCCAGGCTGGCGATGCCCGTCATCATCAGCACCATCACCAGCGCGCCGATCGGCGTGTGACCCATGCGGTGGTAAGGCTCGCCACGCCACAACGCGCGTCCATGGGTTCGTAACCTTTCCAGGGTCGGCCAGAAATCCGCCCAACGTGCACTGCGGGGCCCGACGAAACCCCATGCGCAGCGCACGGCCAGGCAGCCGCACGCGTAGTAACCCAGCCATTGGTGCCAGTCGTCACCGGCCTCGTTGAAGACGTAGTTGGCGAGGAACACCGCGGCGAACGACCAGTGGCACACCCGCAGCAGCGGGTCCCACAGCCGCACGCCGGCGGTCATTTATGGATCTCGGTCTTGACCGCGTTGCCGCTGACCGGATCGTGATAGATCTCGACCTTGCGGCCATCCTTGTCGAAGCCGTAGATCTCGTAGCAGTTGCCCTTGGTCACCTTGAACTTGTTGATCTTGTAGCCCTCGTCCTTGAGCTTGGCTTGGAACTGCTCGGCGTCCTGCCAGGTACCCTTGTCAGCCGTGGTGCATTTGGGCTCGGCGGCGAAAGCGGCGGCGCTACCCAGCAACAGGGTGATCGCGATAAGTGAACGGCGCATTGGGAAACTCCTGCTTGTTGATGGAAGCCTCATTCTGCCCAGCGAAGCTGAAGCCAAGCTTAGTTTCATCCGAACGGCGATACAGAATTGCATGCGCCATTCATTTGAATTTCAGATCAATGGCAAAGAAAAACAAACTTCTCAAATTAGCCTCGGGCGGGGATGCTGTCAGGATCACGCCCGCATCCCGGAGAACAACAATGAACGAAGTCGTCATCGTCGCCGCCACCCGCACTGCCATCGGCAGTTTCCAGGGGGCCCTGGCCAATGTATCCGCCGTGGAGCTGGGCGCCGCCGTGATCCGCCAGTTGCTGGCCCAGACCCAGCTCGACCCGGCCCAGGTCGACGAAGTGATCCTCGGCCAGGTGCTCACCGCCGGCGCCGGCCAGAACCCCGCCCGCCAGGCCGCCGTCAAGGCCGGCCTGCCCTACGAAGTGCCGGCCCTGACCCTGAACAAGGTCTGCGGCTCGGGCCTGAAAGCCCTGCACCTGGCCGCCCAGGCCATCCGCTGCGGCGATGCCGAGGTGGTGATCGCCGGTGGCCAGGAGAGCATGAGCCTGGCGCCCTACGTGATGCCCTCGGCGCGCACCGGCCAACGAATGGGCCACGGCCAACTGGTCGACAGCATGATCACCGACGGCCTGTGGGACGCCTTCAACGACTATCACATGGGCATCACCGCCGAGAACCTGGTGGACAAGTACGCCCTCACCCGTGAACAACAGGACGCCTTCGCCGCCGAGTCGCAGCGCAAGGCCGTGGCCGCCATCGAGGCCGGGCGCTTCAAGGACGAAATCACCCCCATCCACATCCCGCAGAAGAAAGGCGAGCCGCTGGTGTTCGACACCGACGAACAGCCACGCCCCGGCACCACTGCCGAGTCCCTGGGCAAGCTGCGCGCCGCGTTCAAGAAAGATGGCAGCGTCACTGCCGGCAATGCCTCCAGCCTCAACGACGGTGCCGCCGCCGTGCTGTTGATGAGCGCCAGCAAGGCCAAGGCCCTGGGCCTGCCGGTACTGGCGAAGATCGCCGCCTACGCCAGCGCCGGCGTAGACCCTGCGATCATGGGCATCGGCCCGGTATCGGCGACCCAACGCTGCCTGGACAAGGCCGGCTGGCAGTTGGCCGACCTGGACCTGATCGAAGCCAACGAAGCCTTCGCCGCCCAGGCCCTGGCCGTGGGCAAGCAGCTGGAGTGGGATGCCTCCAAGGTCAATGTCAATGGCGGCGCGATCGCCCTGGGTCACCCGATCGGTGCGTCCGGCTGCCGGGTGCTGGTGACCTTGCTGCACGAGATGATCAAGCGCGATGCCAACAAAGGCCTGGCAACCCTGTGCATCGGTGGCGGCCAAGGCGTGGCACTGGCCATCGAGCGCTGATCCCCCAGCAGCCCGCTCCCACACGGCGATATTCAAACCTGTGGGAGCGGGTTATCCGCGAAGCGTTCGACGCGGATCACACCAACTCGCCGAAGCATTAGTTGCAATTGACTTGAAAACACATCCGAATACGCTTCAAACAGAAACACACTCAATTACATACATTAAAACGAAAATAACAATAACTTCACGATAAGCCACCCACTACTTAATTCGATTGGCTCCATATCCCCCACCACTTTCCTACTGCGTAAAAAAAGACACTTTGACACATTAAAACTCCCCTCTAGCCTGAGTCAGGCGCCCTATGAACTGCTTAGGTTACAGCGCACTCGACCCTATTAATAAATCTGCTAAAGGGATTTGACATGAACGCTCCAGGAGCCGCCCCATCCGAGAAAGAAGTTGCACATGCCTGGCTGGAAGGAAAAGCCCGGGTGAAGTCGACCACGGCACACGGCAATATCTTCGCCCACGACTACAACCACCCTCACCAGCTCACCTCGACAGGCCGCGCCATGCGCACCGGCGCTGATGCCATCAACCCGTTCTTCAGCCCGGCAGCCGGCGCGGCGACCGACAGCTACGCCAACGACGCCAACAAGAACGTCAGCCCGGGCAAAGCGCCGGTCAGCATCTACGAAGGCCTGCAGACCGCCATCGACATCGCCCGCCGGCGCTCGGAATACAACCCACTTGACCAGCCTACCGATCAGAGGCCCAAGGCCAAGGGCGACCGCGAACACTTCATCGCCTTCACCCAGCAGATCGCCGAGATTCCCTTCCTGTCGCTGCTCGCCGCCCAGGTGACGCAGATCCAGCAGAAAAGCCATGACGCCAATGCGCTGATCGATTCGTTCGTCAAAGGCTTCATCGGCCTGGCGGCCAAAGATGTCGAGCAAATCAAGAAATCCCTGAGCAGCCTGGTGAATGCGGCGCTGTCCTATTCCGAGCAGACCGAGCGCCAGTCCAACTTCAACCAGAATATCCTGCAGACGGGGATCGCCGGCTCGGTGAACTTCATGCTGTATGCCAGCGAATTCACCATCAAGGCCACCAGCAAGAAAGGCACCATCACCTTCCAGTCGTCCTATACCCTGTCCCAGGCGGTTTACCAGCTGTCGGTGGAAAGCTGGGAAAACGTCAGGGATGTGTTCGCCAAACAGCAGAAAACCGATACCCAGCAATGGCTCGGTGACACCACCACGCCAGTGAAACCAGGCTCGTCACTGCGGGCAATCTGCCTGGTCAGTTGAGGCCGCGCGCCAAGCCCGGCAGTTTCCCTGCCGGGCTTTTCAACCAAGCGAGCGCAACTTCGGCCAGCGCTGCAACCAGCCCTTCTCCCGCGCCCGAGCGGCCATCACCTCGGCCTTGCCCGGCGTGGACCGCAGCCGCAGGCCGAACAGATCGTCCAGCCCCAGCGGCGCCAGCACCTCGCACTGGTCATCGGCCGTGCGCCGCACCGCCACTGCCGTGGCGACCTCCGCCCAGTAGCACATGGCATCGCCGGTCGAGGCATAAGGCGCCTGGCCATGACGCAGGTGCATGCGCGCCTGGTTCTTCACCGACCACAACACCTCCGGCGCCTGGGCCTGCAACCGCGCCTCCAGCCGCAGGTCCTCGGCCGGATCGCTGCGCGCCGGATCGAACCACAGCACATCCACATCCCCTTGCGGCGCGGTCATGGCCCGTCCATGCAGATGGTCCCACACGGCATTGCGCACGAAACCCGCACCGATCCAGGCATCCGGCACGCCAAGATCGCGCACCAGCGCCAGCAGGGGCCAGCGCACAGGGTCATTGCAGATCAGGGTCTGGACCTGCCGTTCGAAACTCACCTTAAAAACGCTCGTCACGCAGCGCGGGCAAGGTGATGTCGCGCACGTAGCTGGCCGCCGACAGGCTCAGCAGCATCCGGCACACCTGGACCACGTCGTGCAGCGGGATCAGCGTCCCCTCGCCGCGCTGTTCGGCTTCGGCCAGCGGCACCTCCAGTCCATCCTCGGTATTCAGGTAGCCGAGGTTCAGGCAGCTCACGCCAAGCCCCTGCTCGCGGAAGCCTTCACGCAAGGTTTCGGCAATGCCGCGCAGGCCGAACTTGCTGGCGCCGAAGGTGACTTCTGGCCGACCGCTACCTGGCAGGCCCGATGTGGAGCCGGTGAGGATGATTCGTGGCCGTGCGCTCTTGAGCAGCACCGGCAGCAAGCGCTTGATCAACAACAGCGGCGCGGTGAGGTTGGTGGCAACCATGCGCTCGATCTGCCCCTCGTCATCGTCGAGGAAGCTGTAGTCCTCCTCGAAGGCCCGCTGTTCCCAGATCCCGACGTTGTACACCAGCACATCCAGCCCGCCCTCGGCCACCGCCTCATGGATGACCGCCGCGGCCTGGCGAGGCTGGCCGAGGTCGGCCTCGATCCAGCGCACCGCGCTCGGCAACGACGCCGGCCGGGTGCGCGACACGCCGATCAACGTATCACCCGCGTTACCCAGGCCCTCGACCAGTGCCTTACCCAATCCCTTGCTCGCACCCACCACTAGAATTCGCATCGCATCACTCCCTATGGATTGCGCCAGATAGTACCCTGCCCCACCTAGTAATTCAGTCGGAAAAGCCAGGCCATCCGTGGACAGAGATCAACTCGAACGCAACCAGATCCCCCTGTACTTCATCGCCGTGGTGCTTGCCTGCGCCGTCGGCCTGCTTGCACCCGGCGTTGCCCAGGCACTGGAGATGCTGGTGACACCGGCCATCGCCGTGCTGATGTACGCGATGTTCCTGCAGATCCCCTTCCTCGACCTGCGCGCGGGCCTGGGCAACCGGCGTTTCATGGGCGCGCTGCTGCTGGCCAATTTCGTGCTGGTGCCGCTGCTGGTGTGGGCCGGGACGCGCGGCCTGGTCGAGCACCCCGGCGTGCTGGTCGGCGCCCTGCTGGTGCTGCTGACGCCCTGCATCGACTACGTGGTGGTGTTCACCCATATCGGCAAGGGCGACTCGCGCCTGACCCTCGCCGCCACGCCGGTGCTGCTGCTGGTGCAGCTGGCGTTGCTGCCGCTGTACCTGGCGCTGATGCTCGGTGGCGCGGCTGATGTCGAGATTTCCGTGGCGCCGTTCATCGAAGCCTTCGTGCTGCTGATCGTGCTGCCGCTGTTGCTGGCGGTCGTCACCAGTGCCGGCGCGCGGCGCTCGGCGCTGGTCGCCAAATGGAACGACACCTGGGCCTGGCTGCCGGTGCCGGCCATGGCGCTGGTGCTGATTACAGTGATCGGCTCGCAGATCGGCGTGGTGGCCAGCCAGCTGGACAACCTGCTGCCGGTTGTGCCGGTGTATCTCGGTTTTGCCCTGCTGGCGCCGCTGCTTGGCTGGTTCGCGGCGCGGCTGTTCACGTTGTCCACAGGGGAAGCACGGGCCGTGACCTTCAGCGCCGCCACGCGTAATTCGCTGGTGGTGCTGCCGTTGGCGTTGGCGCTGCCGGAGTCGATCCGGGCATTAGCGGCGGCGGCGGTGATTACCCAGACGTTGGTGGAGCTGGTGAGCGAGCTGGTCTATGTGCGGGCCGTGCCGGCGTTGGTTCGGCGGTAGGCATGACACGGGACTGCGCTAGCCTCAAGGTCAACGTCGTACCTGTGGGAGCGGCCTTGTGTAGCGAAAGGGCTGCGAAGCGGCCCCGGCGATAGCAGCCATGCACAGGCATCAGCCCAACTGCAGCCTCCATTGCCCGTAATAGCTCAAGCACACACGGGCCAAGGGCGGCACATCAATGCGATGAAACGACTCGAAAGGCGCGCCCAACGCATGCAGCATCGCGGCGCGAATAACAAAGGGATGGGTGATCGCGACCCACTCGCCCGGCGTCAGCGCTGTATCCATCCAGGTCGCGACACGCTCGCACAGCATGGCGATGGATTCACCGCCGTGAGGGGTAGCCTGGGGATCGCAAAGCCAGACCCGCAGGGTGGCTTCGTCCAGTTGCTTGAGCGGGATGCCTTTCCAGTTGCCGAGGTCGCAGTCGCGCAGGCCTTCGTCGACAGTCGCGTTCAGGCCCTCGGCAGTCTGGCGGCTACGTAGTTCAGGTGCCATGAGATAGCGGGCGGTTGCAGGCAGGTCTGTCAAAAGCGACGGTGGATCGCGCAGCGCCTCGTCGTCCATGGCGAAACGCCCCACCCGTTGCGCCTCGGTGCGGGCGTGGCAGATCAGGGTGAGGTGGGTAGGCTTCATGGCGAGGCTTTGGCAGGAATGTCCGGGCACTCTAGCCGAAATATGGAAAACCTGTACCAGCCCCGCGATAGGGCCGGTACTGCCAACGCGTCATCAAGCTGAGGCACGCAGCTCCCGGGCTGCCGCCACCATGTTCACCAACGCCGCCTCGGTCTCCGGCCAACCGCGCGTCTTCAACCCGCAATCCGGATTGACCCACAACCGCTTGGCCGGAATCCGCTGGGCGGCCTTGCGCAGCAGCTTGACCATTTCCTCCTTGGACGGCACCCGTGGCGAGTGGATGTCGTACACCCCCGGGCCGATCTCGTTCGGGTAGTCGAAGCGCTCGAACGCCTCCAGCAACTCCATGTCCGAACGCGAGGTCTCGATGGTGATCACATCGGCATCCATCGCCGCGATCGACTCGATCACATCGTTGAACTCGCTGTAGCACATGTGGGTGTGGATCTGTGTTTCGTCACGCACGCCCGAGGCGCACAGGCGGAACGCCTCGGTGGCCCACTCCAGGTAACGCGGCCAGGCACTGCGACGCAGCGGCAGGCCTTCGCGGAAGGCGGCCTCGTCGATCTGCACGATCTTGATGCCCGCCGCCTCCAGGTCCACCACCTCGTCGCGGATCGCCAGCGCCAGCTGGCGCGCCTGGACCTCACGGCTCACGTCCTCGCGCGGGAATGACCACGTCAGCATGGTCACCGGGCCCGTCAGCATGCCCTTCATCACCTTGCGGGTCAGGCCTTGGGCGTACTTGATCCAGTCCACGGTCATGGCCTTTGGGCGGCTCAGGTCACCGAAGATCACCGCCGGCTTCACGCAGCGCGAACCGTAGCTCTGCACCCAGCCGAAGCGGGTGAACACATAACCGTCCAGTTGCTCGGCGAAGTACTCGACCATGTCGTTGCGCTCGGCCTCGCCGTGCACCAACACATCCAGCCCCAGGTTTTCCTGGATCTGCACCGCGTGGCGGATTTCGCTGTGCATGGCCTCGACGTAATCGGCCTCGCTCAGCTTGCCCTGCTTGAACGACTGACGCGCCAGACGGATCGCCGAGGTTTGCGGGAACGAACCAATGGTGGTGGTCGGAAACGCCGGCAGGTCCAGCCCGGCACGCTGCTTGGCGATCCGCTGCTCGAAAGCCGAGGCTCGCTGGCTGTCGGCTGGCTTGATCGCGGCGACACGGGCCTGCACCGCTGGCTTGTGAATCCGTGGCGAGGTGGCGCGGCGGTGTTGCACGGCGCGGCTCTGCGCCAGCGCCTCGACAACCTCCGCAGCCTCGGGCTGGTTGAGCGCCTTGGCCAGCAGCGCCACTTCCTGGCACTTCTGCACGGCGAAGGCCAGCCAGCTCTTCAGTTCGTCATCGAGCTGGTCTTCACGCTCCAGGTCCACCGGGCTGTGCAGCAGCGAGCACGACGGCGCCACCCACAGGCGATCGCCCAGGCGTTCATGGGCATGGCGCAGCACGTCCAGTGCCTTTTCCAGGTCGCAGCGCCAGACGTTGCGGCCGTTGACCACGCCCAGCGACAGCACCTTGTAGGCCGGCAGGCGGTCGAGGATGGTCGGATACTGGTCCGGGGCACGCACCAGGTCGATGTGCAGGCCATCGACCGGCAGGTTGGCGGCCAGGCCCAGGTTGTCTTCCAGGCCGCCGAAGTAGGTGGCGATCAGCTTTTTCAAAGGGGCGCGCTGGAGGATGTTGTAGACGCGCTCGTAGGCGTTCTTCCAATCCTGCGGCAGGTCGAGGGCGAGGATCGGCTCGTCGATCTGCACCCACTCCACGCCCTGCACGGCCAGGCGGTTGAGGATATGGTCGTACAGCGGCAACAGGCGATCGAGCAGCTCCAGCTTGTCGAAATCGGCGCCCTTGGTCTTGCCCAGCCACAGATAGGTCAGCGGGCCGATCAGCACCGGCTTGACCGCATGGCCCAGGGCCTTGGCCTCCTCGACCTCTTCGAACAGTTGCTCCCAGCTCAGGGTGAACTGTTGGTCGGCGGTGAATTCGGGGACCAGGTAGTGGTAGTTGGTGTCGAACCACTTGGTCATTTCCTGGGCGTGGGCGCCGCCGCAGCAGCTATCGCTGCCCTTTGTTCCTACGGCACCACGAGCCATGGCGAACAGGGTCTGCAGGGTCGGCTTGGCACCGTCCTTGGCACGGAAGCGCTCGGGGATCACACCGAAGGTCAGCGAATGGGTCAGCACCTGGTCGTACCAGGCGAAGTCGCCCACCGGCAGCAGCTCGATGCCGGCAGCCTTCTGCACCTGCCAGTGCGCGGCGCGCAGGCCACGGCCCACGGCACGCAGGCCGGCTTCGTCCAGCTCGCCCTTCCAGAAGGCTTCCTGGGCTTTCTTCAGCTCGCGGTCGCGGCCGATGCGCGGGAACCCCAGGTTGTGTGCCAGTGCCATGTTGTCGTCCCTCGAACCTTAAAATGAATGAGGGCATTTTGGGCGCGGGGCTAAGGTGAGACAAACTCATTAAATTTGAGATGAACTCAAGAATTGTTCATGATGCCTTACAGAAATGATGATCCCTGTGGGAGCGGCCTTGTGTCGCGAAATGGCCGCAAAGCGGCCACGGCGATCTGTGCATGAATGCTGAAATCCTGGGGCCGCTGCGCAGCCCTTTCCGACCGGTCCGACGCCTCGGCAAGGCCGTTCCCACAGGGATCTAGGCCACCTGACAGAGCGTTGTGAATGTCTCAACCAGCACAGTACCCCGCGCAATCAGACATGCCCCACCCGCCAATCTGCCGCACACTGCCACCCTGCCCCAACCCGGTAGCCCGTACCCCATGAGCCTGCTGAAAACGACCCTGGACGCCAACGCCTTCGCCTGCATCCTGGAATTCGTCCCCAAGCCCGGCGCCGAGCGTTTCGCCACCCTCGAAACCCTCATGGCCCGCACCCGGCTGTGTGGTTGGCCGATGACCGTAGCCATCGGCGACCGCGTCAGCAGCGCCCTGGACATGTCGCCGCTGGAGGCCTTCAGCAGCCTCGCGAACCCCGTTCCCGCCCTGCTGCACTTCTCCGGCAAGGACCGCGAACGCCGCGACCTGCTGGCCCAGTTGCAACGCATGGACGCCGCCGGCCTCGACCAGCTTCTGCTGCTGACCGGCGACCGCCTGCCCGGCCACACCCCCGGCGAACGCCCGGTACGCTATCTGGAATCCGTCGCCGCCCTGCAGATCGTCCGCCAAGCCCGCCCCCACTGGCTGCTGGCCGCCGCGCTCAACCCGTTCAAGTACCAGGAAGCAGAAGGCGGCGCGCAGTACTGCAAGGCCGAAAAGAAACTCGCCGCCGGCGCCGACCTGTTCATCCTGCAGCTCGGTTTCGACATCGACAAACACCAGGAAGCCTTCGACTGGATGCAGCGCCAGCCCCGGCCCAAGCCGCTGATGGCCTGCATCATGGCGCTGACCGAAGGCCGCGCCGGGATGCTCGATCACGTTGCCGGGGTGACTGTCACGCCGTCGATGCGCGCGCTGCTGGCCGCCGAAACGGCGGTGTCCAAGGCCTACGCCAGGGAGCGCGCCAACCATCGCCTGGCCTTGCAGGTGATCGGCCTGAAGTTGATGGGCTATGCCGGCGTGCACCTGTCCGGTATCCACGAAGTGGCGCAGTTCCAGGCACTTGAGCAGGCCATCGGCGCGCTGCAACCGCAGTTCACTTCACTGCAGGACTGGACCCCGGCCTGGGAAGCGGCCTGGCAGGAAGCAAACCTAGCGCCGGTCACCTTCCATCCACCGGGGCACGCCTGGCGCCTCGGGCAACGGCAGATCACCGCGTCCAACAAGGAAAAGGCCCGCTATCACCTGCTCTCGGCGATGCACCATCAGTTGTTCAGCCGCACCACGGCCTTGAGCAAGGGCTTCGGCTGGGCCGTGACCCGGTCGCTGTGGGCCAACCCCATGGCGGCGCAGTGGCTGCATCGGCTGGAGCGACGTATCAAACGCCCGCTGGTGGGGTGCGATACCTGCGGCAGTTGCCGGCTGGAGGACACCCTCTACATCTGCCCCGAGACCTGCCCCAAAGGCCTGGCGAACGGGCCATGCGGCGGCACGAGCCTGGACCGTTGTGAGTTTGGCGACCGGGAGTGCGTGCACAGTGCCAAGTATCGGCTGGCGGTGAGCGTGGGCCGGACCGAGGTATTGCGCGAGCGGTTGATTCCTTGCGTGCAGGTGGAGAGCCGGCATCGCAGTTCGTGGCCGGTGTGGTTCGAGCCTGCGCCACTTGAGCCCACACCGATGAGCGACGACGACCTGCTTGCCAAAACACGGGAGCGCCTGGCTGCGCCACAACGAGTGAAGGTCTCACTGGACGACCTGTAGCCAGGCACGAGCGGATCAGCCTGCGTGCTGAGCCAGTGAAACCTCCACTCCCTGCCACTCCCCAGCCTGACCGGATACAACCAACAGCCGATTCCCGGTAGCTGAAGCAGCCACGACACACCGCCCCTGCTCGTCCCAGAACGCGCTGCGCCCAGCCGCCGCCCAGCCACCCGTGGTGCCGCCATGGTTGGCCATAAGCACGGCCATGGCATGCCGCTGCGCATAACCCTGCAGCAATGCGCTATCCGCCGGATACCCACCCTCCCCGATCAGCACACCTGTCGCATACACCTGCGCGCCGCGCTGCGCCGCCTGGGCGGCATGCTGCGGATGGCTGAAATCGGCGCACACCGACAAGGCCACGGACAGCCCGGAAACGGACAACAACTCACCGCCGCTCCCCGCACTGAAGAACGCGTCCTCGCCGGTATGCAGGTGCTGCTTGGTATAGGCCGCAATCGAGCCATCCGGGTGGAGGATGCAGGCCGCAATTCGCGGCTTGTCCTGGCCCGGTACCGTGAGCGGCATCCCGACCACCGTGGTCATGCCCGCTTCCTGGGCAAGCTGGCGCAGTGGCGCCAGCAGCGGCGTGTCCAGGTCCTGCGCCAGGCCACTGGCCAACGCGGGGGCATAGCCCGTGAGCGACAGTTCGGGGAAGAGCAACAGGTCCACGCCATGCTCATGGGCCTGGCGCATGGACGCCAGGTGCAAGGCCAGGTTGGCGGGGAGGTCGCCATCACCAATGGCGCATTGGGCGGCGGCAAAAACGGCTGGTGGCATGGGCGTCTCCTGACAAGGTAAGTGGACTCTGCTCGGCTACCACCCAGAAGACAACTGTTACATCGACGATAGGATCAACGTGGGAGCGGGCTTGCCCCGCGATGGCTCTCCCACTGCCCCCACAGCGTGGCGCCAGCCCTTGTGCAGAAAGGCTATGATGCTCTCCTGCACGCAATCAGCCTGACAGGGCGGCCCCATCATGAATCTGAGTGTTCTCTACGCGTTGGTTGCAGCCGCACTGTTTGGCGCAAGCACACCGCTAGCCAAACTGTTGGGTGTCGATACCCCACCCATCCTGCTGGCGGGGCTGCTCTACCTGGGCAGCGGCGTCGGCCTGACACTCGTCCGTCTGGTGCGCGATCGCGGTTGGCAGCGGCCCCGGCTGCCTGCCGGAGAATGGCCCTGGTTGCTAGGTGCGATCTTCTTTGGCGGCGTGCTTGCGCCTGTGGCGCTGATGTTCGGGCTCACTCGCACAGCGGGGGCCACTGCATCGTTGATGCTCAATCTCGAGTCGGTCCTCACGGCAGTGCTGGCATGGGTGGTGTTCAAGGAAAACGCCGACCGCCGGATCGTGATCGGCATGGTCGCCATCGTCCTGGGCGGTATCGTGCTGTCATGGCCGCAAGAGACCGCGATGGACCATGACTGGACCGGGCCGCTGGCGGTGGCATTCGCCTGCCTTTGCTGGGCGATCGACAACAACCTGACCCGCAAGGTCTCCGCCTCGGATGCGTTGTTCATCGCCGGCAGCAAAGGCCTGGCGGCGGGCGTGGTCAATGGCGGCCTGGCCTTGGCCATCGGCTCGCAACTGCCGGCCCTGGGCACGCTGGGGTCGATCCTGCTGGTTGGGTTTCTTGGGTATGGCGTCAGCCTGGTGCTGTTCGTCCTGGCCCTTCGCGGGTTGGGGAGCGCGCGTACCGGGGCGTACTTTTCCACAGCGCCGTTCCTGGGCGCGGCGGTCGCGATCCTGATGCTGGGTGAGTCGGTGTCCGTGATGTTTCTGCTCGCCGCGGCGTTGATGGCCTTGGGTGTGTGGATTCACCTGATGGAGAATCATGTTCACGAACACCAGCATGAGCCCCTCGATCATAACCACCGGCATACGCACGACGAGCACCATCAGCATGAGCATGACTTCGAGTGGGACGGCACCGAGCCGCACAGCCACCCGCATGTGCATGCGCCGATTCGACATAGCCATGCGCATTTTCCGGATGTTCATCATCGGCATAGGCACTGACCGGGCAGAAAATACAGGACTGGCATTGCTCACCCGCCCCGGCTCGAACCCTGCGTTTCACCCAAGGTATACTCCCGCCCCGTCGCGCCCAGAGTGGCGCGTAGCCTTCATGTGCAGGATGCCCTATGTCAGTTCAGCAACACGTTGCCGCCGCCGATACCACCTTCACTGCCGCGCTCGAGCCGCTCAACCATGCCCTTGAGCAGGTACGGCAGGCTGAAATCCAGCTGCTGCAGCGCAGACGCCAGGTCACCCTGGTATTCATGTGCATCCAGGCAGCCTACTGCGGCTACCTGATGCTCAAGTGGATCTGGCAGGGCCATTACATCGGTGGGCCAATCTATGCCGTGTTGATCTGGTGCCTGTTGTGGCTGCTGTACTACCCGGTGTCGGTGCTGTGGTACCCGCGCCAGCGCGCACTGGACAAGGCCTATCGCACGCTCGATGCGGCACGGATGGAAGAAGGCAAGGCGTTCCTGGCCAGCAAGGCCTTGGGGGCGTATCGCTGGGTCTACCGCGGCGGGCGCATGCTGGCGGTGTTCCCCGACAGCCACATGCTGTATGTGCTGGCCCCGGAGGTCGGCGAGCGCCATGCGCTGATGGACGCGCCACGCGTGGTCAAGCAAGTGCGCGTGGACGAACAGGCCGTCACCCGCAGCACCACCCAGACCACCACCAAGCACGGCTGGCGCAACGTCTACGCGTTCAACAATCAGTTCGGCATGATCGGCGGCGGCAAGTCCCGCTCCACCTCGACCACCACCCACGACACCGTGCGCACCTTCACCCTGCACGTGCAATTGCAGAGCGCCGGCCAGCATCCCTACTGGATTCAGCTGCCCTTTGCCGATGACTGGCAGGAAGCTCGCAACTGGCAATTGCTGATCGAGCAGGCAACCGCCCGCTAACGGCCTTGCATCGCCCACCTGTAGAAGCGGCCTTGTGTCGCGAAAGGGCCGCAAAGCGGCCCCGGCGATCCGAGGTTGTGAACCCGCTTTGTGACCCGTAATCACCCAAGCTCACAGCCCAGATGATCACCTGGTAGATACACCAGCAACCCGCGCCCCCAACGTCCGCAAAAGGAACCCCGTCATGCTTCGGCCCTTGATGCCAGCCCTGCTCCTGCTGCTTGCCGGCTGCGCCACCAAGCCGCCCGCCAACCCCGACAACCTCTGCGAGATCTTCCGCGAGAAGCCGAAATGGCACGAGGCGGCGCTGAAGATGCAGGCGCGCTGGGGTGCGCCGGTGCAGGTGCCGATGGCGATGATGTACCAGGAGTCCTCGTTCAAGCACGACGCCCTGCCGCCGCGCTACTACTTCCTCGGCTTCATCCCCTGGGGCCGGGTCAGCACTGCCTACGGCTACGCCCAGGCCAAGGACGAGACCTGGGCCGACTACAAGCGCGATGCCGGCGGCTGGGGCGCCGCCCGCGACGACTTCGCCGACGCGATCGACTTCATGGGCTGGTACATGCAGAAGAGCCAGCAGGTCAACGGCGTGTCCAAGTGGGACGCCTATGGGCAGTACCTGAATTACCACGAAGGCTGGGGCGGCTACCGCAACCGCAGCTACGACGCCAAGCCGTGGCTGAAGAACGTCTCGCAGAAGGTCCAGGCGCGGGCTTCGGTGTTCGGGGCGCAGTATCGGAGTTGCGAGCAGGAGCTCGCGCGGGGTGGGTGGTTCTGGTAGGGCCTGACGCAGGTGTGCTTTGAAAATATTGGCCTGCTCAGTTAGCGCTTCATCGCCAATAACGAGGCTGCTTTGCAGCCCTTCGCGGGCAAATAGCATCGGCGCACCGCCCCACAGGACTACGCAGAATCTCAAACCAGCGCCGTCCCTGTGGGAGCGGCCTTGCGTCGCGAAAGGGCTGCACAGCAGCCCCGGCAATGTTGATGGTGGCTCAAAACCTGGGGCCGCTGCGCGCCCCTTTCGCGACGCAAGGCCGCTCCCACAGGATCGCGCAGCCCCTGAATCGAGCACTGTACTTGTGGAAGCGGGTTTACCCGCGAAGGGCTGCAAAGCAGCCCCAAAAAGTGCGATGAAGCGCTAACTGACTGGCAGCTTTTCGTTTCCCGCATTGATCGCCCGTTCATGGCATCCACCTGCGGGCTTGGGTGGGCTCACTTCAAATGCACTTTCAGCGCCTCGCCAGCCTGCAGCATCGCAGAACGTACCGCCGGCACCTGGCTGACCACGTTCAGCAAGCCATAGTCATGGATCATGCCGTTGTAGCGCACCGCCGTGACCGGCACGCCGGCTTGGTCCAGCTTGCGCGCATAGGCTTCCCCTTCATCACGCAGCACATCGGCACTCGCGGTCTGCACCAGCGCTGGCGGCAGGCCTTTCAACTGCTCGGTGGTCGCGCGCAGCGGCGAGGCGTAGATCTCGGCACGTTGCTCGGGGTCGGTGGTGTAGTTGTCCCAGAACCACTTCATCATGTTGCGGGTGAGGAAGTGCCCCTCGGCGTACTGGTTGTACGACGCGGTCTCGAAGTTGGCGTCGGTCACCGGCCACAGCAGCACCTGGTACTTGATGGCCGGGGTGCCTTTGTCCTTGGCCATCAGGCTGACCACCGCCGCCATGTTGCCGCCGACACTGTTGCCCGCGACCGCCAGGCGCTTGCCGTCGACATTGATGTCCTTGCCGTGCTCGGCCACCCATCGGGTTGCCGCGTAGGCCTGGTTGATCGCCGTCGGGTAGTGCGCCTCTGGGGACGGGGTGTAGTTGACGAACACCGCCACCGCCCCGGACCCGACGACCAGGTCGCGCACCAGGCGCTCATGGGTCGGGAAGTCGCCGAGCACCCAGCCGCCGCCGTGGAAGTACATGAACACCGGCAAGGTCCCCTTCACACCCGCCGGGCGCACGATGGTCAAGCGGATGGCCTGGCCATCGACGGTGATGGTCTTCTCGCTGACATCCGCCTTGGGCAGCGTCAGTTTCACCCCGGCCTGGGCGCCGCTTAGCACCGCGCGGGCATCCTTCGGCGAAAGCTGCTCGATGGGTGTGCCACCGCCCGCGTTCAAGGCATCGAGGAATGCCTGGGTGTTGTGCTCGACGCCAGCGTCGGCGAATGCGTTACCGATCGACAAGGCAAGGAGCGAGCCCGCGAGTGTTTTGGTCAAAACGTTCAATTCATTTCCCCTGTTTCTGTTGAGGCAGTAGTCAGATGGTCACGTGCAGATGGCTTGTTGCTGCCAAGCCTTTGGTGTCATGCCTTCAGCCTTCACGAAGGTGCGGCAGAAGTGAGATTGATCGCAGAAGCCGCATTCCAGCGCGATCTCTGCGAGCAACATCGTGGAAGTCTTCAATAGCTCCCTGCTCTTCATCACCCGCTGTTCACGCAGCCATTATTGCGGCGACATCCGGGTACTTTCCTTGAACATGCGTGAGAAGTGGCTGCGCGACAATGCGCACGCTTGGGCGATTTCAGTCACCGATAGGCAGGTATCCAGCCTGTCCAGCATCAGCTGTGTGGCCGTTCTCAACTGCCAGGATTTGAGCTGCCCAGTCGAAGCCAGTGTCAGCGTCGCCAGCACGGTAGAGTTGTCCTTGTTCATACACACCCATCAATCCAGGTAGCAGGATGCGAGCGCCTGACGCGAACAGCACTCGGCGCTGGAAACCCCAGAGGGTCCAGGCCAGGCTCGTTGATTCGGATCAGCCCACTGCGCACCCTTCGCACGTCAGTGAACAGCCCCCAAGGCAGGGGCTGGCAAAGGCTCAGACAGCAGCGACAGGCGCCAGGGTGGGGCCATGCTGAACGCGCTCAGGCGCCTTGTGCACCATGGTGTAGGCGTAGTCGACGCCCATGCCATAGGCACCGGAGTGTTCCTTGACCAGCTCCATCACGGCGTCATAGGTGTCGCGGTTCTTCCAGTCCCGCTGCCATTCCAGCAGCACCTGCTGCCAGGTCACCGGCACCACGCCGGCCTGGATCATGCGCTGCATGGCGTAATCGTGGGCTTCCTTGGTGGTGCCGCCGGAGGCGTCGGCGACCATGTAGATTTCATAGCCGGCATCGTTAATGGCCGACAGGGCGAAGGTGGCGTTGCAGACCTCGGTCCACAAGCCGGAAACGATGATCTTGTTGCGGCCATTGCGCTTGAGGGCGTCACGCACCTTCTGGTCATCCCAGGAGTTCATCGAGGTGCGCTCCAGCAGCGGGGCGTCCGGGAACACCGCGAGCAGCTCGGGGTAGGTGTGGCCCGAGAAGCTTTGCGTCTCGACCGTGGTGAAGGTGGTGGGGATATTGAAAATCTTCGCGGCCTTGGCCAGGCCAACGGTGTTGTTCTTCAGCGTTTGCCGGTCGATGCTCTGAACGCCGAAGGCCATCTGCGGCTGCTGATCGATGAAGATCAGCTGGCTGTTGAACGGGGTCAGGACTTCAGTCTTAGGATTGCTCATTGTTGTTTCCTTTCAATTTGATGAAGTTCGATCGCACCCGTTTCGGGGCCTGCACGTTGCGGGCATCACCGTAGCCACGAGTGCTCGCCTCAGCGTCGTTGCTTGAGGACGAGCAAAAGATAACGAAACAAAGCGCCTCTCGGTGGCGCACTTTTGCGCCTCTACCGTCTCATTTTTGCGCCATTGCATACGCGACCGCGCTGCTAGCATTCGCCGTTCCATTCGGATCAAGCCGGTCCGTCATGTGCAGGAGAATGCAATGGCAGCTTCACAACCGTTCAATACGCAGACCGCCTACTGGGGCGTTGCCTGGGAGGAGGCGTATGGCTATCCGCAGGCACGGCGGGTAGGCAACGAGATCTACGTTTCAGGCCAGTTCAATCATGACGAGGCCGGCAATCTGCTGGCCCCGGCGCCGCTGAACGCCGACGGCAAGCCCAGTGATTTCTCGTCGATGGGCGAGCAGATGCAGGTCGCCTACGACAACATCTCAAAGCTGCTCGCCTTGTATGGCGCGACGCTGCAAGACGTTGTCGAGGAAACGCTCTATGTCCTGGACATGGACGCTGCCTTCGCGGTGGTCGGCAAAGTGCGCAAGGCGGCCTATGGCACTGAGCGGCCTCAGTGCGCGAGCAATATCATTGGGGTGTCGAGGCTTGCCCAGCGCCCGCAATTGATCGAGATCGCCTGCAAGGCCGTGATTGGCGCCCGGGACATCTAAGCTGCACTCCCGGTTGCGATCAGCTGACCGGGAGTACCAACTGCCCCTCGACCAAGGGCTTTTGACTGGCCACGGCAGCGGCGCAGAAAGTCATGAATGCTTTGACGCGCCACGACTTGCGAATGTCCTGGTGCGTCAGCAGCCACAACTCGTCCTGAAGCTCTGGCACCACCGGGCCTGCGCGTACCAACCCCGGGGTGATGTCGCCCAGCATGCAGGGCAGGAATCCATACCCCAGGCCCGCCGCGATGGCGACGCTTGCGGCTGCAACAGAATCGGTGCGGTAGGCAATGCGCTCAGCGGCGACCCTGCTTTCGACATAACTGGTCGCCCTCAAACCGCTGAGCGCTGCCGAGTAGGACACCCATGCCTGCCCCTCTTCGAACAGGGGCTCGCCAGTCACCTGCTTGGCGCTGCAGTAAGGTGCCCAGGCAATGTTCGCCAGTTTACGGCCCACCAGGCTTTCCGCAGGTTTTCTTGTCGCGCGAATGGCGATATCCGATTCATCCCGGGCGAGGCTGAGGGTTTCATTGCCCACCAGCACCTCGAGGCTGATCCCCTCGTTCAGGGCCTTGAAGTCCGCGATGATGGGGGTGAAGAAGTACAGCAGCAGCGAGTCGCTGGTGGTAATGCGAAGTTTCCCCAGGGGGCCTTGGCCTGAACGTGAAACACGCCGCGTGACGCTGACGATATCCAGCTCCACACGCTCGGCGAGTGCTCGCAATTCAGCGCCCTCGGCGGTGAGCAGATAGCCTGATTTGCGGTGGTCGAACAGCGCGATGCCGAGCGTTCGCTCGACCTGGGCAACCCGGCGCGAAACGGTGGAGACATTGATGCCAAGCTTCTTGGCCGTCGCCGCACGATTGCCGCAATCACTGAGCGTCTTGATGATGCGCAAGTCGTCCCACGAGAGCTGATTGACAGCCTCGGCGACGTCCCACTTCGGCCCATCAGCGGCAGTTGGCGCTTTACCAGTTGGCGATTTCACACAGTTCGTTCCGGATGCGAAGGCGCTGATGATACGAGATGGGGGTGGGTGAAGCAGCCATATTGTTCTGGCGATTGGTTGAAAGCCGGGCGGTGCAAGTGGCGCCCGATCAGGGCACACGCAATAGGGCCGCAAAGCGGCCCCGATGATGCGCGGCATCAGTCTCTAGAAACACACTCTTCTTTCATCGCCTCCAGCTTGCCGAACTGCTCGCTGGCCAACCGGCTGATGATCCGGATCGCCTGATGGATGCCCGCTGTGTTGCGGAAGCTCAGTTGCGGGTTGTGCTCGCACTCCAGTACCTCGTCGTGCTGGACCAGCGCCTCGCCGAGCAGTTCGAGGGTCCAGACGTAGCTCTGGAGGGTGGACAGGCGTTCATGGTCAGACATGGGGCACCTCCCGGTTGGCGCGGGTGGCGAGGGAGTGGCTGTCGATCGGGTAGAAGGTTGGGGATGGGGTGGCCGCGGGGGTTGGGCGGCGGAGAGCGGATGCGAGGATCCTGTACAGATTTGCGAAATGCATGCATGAGGTCCTTTTCGATTGAAGCACCACACCATCGTCGCCAAACGAATAGGGTGGCAGCTGTACGCAGGTTGGCGAACCGAGGAAAAGGAACCCGGCAGACCCGAGGGTCTCCCACGCACAGCCGCCATTACACGAAACTGCGGACGCAAAAAAAGCGCCTGCAATCGTGGTCGGGGCGCCGTTGCGCCTTTTTCGGTCGGGTCGCCAAACCCGGTCGCGGAAGTGGCCGCGACGGAGGGAATTTATTCCTTGGGGGCTGCTAATGCAAGCTTAGGACGGCAGGGAAAAGGCAATGGAAGCTGCGAGAAATTGCCTACATCGTAGAGAATGGTCAGTGGGCCTGTCACGAGACAAGCCCAGCCTCACCACATGAAGCTAAATTGGAGGGAGCCGGACAGTGCGGAGACAGACCGACGGTCATTGGTCGTGAGGGCCCGGTTCTTGCGAGGCTGGAATTTTGGGTGTACCTCATAGGGTATCTATAAAAAATCAGCTAGTTATGGCTTTCAGTAGAATCGAATCGGAATTTGCGGAAGCTCCAGTAAGAGCTACGCCCACCCGCTTCACATGCTACGTTAGGAGCGGCAAAAAACGACCCAACGCTGCCCCTAAGAAGGGCAGCTTACGGTTAATAGCGGAAATGTGCGTCTGCCTGCAGGCGATGCCTGGTGTGATTTTACTCATCACCTTCTGCAAAATACTCCGGCCCTCCGCCTGAAGCATTAATAGTCACAGGCTGCATATCGTGGGGCTATCGTCTATTTGCCAAGGTTAATACGTGTATGGACCTCATCTATAGGAAAACCAGGGGGAGTGGGCTTGAACCCCTTCGACGCCTTCTGCAAACCGTAACCTTTGCGCTGATGCGTTCTTAATGCGGCCAAATCCAAGTTCATCGTAAGAAAAGTTAAGTTATCTCCTCCTTTGATTCTTAATGGGTTCATTATTTCTGAACTTGAGGGACTAACCACTCTGGAGTCACCGTAGCTCGAATCGTTAACCTGTACAACATAACAGTGTAGGTCCCGAGCTGCCGACTCAACAACGTTGGAGAAGTAGTTGACGTCTCGATTAAATTCAGACGCAACAACGAAGTCAACCTTGCCTTTGAATAAAGACCTGTCCTCGATTGAGGCTAGCTCAAAGCAGTTATATATCGTAAAGCTTGCACCTCGCCATCTGAAGAGATGGTATGGCTCCTTCCTGACAGGAATTTTCAGCCCTTCATTAAGTAGGATGAACTCTTCTTCCGGCGAATAAAATCGCTTTAACCTCCGAATAGGTATACAAGCCCAGTGACCCGAAACCGTCTGATAAGGTAGAGCAGCCAAGACTTGGTTTAACGCTTTCCCCCTTGTATCGATTTGATGCTCAAGCCCACATACGACTCCAATCCGGTGTTTGCGAGCCCACGCCACCAACATGGATTCCCAAGCATACGGAACGCTCACCTCTGGAAAAATTACGAGATCAATTTGACGGTTACCTTTACCTCGGTAGCGTGACAAATCGTTAAGGAGCTTATTAAAAGATTTCAATCTTTCGCGACTAAGATTCGGACTACCTAGAAAGCTAGACTCAATATTCGCATTGATAACCGGGATATTTGCCAGTGCAATTTGAATGGCACCGTGTAAGTTAGCGGAATCTGCACCAATGACGACCGTTTCAAAATTTGCCATGGCGATTAACCCTCAATACTCATAGGTGCTGTCCAACTCACGCCAGCAACAGGATGTCCGTTGATTGCTTCAAAAATTCTTGATGCCTGATCAAAGACTGTCTTTGTGCTACCCGGGAGAACCCCACTATATACCAACAGCATGCATTCGTCGAAATTGACGAACCTAGGAGAGTACTTAACCTTACGTTGATCTAACTTTACTGATAGCTTTGTAGCCCGGTCGCTAAGCGGCCCTTTGTAAGTCGTGAAATTTAGTAGCGGCCTGCGAACAAAATGGTGCCGCAGTAGATTCGCACCGCGCAGTGACTCTGAGTGGACCTCGTCAATAAATTCAGAGAGGCCGACATCCTCCGCACTGACTGCGTCGGCCATAGCCGTTGAAAGTTCAAGATGTATTTTGAGATCAGCTATTAGCTGCTTAGTAACTATTACGTCGTCCGTGCGTACTCGCGAAATCTCACCCCTCAGTTGCTTGCTGAAGGCATTGAAGGTGACTCTATCATTTGCGATTCCGAGCAGCGTGAGAACACGCTCCCACAAGTCAAAAAACTCGATTGCGCTGCGACCTTTAAAAAACCTATTAAGCCCTAGAGTAACTTTTCTATCAGGTGGTTCGTCCGTCATTAAATAAAGGATAGCCTGCTTTGCCAAATGCTTAGCAAGCTCATAACGGTTTTCAGATACACTCTTAACATTTCTGAACTTATTGGTTGAACCCTCATAAAGTAGCTCATAGGCTACATCCCCCATGGAATTATCAGCCTCATCTATTGGAAGTAGCAAAAAATCGCTTCCATTCTGTTCAAGTTTTTTTTGAAATTTTTCTAAGCCTGCAATCGAATGACGCGCATCAAAGTATTGCAATATACATTTTGACTGTTGAAGTATAAGTCCTGGGCGCACGCAAATTTCATACGTGCTTTCTGCGGACTCGCGGAGAACGCCGGTATTAACAAGCAAGCTTTCAATAAAGGCAGCGACCGGATTTTCGTTATTATCAGATGGGTCAGAGGGTAGAGGTACAACCAGCAGTATGTCGTCAACATATCGACCGTAATAAGCTGGGCGAACCTCTCTCATTACCGCAGAGTCAAAACTCTGCAAATACCAGTTGGCAAGAATGAGGGAAGAACAAAGTCCAATAGGAAGCCCAACTACATTATCAGCAATATTTGGATGCGTTCGGCTTAACACAGGAGAAATGCATTTACGATAGGACTCACCTATAGCTTGAATGCACGACAGAAGTGGCCTAATCTTATTTTTATTTCTTAATAAATTGCTGCGCGCGGTTTCAATGGAGGAGCTAACCTCATCAAAATCAATATTAACCCTGTAGTAATACTCCTGCACATCAAGGCCCAAGATGGCTACGTTCCGCCGTTCATCTATTAGTAGCTGCTTGGCTTTACGAATAGCGGTGTCGCGCCACCGCGAATATTGCTCGTGGTATTTAGTGAAAATCGCTAGAGAATCGTCCTCCTCATTACTAAGGTGGTTCGACAACCGTGATCCGAAGCAATCATCATTTAGCGCCTCATCCAGAAACCGCCCTTCGAGCATAATCCAAAGGACTGCGATGAGATGGAGTTCAATCGGCCCATCGAAGAAAAAATTAACTGTATCAACGTCGATGGTCGGCGCGGTCGTGACGTTAGTGATAAATCGCCCTTTTCGGGTTTGCGGATCGGGTAGGTCTTGTGGAGCCGGCTTGAGCTTCTTTGGCACTAATCGATATTTGACGTCTTTCAGCCAACTTTGAAACTTTGAAGAAGAGGATGGCTCGGTCGCGTTTACTACCTTATGGACGGCAGCAAGTTTTTTGTCGAAATCTTTACCGCATTCAAAGGCTGCAAGCCTAACACGTAACCTGAGGTCTGTTTTGTCAAAATAGACAAGGCTTTTCAGCTTCCGATAGGCAAGTTGGACTTGTTCTTCACTCACACGCATTTAATTAGGTCTCACTCAAAGCAGGAGCTGATTTGTTCGAGGGGCAACAATTGCCAGCTTAAGACGACTTTCGACGTAGCTATGCAGTTCCCATCGGGAATGGACATAATGGACGGCCCATTCTGTGTTCGCAAAAGTGCACAGGTTTATTTTATAGCGTTTTCACTTCCCCCTGAGTTGCAATAAGCAAGTCCGTCCCTTACGTTACCTGACCAGGTCGCTTAATTCTGGCGTACCCAGCCTACATCGAGCGATGAAAAGCATTAACCGTTCCTGGCAGGGGTAGATTTTTGCGGCACCTATACCGTAACAAATGGCGTTAGCACTTAACCCCTTGGTATAAAAAAGCAATTACCGAAAGCACACCTTGATTAGGTGCAGACCCTAAAAAGGCAACGGTTTTTCTGGATCGTGATCCTTAACTTCCAAGGTATTTACGTTCAACAACCTTACCGACTTTCCGTCCTGATGAGTATAGACCGCATCGTTGTTAAATACGCCCGCCCGATGAGTTAGCTCATATCCTTCACTGACTAATTGATTTCTTACCGTGACAAGCTCTTCACCGCCATACGTATAGTCGAGCTTGTACCCCCCCATTGTTCCTTCGGTTTCAAATCGTTTGGTTGAGCCGAGCTCCTCAAAAAAGTCCTTCGCATCCTTTTGTGACTCCCTCAACTCGAACAGTGCCATCTCTAGCAGATGGTGCAGATGAACGTCAGATTCCGCCTTAACAACGAGGGTTAACGTCCTCGCATCACTTTGCTTCATACAAGCTCCTAGAAAAAAGAGAAAAAGGGGTTACCGTAGGCTCGAGAGAACATCACAACCTTCTCGAGGACCATTCGAGTATCGCCTCTTGACGTCCCTTGACGCGAGACAGGCCAAAAATTTATGCTTCATCAACAAGTATCACAAAAATAAATCCCCCCCTTTGATTACACCTTATACCAATTCGACCTGAGCACTCTATGTTCACCAAGAGGCTTACTGGCTTACTTTAGGATACCTATCAAAGCACCTCCTATGCGTGCAGTACCCCGTCATAAGACTTTCTATTTCCTGAGAGCCCTAGTACTCATCGCCATTAGCCCCCCCATTCCAACATAATAGTCAACCTCTCAGAAAGGCGCGGCTCGTATCGGCTTGAGCCATGCTTTGGCGAAAGATAAAAACAAAAATCAAGTCATGATTCGGATTTGCTCAGGCACTAGCAACTTATTCTTAACTAGTTCAGTTCGTGCCCCTTCCGGATCATCTGTGAACAGGACAACGCGCAAATCCTCCTGCGCACGAGAGAATGAGACATACGCGAGCTTTTGAGTTAAATAGCGCTGGCGATCGGAGGGTTCACCGGAAGTAAGCGGAGTAAGAGTCTTGCTAAAACTGTACTGATTCCAGGCGGCCTCTACATCGTCATAGACGACCAATACTTTTGCGTATTGCTCGCCCTTGACCCCATGCTGAGTACTATAGGCCGTATTATTATTAAGATATTCAGCATAGCAGGAGATCGCTCCTGGCGTCATTTTGAACAGCGAATCCGCTAACCAATCTCCTTTGTCAAGGGCGTGAACACCCTCATCAAACGGCTCAACTCGAGGAGCGCGTTCAAGATGCTCGCGCAGTCTTTCGGAAGGCAAAATTATCTGATTCTCGATACAAAAGCGAAGGATCGTTCCGATTGTTTCGACATCCCAAATATCCTGTAACTGACCAACTAATTTTTTTGAAGTCTCAACCATAAATTTTAGTGACTTTTCTGCGTTTAACCCATTGCTCGCGAAAGCGGGGCTATCGCGACGAAGTAGATCTATAATCTTTCTTTCGTCACCTTGGCGTTGAGCGACAATAAGAGGGCATATCGTCGAAATAAATGGTTTGAGAAGGAAATGCTCCCCCTCCTCAAAAGCATCTTGCGCGCGAGAAGATGCATAGTCGCCAGTAAAGAGATGATTGAGATCAGCGAAGCCAAGCCGCCGCGCAATCATTTGGCGTGCAAGGAAGAGTCTGATGACATCACTGCGCCCTGTCCAGCCCCAGTCTTCGAGTGCAGTATCCATACGGGCCAATGCCCGCTCAATCTGCTCTTCTGAATAGCGTTTCCGAGGTTCTGTTGGCTCTTCCGCTTTAACCAGCAAAAACTCGACACTACCTTCAGATGTTGAGTTTTCACCAGCGGCATATTGCTCAACGTCTCCTCGGTAAGCGTTTAGAAGTCGGATAACACTCTTTGAACAACGGAAATTCTCAGCTTTTTTTATGACTTCGCCACTATCTGGCGGTGTAAAATTCCCGGTACTCCGATCATAAATCTGTTGCCAAGGATCACCGAAATATCCGATCATGGGAAGCGCAGCGCCAGCGCAGACGAGATTGAGCCCTACGACAATACCCTCGAATGTGTCCTGTGCCTCGTCGACGAAGATGTAAGGGAAACGAAGGCCGATGATCCGTCTGAAAGTAGCATTATTTGCGAACAGGTAGGTTGCGACCTCTATTACATCATCGTGTCCGATCTGTCCTTTGACATAATCGCTAAAATTCGTATCGGCATATTCAAAGCGCTCAACCTTTTCGATACAGGGAAGCTGCTCTGTCAGTCGTTCTATTTTGGCACGGGCTTTTTGTGCCTTTTTACTCATACCCCCGTTATCATCTTTTCTGGCCTTTTCTATAAGAGCCGGTATACGGCTTTCACACAGCGCCTGCCGAATATCTCCGTGGAACCGACTGATCTGCCCCCACAGAAAACCGTGGAGGGTTGAGACTAAGTAAAGTTCGTCGAACCCCAACCGCGCCTTAATCACCTCAACTGCACGCTTTGTGAAGGTGATACAGGCAATATGCTGCCCATTTTTTCGCAGAGTGCTTCCGTCGTGATCGCGAACCCAGCTAAGGGCATCAACCAAGGAACTCGTCTTACCTGATCCCGCACCAGCAATCATTGCGAAGCTGCGACGGTCATGTAGACATTTGCGGACCAATACATCCGCTTCGCTTTCTACCCATGAAACCATGCTATAGCCCCGCTGCGGCAGAAACTTCTATCTTAACAACTGTCGGAATTGGTGATAATAAGCGCGCATCAAGCCAACGCAGTCCCTCCACGATGTAGCCAGGCACGATCCACTCTTCCGTGCAGGCCAATATCTCCATGGCAAAGTCAGTTTTTTTGAAACTATCGGACCGAATTCGGTCGTAGACGTGTTGATAAGCGTCATCAAGAATATCTGGGACGGTAATGCCGATGGATAATTTGCCAGACCGGAGCAGTCCAAAATTCTCATAGGCGATCGCCTCCTCCAAAGTGCGCGGACGGAGCGTTCTACTAGCAGCGCCATCCATCACTAAAATATCCGTCTGAAAAGCAATGCAGCGGTCCTTCACAACATGCTGTTTATCAGCAGAAGTCAACGCGATCAGACCGGCGATAGTGCTCTGCCCGCACAACTTCTTAAGAGAAGCATTAGAGGTTCTTGCTTCGACAACATCCGCTCGACAGGCGCTGGGATAGCCGGTGGGCACCACGGAATCAAGGTCAGTGATAACAAGATATGGAATGTGGAGGAAACTTAGTAGCCCCTCGAAGCGGTGGGCATAGGCACCGCCAACCTCCAAGATTGTAAGATACACAGTCCGCAGCCGCTCCGCAGCACGCTCGATCATGGACGGCATTAAGAGCTTCTCGACTGCTCCTTCAACAAGAATGGCTGCGTCAGCGAAGAACAGATCACAGTGTGTCAGGCGTAAATAGCGTTTAAGGAAGGCCAACGATTCAGGCGGTGAAACGATCTTGCCATCAATCGTCTCCGCTTCAGGCTGAAAGGTACGAAGGCTGCGGACCACTGACGCGTTTCGAATCCCAGTCGCTACTGTCTCGCCCTCGCTGTGGCAACGCTGAAAATAGCGAACCTTTTCAAAATCTACGGTTTCCATGATATGGGACGAGTGGGTAGTAACAACGAGTTGTGGTACAAGTCCAGGCTCGCCAACCGCTTCGGCGGAATCGTTGATCACCTGCCAGATATTCGATATGAATGTTTGTTGTACCTGTGCATGTAGATGAACCTCAGGCTCCTCAATAAAGATCATCAAACATAGAGGCCTGTTCTCGGCAGTCGTCACCCATTGAGAATGGAAATGTCTAGCCTGAATTGCCATGTAAATTAGGTTTTTGAAGCCAAGACCATTGTAAAGCTCAGGTAACTCATGCTGCCGACTAGGGTCGGCGTATAGCAACTCAGTATTCCCGCGCAATGCAGTTTCAGGGCTCAGCGAAGAGATAATCCGTAGTTCTCGATCATTAATCGATGGCACGCCAAGGTGCTTGATGAGCGTGATCAGCGGATTAAACTGCTTAGCGTAGTGATCGGTTAGTAGCTTGTTGTTAGCGTCGATCACGCTATGTGCATCGGCGGCATGGTCAACTTGCTCAAGATTCTTCTGGTAGAATGCGGCGAAAGCTGACGAGAGCCGGTTGCTACGACTGTTATCGTCATCGTTTATGTTGCGCTGCGCGTCGACGAACTCTACCCGTATAAGATGTTTCAAGAGCCGTCTGCCTTCGTCGGGAGCGAGCTGGCTAGTTAGGGTCTCAGAAAATTCCCCCTCCTGAGTAAACTTCTCCTCTAAAGAGGAGTAGCAAACCGTAAAATATCGTCCAAGATTTCCGTCAAGCGCCAGGAATTGCGTCAGTGTCTTGCCGCGAGCCCCTTCTTCCTTTTTCTGTGGATAAGCGGCATCGTAATGCTCGCGTAACTTCTTCGCGTCAGCGATCTCATAAGACAGCCGAACACCCACGCGTGTGAAATCAGAAAGCTTTGGCAGTAATGTGAAAACCCTTCCGAATGCGATGCTTTCAGGGTCGATGGAGAACCACAGGTCAAGACTAATTTTGGGAAGCTGTCCGGCATCGCCTGAAGTAACAAACGCCTCAAAATCTGCCATTCGGGCGACTGAGAAGTCGTGAATTTTGAAATCGCGCCCGCCTAGAAAGCACCGAAATACTGCGGTGGCAGATGTCTTGCCGCTGTTGTTGGGACCAACAAAAATGGATTCCCGCTCTTCAATGTCAATTTGAACATTTTCCAGCCGACGGAAATTCTGGATGGAAATACCGCTAACTCTCATAAAATCCTTCTCCTTGGCTCATTGAGAGAGCAGTCAGAAACTGGTTCTGCTGGGTCAGCTTGAGATACTAGCCTATCTCATAGCGGCTATGTGCCCCCCCCTTACCAAATGGGATGAGTACGGTTGCTATTGAACGGCCGCAGAACCACGCGAGGGAGATCGGTGGGCCTATCCCGTGACAACGGACGCCCCACCCCACGAGGAACCAAAGTCGGTGAGATCATGATCGATTGGGCAAAAGAAAAGGCGACCCTTGTGGGGTCGCCTTCGGATGTGAATGAGGCTGTAGTCGCTGCGATTCTTTAGTTTCCGGATCTACGATCCTTAAGGTCAGAACCCAGTCAAATCAACGGCCATATGGTGGGGCCTATCGACTGTCCCTACGTCAGTGAGTGCCAGCTTCACTGCTGCCGGATTCGGGGGGCCAATTACTGGCAAGCCATGCCCAAATATGCGCGTTTGCAGTCCTCGGTGCTCATTCTCGAAGATTTGCCTGGATAGGTCAAACCACCGGTACTCGGTAATTTGTTTCAGCGGGCGGCTCGCTTGCCCTGGGCCTATCGCCTTTTTCGAGACACAAAAAAGGCCTGCATAATTGCAAGCCTTCTTGATATCTGGTGCCGGAGACAGGAATCGAACCTGCGACCTTCGCGTTACGAGTGCGCTGCTCTACCGACTGAGCTACACCGGCGTGTTGCGCAACGTACCATTGCCGTGCTCGTTACGCAAACCCCTGTTTCACCTCACTTTCACGGCGCCTTGCAGCCATTCGGCGCGAGGTCTTCCTCCACCGTGGTCACGCAGCTCCACCCTGCCTGGGTGCGGGCCAGGGTCACGGTCTTGCCCAGCACATTGGCCGGTGCGTCGGCCAGGGTGCAGGCGATGCTGGCGGTGCCGTCGGCCGCCGTGCCGCTGGCGGTGATCGCGCAATGGGCGGTGGCGGGCTGGCCGCCGAGGCTGGCGACGTCGGGCACGTCCTTGCCTTCGTTCAGGCGGATGTCCATCGGCGTTTTCAGCGCGGAGATTTCCAGCAGCGCCGCCGCGGCTTTGGCCCGGGCCTGGTGGTTGGTGTACATGGGGATGGCGATGGTCGCCAGGATGCCGATGATCGCGACGACGATCATCAGTTCGATCAGGGTGATACCTCGTTGCCCTTTCATGAACGGTCTTCCTTCGTAATACATGGAGGCGCGGTCGGCGCATGTTCATCTTTTCGGCGCCCCGGCCGGCAGGCGCGCAGTAGGCCTGAACCGACACCTTTTGTCACCCCTGCACGGCAGGGCGTCATCTTCGCTGAACTACTCTAGTGAGCGTCATGGAAACGCGCCCGCCCTCGGGCCCGGCAAGCTGTTACGGGGCTTGTCGCCGCACTGCAAAGGACCTTCGCATGCCACCGTCTACCCGCCTCTACGCCTGGGAGGGCATCGATGCCTCCGGCGCTCGTCAACACGGCCAGCAACCGGGGCGCAGCCCGGCGTTCGTGCAGGCGTGGCTGCAACGCCAGGGCATCCGGGCCACGCGGGTGAGGTTGGCGGGTGGGTTGCAGTGGCGCTGGCCGCAGCGGGCGGGCAAGGCGGATGCGCCGGGGTTCAGTCGGCAGCTGGCGACCTTGCTGACGGCGGGGGTGCCGTTGTTGCAGGCGTTCGAGGTGATGGCGCGTAGCACGGTGGACAGTGGTATGGCGGCGTTGCTGGCACGGTTGAAGCAGGATGTGGCGGCGGGGCTTGGGCTGGCGGAGGCGTTGCAGCGGCACCCGGCGTGGTTCGATGCGCTGTACTGCAACCTGGTGCGGGTGGGCGAGCAGTCGGGCACGCTGGACCGGCAGCTGGAGCAGATGGCGGGGATGCTGGAGAAGCGCCAGGCGCTACGGCAGAAGGTGCGCATGGCGATGCTGTATCCGGCGTTGTTGCTGCTGACCGGGCTCGGGGTGGCGGCGTTGTTGTTGCTGGAGGTGGTGCCGCGCTTTCAGGGGCTGTTTGCCAGTTTCGACAAGGCGCTGCCGGCGTTCACCCAGTGGGTGATCGATTTATCCACAGGGCTGGGCAATCACGTGGGGTGGCTGGTGCTGTTGATAACTGTGTTGGGGGTTGGCGGGCGGGAGGTTTATCGGCGGCATCTGCCCGCACGGCTGTGGATGGTGCGCTGGGGGCTGCGGGTGCCGGTGGTTGGCACCTTGCTCGGGCAGGCGGCGTTGGCGCGGTTTGCGCGCAGCCTGGCGACTTCTTATACAGCCGGCGTGGCGTTGCTGGATGCGCTGGCAACGGTGGCGCCGGTCAGTGGTAACTGCCTGCATGAGCGGGAGATCCTGGCGTTGCGCCAGGGCGTGGCCAATGGGGCGAGCCTGCAACAGGCGATGGAGGCGGAGGGGCTGTTCCCGCCGCTGCTGCGCCAGCTGGTGGCAGTCGGCGAGGCCAGCGGCACCCTCGACACCATGCTGGACAAGGCCGCGCTACATTACGAAGAGCAGGTGAGCCAGGCGCTGGAGCAGTTGACCACGCTGCTGGAGCCGGCCATCGTGCTGATCCTCGGGCTGCTGGTGGGGGGCCTTGTCGTGGCGATGTACTTGCCGATCTTACAGTTGGGTAGCCTGATCTGAATATGAATGCCTGGGCCGTAATCGTCGATCATCCGCCGTTCTTCTATGCCCTGGCCGCGGTGCTGGGGTTGCTGGTGGGCAGTTTTCTCAATGTGCTGGCGTATCGGCTGCCGCTGATGCTCGAGCGCCAGTGGCAGCGCGAGGCGCAGGAGGTGCTGGGGCTGCCGCAGGCCGAGCACGAGCGTTTCGACCTGTGTTTGCCGGCGTCACGCTGCCCGCATTGCCAACGCCCGATCCGGGCGTGGGAAAACATTCCGGTGCTGAGTTACCTGGCCTTGCGCGGGCGTTGCTCGGGGTGCAAGGCGCGGATCAGTGCGCGTTATCCACTGGTGGAGCTGGCCACTGCCCTGCTGTCACTGCTGGTGGCGTGGCATTTCGGGCCGGGGGTGGAAGCGCTGGCGGTGATGCTGCTGACCTGGGGGCTGATCGGCTTGAGCCTGATCGATGCCGAGCACCAGTTGCTGCCGGATGTGCTGGTGCTGCCGCTGTTGTGGTTGGGGCTGGTGGTCAACGCCTTCGGGTTGGTGGTGCCGCTGGCCGATGCGGTGTGGGGCGCGGTGGCGGGTTACCTGAGCCTGTGGACGGTGTACTGGGTGTTCAAGCTGGTGACCGGCAAGGAGGGCATGGGCTTTGGCGACTTCAAGCTGCTGGCCATGCTCGGGGCCTGGGGCGGTTGGCAGATTTTGCCGCTGACCTTGATGCTGGCCTCGCTGGTCGGAGCGCTGATCGGGCTGACGCTGGTGCGTTTGAAGCGCACGCAAATGGGCGCTGCGTTGCCTTTCGGGCCTTATCTGGCTATTGCGGGGTGGATCGCATTGCTCTGGGGTGATGAAATAGTCGCTTCTTACCTGCAACTGCTTGGAACCTGATGAGCACAGCGCCTTTCACCCCCTGGATTCTCGGCCTGACCGGCGGCATCGGCAGCGGCAAGAGCGCCGCCGCCGAGCGTTTCGTCGAGCTGGGCGTGCACCTGGTCGATGCCGACCAGGCCGCGCGCTGGGTTGTCGAGCCAGGGCGCCCTGCCCTGGCAAGCATCGTCGAACGCTTCGGCCCGGGCGTATTGCTTGAGGACGGCCAGCTCGACCGTGGTGCCCTGCGCCAGCAGATCTTCGCCGATCCTGCGCAACGGCAATGGCTGGAGCAGCTGCTGCACCCGCTGATCGGCCAGGAGATCTTCAGCTACCTGGCCAAGGCCGAGACGCCCTATGCGGTGTATGTGTCGCCGCTGTTGATCGAGTCGGGGCAGTTCAGCAAGACCCAGCGCATATTGGTGATCGATGCGCCGACCGAGTTGCAGGTGCAGCGCACCCTGCAGCGGGACAACACCAATCCTGAGCAGGTGCAGGCGATTCTCAAGGCCCAGCTGGCCCGGGAAGAGCGCCTGCGCCATGCCGATGACGTGGTGGTCAATGATCGTGACCTGCAATCGCTGCACGACGAGATCGACCGTCTGCACCACTTTTACCTGACTTTGCGAGGAGGCCAGCCATGAGCCAGCCGATGACCGTTGATTGCCCGACCTGTGGGGCGCCTGTGGAATGGGGGGAGAAGAGCCCATTCCGGCCGTTTTGCTCGGACCGCTGCAAGCTGATCGACCTGGGGGCCTGGGCGGCCGAGGAGCATAAGATCGCGGGGGCGGAAGAGTCCGAGGACGAGCTGTATTCGGGGGATCTGGAGCCGCGGCACTAAGCTGGGCTTGGTGGTGTGAGCACCACCGCAATCGCGGGGCAAGCCCGCTCCCACGCCGGTCGTCCATTAACTGGGAGGCCGGCGTTCAAGCCTCAGACATTTCTTACCTGTTAATCAGACCGCGCTGAATTGGCGCTCGCTCCATCCATTGGCATCGTTCGATGCACCAGCCATTCTCCTTGCTGCTGGTGATCTGAGCAGGACGCCAACATGCCAGAACTGTATTTCATCGCTTACGGATTGGTGGCAGGCGTACTGCTCGACTGGCTGTGCCGCCCTAAAGTGTTGCGAAGGGCTGTGTACATCATCTTCATGGTGGTCGGCATCTCCACTTGCTCCCAATTGGGTGAACGACAAGTGCTGCAGCTCGATGGCGGCCTGTGGGGGATGTTGTTCATGCTGGTCGGCCAGCGCTTGCTGTTCAAACGCTCACGCTATTTCGTGATGATTCGGATTGAGACGACAGGCCGAGGTCACTCAATCGCGGGGCAAGCCCGCTCCCACGCCAACCCTCGCCCATGCGTCATCCATCGATATTGCTACGAACGACTTTCTGTAGGTGAAGGTTATCGTGGAGGAAACAACGTGGGAGCGGGCTTGCCCCGCGATCACCGGCAAAGCCGGTGCCATTCACTTCATTTCTCCTCATCCTTCCACGGTGCCTGCAGGTAACGGCTGCGGTTGAACGTCTCCAGCCACTCGGGGCAGAACACCACCAGGGCACTGATCACAGTGCCGTTGATGAATGCCTCGGGGAACATCATCAGCCACAGGTAGCCAACAAAGTCGCTCAGCCACTCCGGCATGGCGAACCGCTCGTCCATCCACAACACCCCCAGCCCGGCCGCCAGGCATACCAGCACGGTCAGCGCGGCGGGGAAAAAACCGCAACAGAAGATATACACGAACAGGTTACGCGGCTGGGCGCGCTCGACCAGGATCGCGCACACCTCGGTGACCAGCACCGGCAAGCCGACGATCAGCAGGCCGTTTACACCGATGGCGGCAAGGTCCTGGCGGCCGAGCAGCAACAGGCCAAGCTGAGCCAGGAAGCCACCGAGCACCGCCAGCGGCCAGTCCAGCAGCAGGGTCACCGCGGTCATGCCGATGAAGTGATACGACACGCCGGTATCGAAATCACGCCGCACCAGCCACAGCACGAACAGGCAGAACACCGTGCCGAACAGCAGGTGCTGGCGGCGGGTATCGGTAAACAGCTCCACCCAACGCGTGCGGCTGGCGGCCCAGACCAGCAGGGGCACGTAACCGAGCCAGCCAAGGGTGAGGCTGGTGCTGGACAAGACCTGTGCGCTGATCACCTGAACAATATCCCTGTCGGCCATGTGGACAAGCCTGAGTCTACACCCATTCTCCCTTTCGTCCGGTTGCTATAGGCTGACACCTCCTTTCACTGCAGGACGCATCCCCGATGACTGAAGGCATCAACCTGCCCTTGCTGCTGGGCGCGCTGTTCAGCGCCATCGCGGGGGTACTGCACCTGATGGTCATCGCCGTGGGGCCGCGCTGGTACCGCCTGTTCGGCGCGGGCGAGCGTATGACCCGGGCCGCCGAACAAGGGCGCGCCTACCCTGCCCTGGTCACCGTGGCGATCGCGACGGTGCTGCTGATCTGGGCCGCCTACGCGCTGTCGGCGGCCGGCATGATCGCACCCTTGCCGTTGCTGATGCCGATCATCTGCCTGATCACCCTGGTGTACCTGGCCCGTGGCCTGCTGGGCCCGTTGTTGCTGGCCGGCACCGGACGCAGCCGGCGTTTCATCGCGGTCAGTTCGGCGATCTGCCTGGGCGGCGGGTTGCTGCATTTGCTCTGCGTGTTCCAGCAATGGCTGGTGCTGGGCTGATTCCCACGCACAAACAGCATCTTACCGTCATCAATTAGCGACTAAGCTTGTCCCCATGGATGACTCAGACTACCTGCGCCTGCTTACCATCCAGGCCGAACAAGCCAATGCGTTCCTGTCCAATGCCCGCAAATGGGAGCGCGAGCGTTGGGTCTGCCAGCGCCTGCTGCAAGGGCTGAACATTCCCTACCGCAGCGAGGACTTCACCCCGGCCGGGCAGGAGCCGCCGGACGTGCTGTTCCGCGACGCGGCATTCGAAGTGTTCTTCGTGCTCGACGAGGGCCGCCGGCTCAACGACGAGTGGCGCGAGGAGCTGCAACGGCGGCGCAGCGCGTTTTCCCTGGCCCAGTTGGTGCGCCGCGAGCAGCGGCCCCGAAGGATCAGCGCCCAGGAACTGCTGGCGCGCCTGGCGCCAACGCTGCGCAAGAAATCGCACAACTACCGCGAACGCGGGCTGGACCTGGGCGAGCTGGACATCATCGCCTTCGCCAGCCTCAAGCGCGAAGTGCTCGACCTCAACAGCCATTTCCCGCCGCCCACCGAGTACCTGCGCCAGGGTTGGCGCTCGCTGTCGCTGGTGGGGCCGACCTTCGCCCGGGTGCTGTTCGCCCATCCGGACGCGCCGGATTTCCTGCGCGGCAACCTGGGGCGCAGCATCGTGTTCGACGTAGGCATCAGTCTTTGATCCAGTGCCGAGTGTGTTTGCGTTCACGTACACTCGGCGCCAGGGATAGAAAGCATTATCATTCGATCCATGCGTTTGCGTGAACGCTGTAGCGTACACGCAGTCACAAACGTCTATCTGACGAGGCCCACCATGACCAGCCGCCTGAATCCCGAAGATCAGCGTCGCGTCGATGAGTATCTGAGTGCCCCCCAGCATCAAGTCGAGCGCAGGCCCTTCCGGCCGTTGCTGCTCCTGTTGCTGGTGGTGGCCGTGACCATCGGTCTGGGCCTGTTGAGCCGCCTGCTGAGTGGACTGGTGCTATGAGCTGCCTTGCGCTCGCCCGCCCCTCGTGCCGGATGCGGCCGGACCTTGTGTCCACGAATTCCGTAAAACTTGTGAGATATCCCCATGACTCATCGCATCGTGATTGTCGGCGGCGGCGCCGGCGGCCTGGAACTGGCGACCCGCCTGGGTAAAAGCCTGGGCAAGCGCAAACAGGCCGAGATCACCCTGGTTGATGCCAACCTGACGCACATCTGGAAGCCCCTGCTGCACGAAGTGGCGGCCGGCTCGCTGAACTCCTCGGAAGACGAACTGAACTACGTGGCCCAGGCCAAGTGGAATCACTTCAACTTCCAGATGGGCCGCATGAGCGGCCTGGACCGTGAGAGCAAGCAGATCCAGCTGGCCGCGACCCTCGACGACGAGGGCCGTGAGCTGCTGCCTGCGCGCACCCTCGGCTACGACACCCTGGTGATCGCCGTGGGCAGCAACACCAACGACTTCGGCACCCTGGGCGCGGCGCAGCACTGCCTGTTCCTCGACAGCCGCAAGCAGGCCGAGCGCTTCCACCAGCAGCTGCTCAACCACTACCTGCGTGCCCACGCGGGCGATGTGGCCAGCGAGCAGATCAGCGTGGCCATCGTCGGCGCCGGCGCCACCGGTGTTGAGCTGGCGGCCGAGCTGCACAACGCGGCCCATGAGCTGGCAGCCTACGGCCTGGACAAGATCCAGCCCAAAGACATGCACATCACTATCATCGAAGCGGGCCCGCGGGTGCTGCCGGCGCTGCCGGAGCGCATCAGCGTGCCGGTGCACAAGACCCTGGAAAAACTCGGGGTGACGGTGATGACCAACGCCGCGGTCAGCGAAGTGACCGCCGATGGCCTGAAGACCGCCTCGGGCGAAGTGATCCAGGCCAGCTTGAAGGTCTGGGCGGCTGGCATTCGCGCGCCGGGCTTCCTCAAGGACATCGATGGCCTGGAGACCAACCGCATCAACCAGCTGGTGGTGCGCCCGACCTTGCAGACTACCCTGGACGACAACATCTTCGCCTTCGGCGACTGCGCCGCCTGCCCGCAACCGGGCAGCGACCGCAATGTGCCGCCAAGGGCCCAGGCCGCGCACCAGCAGGCCTCGCTGCTGGCCAAGAGCCTCAAGCTGCGCCTGGAGAACAAGGCGCTGCCGACCTACGAGTACAAGGACTACGGCTCGCTGGTGTCACTGTCGCGCTTCTCGGCTGTGGGTAACTTGATGGGCAACCTGATGGGCAGCGTGAAGCTGGAAGGCTGGCTGGCGCGGATGTTCTATGTGTCGCTGTATCGTATGCACCAGATGGCGCTGTACGGGACCTTCCGCACCTTGATGCTGATGCTGGGCAGCAAGATTGGCCGGGGCACCGAGCCGCGTCTGAAGCTGCACTGAGGCTTCAAGATACTGGGGCTGCAGTGCAGCCCCAGCGATTCAACGCACCACGCGATACGTGCTCTGCACAAACCCGCTCTCGTAGCTGGTCGTCCTCATGTGCTGCAACAGCACATCCTTCGCCAACCCGCCGAACAACGGTATCCCCTGCCCCAGCAGCACGGGAATGCGGGTGATGGTCAGCTCGTCCACCAACCCCTCGCGCAAGAACCCCTGAATCAGCTTGCCGCCATCCAGGTACAGGCTTTTCGCGCCCGTGGCCTGCAGGTGCTCGAGCAACGCCGGGATCGGCCCCGGGTGCAGCTCGACGCGCTCTGGCACACCTCTGGGCAGCGCCTCGAGGGTACTGCTGACCACCACCACCCGGGTATCCGGATACGGCCACTCGCCAAAGGTCATGACCTTGTCGAAAGTGCCGCGCCCCATCACCAGCGTATCGACACCCGCCATGAACCCGGCATAACCATGGTCGTCAGCGGACTGGGTAGCGCCCATCAGCCAGTCGAGGCCGCCGTCTTCGCGGGCGATGTAGCCGTCCAGGCTGGTGGCGATGAAAACACTGGCTTTGAGTGGCATGCGCGGGCGCTCCTGCGGGCAAAGGCCACAGGGTAGCAAAGGGCGGGGAGATAAATCGCGGACAAAAGAAAAAGGGCATCTCAGTCGAGATGCCCTTTTTACATGGTGGGTCGTGTAGGATTCGAACCTACGACCAATTGGTTAAAAGCCAACTGCTCTACCAACTGAGCTAACGACCCGGAAAATGGTCGGGGTGAGGGGATTCGAACTCCTGACATCCTGCTCCCAAAGCAGGCGCGCTACCGGACTGCGCTACACCCCGAGATTGGCTCCGCGACCTGGACTCGAACCAGGGACCCAATGATTAACAGTCATTTGCTCTACCGACTGAGCTATCGCGGAACTGAACTTCGGTACATCTTTACTGCTTCGAAGTCTGTGTTAGCTTCGAACTCTTTAGCTGCTTCGCTTTCGCGTTGTCGCTGCTAAGGCCGGCTATTCTACATTCTTCGTTTTGCTTGTCAACCACTTTTTTTCGTTCAACTTACTGATTTGTAAGTTGTTTTGCGATCTCCGATGTTGCTGGTGATTCGCTCAGTGCCTGACAGCGGGGCGAATATTAGGGGCACTCTGATTTTTGTGCAAGCACTTTTTTCAAAATTTTCAGCAAGTTAGGTAGGAAGCCGGAAAATCAGGGGTTTGCGGCGCCTGCACTGGCCTTATCGCGGGGCAAGCCCGCTATGGCGTCGGGAAAGCCCACATAAAAAAGCCCCGCTTTCGCGGGGCTCTTCAACTACTGCCGTGATCAGGCGAAGACGATTTCCTCGCCCTGCACCTTCGCGGTGATCGCCGCACCCGGCAAGAACTCGCCAGACAGGATCAACTGCGCCAGCGGGTTCTCGATCCAGCGCTGGATCGCACGCTTGAGCGGCCGTGCCCCATACACTGGGTCGTAACCGACGGCGATCAGCTTGTCCAACGCCTCCGGGCTCAGGCTCAGCGACAGCTCGCGCTCGGCCAGGCGGCCACGCAGGCGGCCGAGCTGGATCTCGGTGATACCGGCGATCTGCTCGCGGCCCAGCGGCTCGAACACCACCACCTCGTCGATGCGGTTGATGAACTCCGGACGGAAGTGCGAACCCACCGCGTCCATCACCGCCGCGCGCTGCGCTTCGCGATCACCGGCCAGTTCCTGGATCTGCGCCGAGCCCAGGTTGGAGGTCATCACGATCACCGTGTTGCGGAAGTCCACGGTGCGGCCGTGGCTGTCGGTCAGGCGACCGTCTTCCAGCACCTGCAGCAACACGTTGAACACATCCGGGTGGGCCTTCTCCACCTCGTCGAGCAGCACCACCGAGTACGGCTTGCGACGCACGGCCTCGGTCAGGTAGCCGCCCTCTTCATAACCCACATAGCCTGGCGGTGCGCCGATCAGGCGAGCCACCGAGTGTTTCTCCATGAACTCGGACATGTCGATGCGCACCATGGCCTCTTCGGTGTCGAACAGGAACTCGGCCAGCGCCTTGCACAGTTCGGTCTTGCCCACGCCGGTAGGCCCGAGGAACAGGAACGAGCCGCTGGGGCGGTTCGGATCGGACAGCCCGGCGCGGGAACGGCGCACGGCGTTGGCCACGGCGGTCACCGCCTCGTCCTGGCCGATCACCCGCTCATGCAGCAGGCTTTCCATCTTCAGCAGCTTCTCGCGCTCGCCTTCGAGCATCTTGGCCACCGGGATGCCGGTCCACTTGGACACCACTTCGGCGATTTCTTCCTCGGTCACCTTGTTGCGCAGCAGCTGGTTGTCGGTCTTGCCGTGCTGGTCGACCATCTGCAGGCTGCGCTCCAGGTCCGGGATCACCCCGTACTGCAGCTCGGCCATGCGGCTGAGGTCGCCCTTGCGGCGCGCGGCTTCCAGTTCCTGGCGCGACTGCTCGATCTTCTGCTGGATCTGCGCCGAGCCCTGCACCTCGGCTTTTTCCGAGGCCCAGATCTCCTCGAGGTCGGCGTACTCGCGCTCCAGGCGGTCGATTTCCTCGGTCAGCTTCTCCAGGCGTTTCTTCGCCGCTTCGTCCTCTTCTTTCTTCAGCGCCTGGGATTCCACCTTCAGTTGGATCAAGCGACGGTCGAGGCGGTCGAGCACTTCCGGCTTGGAGTCGATCTCCATGCGGATGCGGCTGGCCGCTTCGTCGATCAGGTCGATGGCCTTGTCCGGCAGCTGGCGGTCGGTGATGTAGCGGTGGCTGAGCTTGGCCGCGGCGATGATCGCGCCGTCGGTGATGGCCACCTTGTGGTGCACTTCATAGCGTTCTTTCAGGCCCCGCAGGATGGCGATGGTGTCTTCCTCGCTCGGCTCCTCGACCAGCACCTTCTGGAAACGGCGCTCGAGGGCGGCGTCCTTCTCGATGAACTGGCGGTACTCGTTGAGCGTGGTGGCACCGACGCAATGCAGCTCGCCACGGGCCAGGGCCGGCTTGAGCATGTTGCCGGCATCCATGGCGCCTTCGCCTTTACCGGCGCCGACCATGGTGTGCAGCTCGTCGATGAACAGGATGATCTGGCCTTCCTGCTTGCTCAGTTCGTTGAGCAGGCCTTTGAGGCGCTCTTCGAACTCGCCACGGTACTTGGCGCCAGCAATCAGCGCGCCCATGTCCAGGGCCAGCAGGCGCTTGCCTTTCAGGCCATCGGGCACCTCGCCGTTGATGATGCGCTGGGCCAGGCCCTCGGCGATGGCGGTCTTGCCCACGCCGGGTTCGCCGATCAGCACCGGGTTGTTCTTGGTGCGGCGTTGCAGCACCTGGATGGTGCGGCGGATCTCGTCGTCACGGCCGATCACCGGGTCCAGCTTGCCCTCTTCGGCGCGCTTGGTGAGGTCAACGGTGTACTTGTCCAGGGCCTGGCGCGATTCCTCGGCATTGGCGTCGTTCACCGCCGCGCCGCCGCGCAGGTTGTTGATGGCGTTCTCCAGGGCCTTCTTGCTCACGCCCTGGCCGAGCAGCAGCTTGCCGACCTTGCTGTTCTCGTCCATGGCGGCGAGCAGCACCAGCTCGCTGGAGATGAACTGGTCACCCTTCTGCTGGGCCAGGCGGTCGGCCTGGTTGAGCAGGCGTGCCAGGTCCTGGGACATGTTCACATCGCCCGTGGGGTTCTGGATTTTCGGCAGTTGGTCGAGCTCCTTGGTCAACGCCTTGCGCAGGCTGTTGATGTCAAAGCCGACCTGCATCAGCAGCGGCTTGATCGAGCCGCCCTGCTGGTCGATCAGCGCCTGCATCAGGTGCAGGGGCTCGATGGCCGGGTGGTCCATGCCCACGGCCAGGGATTGGGAGTCGGATAATGCCAGTTGCAGCTTGCTGGTCAGTCGGTCTATTCGCATGGGGGATACCTTCCTTTAAAGGGCAGGCGGAGCGATGGACAGCACCTGTAATGAAGAACCTGCCTGAGATGACCAATACATAAGGGTGATTCTGGAAGATTCAAGCGTAGCGGGGTTGACAGAGGTCAGCACCAGTGACGTCAGGCAACATGGGAGCGTAAGGTCAGCGCGGCTGCAACCAGACCAACGAAGCAAAGCGCCCACCCTGCGGGGTGCGGCGATAAGAGAAGAAACGCGAGTCGCTGACCGTGCAGAACCCGCCACCATAAACGGCGGTAACGCCACGCGCCGCCAGGCGGATCCGCGCCAGCTGGTAGATATCGGCCATCAGCTTGCCCGCACGCTCGCCCTCGACAAACGCCTCAGCCGCCTCGGGATGCACGGCAGTGAAGGCATCGCGCACTTCCAGCCCCACCTCGAACGCCTGCGGCCCGATGGCGGGCCCCAGCCACACCAATACCTCTTCAGGCGCCAGCGCCAGGCGGTCAAGGGTGGCCTCCAGCACGCCACCGGCCAGCCCGCGCCAGCCGGCATGGGCGGCCGCGACACGGGTACCGGCGCGGTCGCAGAACAGTGCAGGCAGGCAATCGGCAGTCATCACAGTGCAAGCGATGCCCGGCTGGTCGGTCCAGCTGGCATCGGCTTCGGCAACCACGGCGGGGTTGGCGTCGGCCACCACCAGCCCATGCACCTGCTTGAGCCAGGCGGGCTGGATGGCGAATTCGTCACTCAGGCGACGACGGTTCTCGGCGACCGCCTGCGGGTCATCGCCCACGTGGTCACCGAGATTGAAGGAGGCGTAGGGCGGCAGGCTGACGCCGCCCTCGCGGGTGGTGACACAGGCGCGAACCGAGGCCGGGGCCGGCCAGTCGGGAAGGATCAGCGACTGCGCCAGGCCACTCATCCGATGAAGCTCTCGCGGTCCTGGTCAAGCAGCGACAGCAGCCACTGGAAGTCGTCCGGCAACTCCGACTTCCATTCCATGCGCTCACCCGTGGTCGGGTGGTCCAGCGCCAGGAAACGCGCGTGCAGGGCCTGACGCGGGAAGTGCTTGACCGCCTCGACCATGGCCACGCTGGCGGCCGGCGGGATGCGGAAGCGTGCACCGTAGGTCTGGTCGCCGACCAGCGGATAGCCGACATGGGCCATGTGCACACGGATCTGGTGGGTGCGGCCGGTTTCCAGCTTGACCCGCACATGGGTGTGCGAACGGAAGCGCTTGAGCACGCGGTAGTGACTGACGGCCGGCTTGCCGCCCTCGGTCACCGCCATGCGCTGGCGCTCGCCGCCGTGACGGCCGATCGGCGCGTCGATCTTGCCGCCGGCGATCACCACGCCGACCACGATGCACTCGTAGATACGGCTGACCGAACGTTTTTGCAGCTGGTCGACGAGGTTGGTCTGCGCCTGCAGGGTCTTAGCCACCACCATCAGGCCGGTGGTGTCCTTGTCCAGGCGGTGCACGATGCCGGCGCGCGGCACGTTGACGATGTCCGGGACATGGTGCAGCAGGGCGTTGAGCAAGGTGCCGTCGGGGTGACCGGCCGCCGGGTGGACCACCAGCCCGGCAGGCTTGTTGATCACCAGGATCTGGTCGTCCTCGTAGACGATGTCCAGCTCGATGTCCTGAGCCACCCATTCGCCCTGGGCCTCCTGCTCGGCTTCGAGGGCCAGGATGGAGCCGGTGTGGACGGTGTCGCGCGGTCGCAGCACCGCGCCATCGACGGTCAGGCGGCCATCCTTGATCCACGAGGACAGGCGCGAACGCGAGTACTCGGCGAACAATTGGGCGGCGACCTGGTCGAGGCGTTGGCCGCCCAGTTCGGACGGGACCTCTGCGCTAAGTTGAATGATCTCGGACATGCTCGAATCGACGGGCGTTCAGCCTTTGGTTTCGGCTGCGCGCTTGTGGTTAAATACGGCTTCTTTTGCCCCGGGGTTTGGCCGGGGGCGCTCATCATAACAGGACGGCACCGCCCAAGACAGCGGCCGTCAAAGGGACGCAAGCCGCCATGCAAGTGAAACACCTGCTGCTGATCGCCATCCTCGGGCTCACCGCTGCCTGTTCCTCGAACAAGGAAGTCATTGACGAGAACCTCAGCGAGGCCGAGCTGTACCAGCAGGCGCAGGCCGACCTGGACAACTCCAGCTACACCAGCGCCGTGAACAAGCTCAAGGCCCTGGAATCGCGCTACCCGTTCGGCCGCTACGCCGACCAGGCCCAGCTCGAGCTGATCTACGCCAACTACAAGAACTCCGAGCCCGAGGCCGCAAAATCCGCCGCCGAGCGCTTCATCCGCCTGCACCCGCAGCACCCGAACGTCGACTACGCCTACTACCTCAAGGGCCTGACCTCGTTCGACCAGGACCGTGGCCTGCTGGCGCGCTTCCTGCCGCTGGACATGACCAAGCGTGACCCGGGCGCCGCCCGCGACTCGTACAACGAGTTCGCCCAGCTGACCAGCCGCTTCCCCAACAGCCGCTACGCCCCGGATGCCAAGCAGCGCATGATCTACCTGCGCAACCTGCTGGCCTCCTACGAAATCCACGTGGCCAACTACTACCTGAGCCGCGAGGCCTATGTCGCCGCCGCCAACCGTGGCCGCTATGTGGTGGAGAACTTCCAGGAAACCCCGTCGGTGGGTGATGGCCTGGCAGTGATGGTCGAGTCGTACCAGCGCATGCACCTGGACGAACTGGCGGCCACCAGCCTCGAGACTCTCAAGCTCAACTACCCGGACCACCCGAGCCTGGTCGATGGCCAGTTCATCACCAAGGTGGACGAAAACGGCAACCGCTCGTGGCTGTCCAAGGCCACCCTGGGCCTGATCGACACCCAGGCGCCGCTGCCACCGGGCGAGACCCGCGCCAACCAGGACGTGGTCAAGCAGTTCCAGGATGCTCGCTCGGAAATGCCCGAAGAGCTGCTGCCCAAGGACGAGAACGGCGACCCGATCCTGCCGGAAGGTCCGAAGGAAGCCGAGAAAGACCGTTCCTGGTTCAGCTACATGACCTTCGGTCTGTTCGACTGATACCACGCACACAAAGAAAGGGAGGCCCGAGGCCTCCCTTTTTTCATGCCTGCGTCCTAGACTGTCGGCTTCTTTTCTCGACAAGCTGGACACCATGGTTCGCCTACTCTTCTGGATCGCCCTGATCGCCGCCGCGTTCTGGCTGTGGCGCAAGTTCAAGACCAGTCAGCAATCACCTGCCGAGCCGCGCCTGCAGGATCCGCTGAAGATGGTGCGCTGCGCCCATTGCGGCGTTCACCTGCCCAATGACCGGGCGTTGTCGCGGGGCCAGGAGTGGTATTGCAGCCAGCAGCATCTGGAGCAAGGGCCAGGCCAGCAACGCTGACCGACGCGCAGCCCGGAAGGGCTGTGCAATCTCCTACCGTGAATAGGCATGAGCCCTATGCGCTCAGCCCAACCGCCCCCCAGGCGCATACGGCGCCGGATCGATGATCGGCTCGCGCCCCAGCAGCAAATCACCGAACAGCTGGCACGACGCCGGCGCCAGCACCAGCCCGTTGCGGTAATGCCCGCAGTTCAGCCATAGCCCCTCATGCCCCGGCACCGCGCCGATGTACGGGATGCCTTCCGGCGACCCTGGGCGCAGGCCAGCCCAATGCCCCACCACCTCGGCATCCGCCAGCGCCGGCAGCAACTCCACCGCCGAGGCCTTCAGGCTCGCCAACGCATCACCGGTCGGGGTTTTGTCATAGCCGGCATGCTCCAGGGTACTGCCCACCAGGATATGCCCGTCGCGGCGCGGGATCGCATAGCGCCCCTTGGCCAGGACCATGCTCGGCAAGAAGTCCTCGGCGCACTTGAACAGGATCATCTGCCCCTTCACCGGCTCCACCGGCAGCGTCAGCCCGAGGGTCTGCAGCAGGTCACCGCTCCAGGCTCCGGCGCTGAGCACCACATCGTCGGCGGCGATCACTCCGTCCTCGGTCTGCACACCGGTAACGCGGCCACCTTCATGGACGAAACCGCTGATCTGGCAATGCTCGCGCAGGGTCACGTTCGCCAGCGCCTGCAGCGCGGCCTTCAGCGACTTCACCAACCGCGGGTTGCGCACGTTGGCCACGCCTGCCATGTAGATGGCATGGCGGTAACCCGGACCAAGCACCGGCACGGCGTCATAGGCCGCCGAGATATCCACCGCACTGAGCGGGCGATGCTCGCGAGCGGCCCAGGCCAGGGCCTCGGCTTCGTCTTCCAGATCCAGCCAGTACAGGCCGGTGGTGTGCACCTCGGGGTCGACCCCGGTGCTGGCGAACAGACGCTCGCCCAGCTGTGGATAAAAATCCTGCGACCAGTGTGCCAGGGCGGTCACCGCCGGGCTGTAGCGCCACGGGTACAGCGGCGAGACGATCCCGCCACCGGCCCAGGACGACTCCCGACCCACCTCGCCCTGGTCGCACACCACCACCTGATCGACATCCGCCGCCAGGTTGAACGCGGTCAGCAGGCCGATGACACCGCCGCCGACAATCACTACTTGCTTGCTCATGGTTCGATCCAACACCTGAAGTAATTCCACGGTGCCTGGGCACCTCATGATCTTCAGCTTCCCCAGCACGCCTGGTCGCCCGCGCCCGTGTTATCGCGCACGCCCGCCTGATCGAGCAGGAAGTCGCCGCAGCGGTCATCCGCCATGAAGGCTTCGGGTGTGCGGCTGGCGCGCAAGCTGAAACGGTCAGTGTCGCGCCAGGCCTGCAGGCGGTAGTAGCGCGTGCCCGCGGGCAACACGGTGCTCAGTTGCTCGTTGTCGGCATAACCGCCCACGCGTGCGCGGTGCTGCTCCAGGCGCAATGCCGCGTCCTGCAGCAGGCCGACCGCTTCGCTTCGTGCGGCGCGGCGCAACTGGTCGCTGTAGCTGGGGTAGGCAATGGCTGCCAGCATGCCGATCAGCGCCACGACAATCAATAATTCGATCAGACCAAGGCCGCGCTGCATCTCAGCCCTCCCCCAGGCGCTGGCGCCAGCTGATCCGTTTCACCGCGCCGTCACCGTCGATGGCATAGACCGCCTCCAGCAGTTGCCGCCCGCGGGCTTGAAGGCCCACCGCCGTCACCCGGACCAGCGTCAGCCTGCCCCCGACGGGCTGACCCGCGACACGCAGGCTGTCTCCCAGGGTTTGCAGGTAAACGAAGCCACTGCGGGTCGCCAGCCAGGGTGGAGAAGACTGCGTATCAGGTGGACTGGGTGGCGGACAGGCCTGGCATCGGGGCGGGATGCCGCCTGCAAGCAGTTCTGCGCCCTCGATCAAGGCCGCCTCCGCCTGCTCGAAGGCTCGCGCGCCGGCCAACTGATCGCCTGCCTGACGTTGCTGCAAAAGCGCCTCGCGCAGGGCCAGGGTTGCCAGCAGGCCGAACAGCAGGCTCAGGCTCAACGCCAGCAACAGTACGATACCGCGCTGGCCCGTCACGACCCGGCTCCCGGGTTGCGCAAGGCCACGCTCAGTGAATGGTGCTGTTCAAGCCCGTGCTGCCGGTCATGCAAGGTCAGGCGGATATCCAGCCGCTCGCCCGCTCCCGCCTCGACACGGCTGACCTCCAGCGCCCGCACCTGGTCGATGAGGCTGGCATGCTGCGCATTGCTGGTGAGCATCAGGCTGCCGTTGCGCACCCGGTAGGTTACCCGACGCACCGGCAGCGCCAGCAACTCGCCGTCCCCGACGTGCTGCCCGGGCTGCACGCGCGCCCAACTGCGGCAGTCGCTGAGCACGGTCCAGTCCGGGCTGCCGAGCAACCCGGGCAACTCGGCGCCAACCAGGGTCAGGCTGTCGCCCGTGACCTCAATGGGCGACGCGAAGGCCTGGGCCGCGCCAGGATCGGCGAAGTCCTCGGCCTCAAGACGCAGGCAACCGAACATCCCCGCCTGGCGGATATCCTCGGCCATTCGCTGCAAGGCCAGGCGCGCGTCATCCTGCAGGCGCGCCGCCGCGCCCTGCAGTCGCCAGGCCTGATACGCCGAGACGAACACCTGGCCAGCTGCCACCAGCAGCATCAGGCCCAGTGCCAGGGCCAACAGTGCCTCGACCAGGCCCAGCCCCGTCTGCCGACGCCTCATGGCAGCACCCTGCCCTGCACGCTCAGCGACTGCCGCCCCTCGCCCATGCCCGGCCAATCGACGTCCAGCACCAGCACGCCCCCGGCCAGGTTCATGCGCCCCTGCGCCGCACCACCGAGCACCTGGGTCAGACGCAACTGCCAGGCCGCTTCCTCGCCCGCCTCGATCGCCTCCGCTGCCCTCACGCGCTCCAACATGCCCTGGGCCAGTTGTAACGCCTGCCCTTCCCGCCGCGCCCCCTCGACCGCCTGCAGCCCGCGCAACTGCAAGGCCGCCGATGCAAACAGCCCCAGTGTCAGCACCGTGACGGCCAGCAGCACCTCCAGCAGCGTCATGCCCCTTTCCCTCACGTCCATTGCCCCTCCTGGGATCTTTCCTCGCCCACAACACGAACCGGCCGACTGGCGCCCTTGCCAGGCACCCTGGAAGCTACAGAGAAGCACTTCCAGGGAGGAATGCAGCGTGGGGCAACAAGGCGTAACACTGATACAAATGATGTTCGCACTAGGCGTGCTGAGCCTTCTGACACACCAGGGCATATCGGCCTACAGCAAGTTCAGCGATGAGCTTTACGTCGGTGCCGTGGCCAGGGAGCTGGCGCAGACCCTGCGCGGCGCCCGCAACCAGGCAGCGCTGAGACACCAGGCCGTGCTGGTCAGGCCACTGGAGGAAGATTGGGGCAAAGGCTGGCGGGTGGTGCTGGAACAGGATGGCGAACGGTTACAGGAACATCGCCTGCACAGGCCGCTGAAGATTGCCACGACCTCGTACCGGGTCGTGAGGTTCAGCGCCCGGGGGGCGCCGCTGGGGGTGGGCTTCGTCGGCACCACGCTGGACATCTGCCCGCGCACCACCCTCGACAGCCGTCATCAGGTGGTGCTCAGCCCCAGTGGCCGGGTCAGCCTGCGCAGCGACGAGGGCCGCCGCTGTGCACCGGACTGACTCAGATCGAGCGAACCCGCAGCTCCTTGGGCATGGAGAAGGTGATGTTCTCCTCGCGCCCGTCGAGCTCTTCGGCGCCGGTCGCGCCCCAGGCCTTGAGCTGGTCGATCACGCCACGCACCAGCACCTCGGGCGCCGAGGCCCCGGCGGTGATGCCGATGCGCTCGGCCCCGTCGAACCAGCTGCGTTGCAGGTCCTCGGCGCCGTCGATCAGGTAGGCCGGTGTGCTCATGCGCTCGGCCAGCTCGCGCAGGCGGTTGGAGTTGGAGCTGTTGGGGCTGCCGACCACCAATACCACGTCGCACTCGTCGGCCAGTTGCTTGACGGCATCCTGGCGGTTCTGGGTGGCGTAGCAGATGTCGTCCTTGCGCGGGCCGCCGATGTTCGGGAAGCGTTCGCGCAGGGCGTCGATCACCCGGCTGGTGTCATCCATCGACAGGGTAGTCTGGGTGACGAAGGCCAGGTGGTCAGGGTTGCGCACCTGCAGCCTGGCGACATCGTCCTCGTCCTCGACGAGGTAGATGGCACCGCCGTTGCTGGCGTCGTACTGGCCCATGGTGCCTTCGACTTCCGGGTGCCCCTCGTGGCCGATGAGAATGGTCTCACGGCCATCGCGGCTGTACTTGGCAACCTCGATATGCACCTTGGTCACCAGCGGGCAGGTGGCGTCGAACACCTTCAGGCCACGGCCGGCGGCTTCCTGGCGCACGGCCTGGGAAACGCCGTGGGCACTGAAGATGACGATGACGTCGTCCGGCACCTGGTCCAGCTCTTCGACGAAGATCGCGCCACGGTTGCGCAGGTCCTCGACCACGAACTTGTTGTGCACCACTTCGTGGCGCACGTAGATCGGCGGGCCGAAGACTTCCAGGGCGCGGTTGACGATCTCGATCGCCCGGTCGACCCCCGCGCAGAAGCCGCGCGGGTTGGCGAGTTTGATTTGCATGCTCGGCTCCAGGCTCACACGGCCTTCACGTCGAGGATCTGCACCTCGAAGCTCAGGGTCTTGCCAGCCAGTGGATGGTTGAAATCGATGGTCACCTGGTTGTCGTCGAACGCCTTGACCACGCCTGGAAGCTCGGTGTTGGCGGCGTCGTTGAAGATCACCAGCAGCCCTTCGGACAGCTCCATGCCTTCGAACTGCGAGCGCGGCATCACCTGCACGTTCTGCGGGTTGTGCTGGCCGAAGGCGTTCTCAGGGGCGATGGTCAGCTTGCGCTGGTCACCGGCCTTGAAGCCGAACAGGGCCGTCTCGAAGCCCGGCAGCAGGTTGCCGTCGCCGACCTTGAACACGGCCGGGGCCTTGTCGAAGGTGCTGTCGACGGTGTCGCCGTTTTCCAGGTGCAGCGCGAAGTGCAGGGTGACTTCGGTGTTCTGGCCAATGCGGGTCTCAGTCATGGACGGCTTCCTCGGACTTCTTGCTCTTGAACATGTCCAGCGCCAGCATCACCGCGCCCACGGTGATCGCGCTGTCGGCCAGGTTGAAGGCCGGGAAGTAGTAGCGGTTCTGCCAGTGCACCAGGATGAAGTCGACCACATGGCCCAGCACGACGCGGTCGTACAGGTTACCCAGCGCGCCGCCCAACACCAGGGCCAGGGCCACGGCCAGCCAGGTCTCGTTGCGCCCCAGGCGCTTGAGCCAGACCACCAGCACGGCACTGACCACCACGGCAATCAGCGCGAACAGCCAGCGCTGCCAGCCGGAGCTGTCGGCCAGGAAGCTGAACGCGGCGCCGGTGTTGTAGGCCAGGGTCCAGCTGAAGTAGTCGGGAATGACCACGATCTGCTGGTACATGGTCAGCGCGTTGTCGAAGTACAGCTTGGTGGCCTGGTCAAGGACCAGGACCACCAGGCTCAGCCAGAGCCAGGCAAGGCGCCCGAAGCGCCCTGCAGGAGCATTAGGCATAGTGGCGCACCTCACCCGAACCGCTCAGGTTGTCGACGCAACGGGCGCAGATCTCCGGATGCTCCGGGTGGCTGCCCACATCGGCGCGGAAGTGCCAGCAACGGCCGCACTTGGCATGGCCGGACTTGACCACTTTCAGCTTGAGTCCTTCGACTTCGGTTGTCACGGCATCGGCCGGCGCCTGGACGAACGGCACCACGCTGGCGGCCGAGGTGATCAGCACGAAGCGCAGCTCGTCGCCGAGCTTGCTCAGGTCGGCGGTCAGGCCCTCTTCGGCGAACAGGGTGACTTCGGCCTGCAGGTTGCCGCCGATGACCTTGGCGGTACGCTGGTTTTCCAGCTCCTTGTTGACCGCGGCTTTAACGGCCATCACGCGATCCCAGTAGGCACGGTCCAGCTCGGCGTCGGCCGGCAGCTCGGCCAGGCCCTGGTACCAGGTGTTGAGCATCACCGACTCGTTGCGCTCGCCCGGCAGGTACTGCCAGATCTCGTCGGCGGTGAACGCCAGGATCGGCGCGATCCAGCGCACCAGCGCCTCGCTGATGTGGTACAGCGCGGTCTGGCACGAGCGGCGGGCAACACTGTTGGCGCCGGTGGTGTACTGGCGGTCCTTGATGATGTCGAGGTAGAAGCCGCCCAGCTCCTGCACGCAGAAGTTGTGGATCTTCGAGTAGACGTTCCAGAAGCGGTACTCGCTGTAGTGCTCTTCCAGCTCGCGCTGCAGCAGCAGGGTGCGGTCGACCGCCCAACGGTCCAGGGCCAGCATGTCTTCGGCCGGCAGCAGGTCACGGGCCGGGTCGAAGCCGGACAGGTTGGAAAGCAGGAAGCGCGCGGTGTTGCGGATGCGGCGATAGGCATCGGCGCTGCGCTGCAGGATCTGCTCGGAAACCGCCATCTCGCCGGAGTAGTCGGTGGCCGAGACCCACAGGCGCAGGATGTCGGCACCCAGGGTGTCGTTGACCTTCTGCGGCTCGATGGTGTTGCCCAGCGACTTGGACATCTTGCGGCCGTTCTCGTCCACGGTGAAGCCGTGGGTCAGCAGCTCGCGGTACGGCGCGTGGCCGTCGATGGCGCAACCGGTGAGCAACGAGGAGTGGAACCAGCCACGGTGCTGGTCGGAGCCTTCCAGGTACAGGTCGGCGCGCGGGCCGGTGGCGTGGCCGATGTCGTGGGAGCCGCGCAGCACGTGCCAGTGGGTGGTGCCAGAGTCGAACCACACATCGAGGGTGTCGGTGATCTTGTCGTACTGGCCAGCCTCGTCACCGAGCAGCTCGGCAGCGTCCAGCTTGAACCAGGCCTCGATGCCTTCCTGCTCGACGCGCTTGGCGACTTCTTCCATCAGCTCGACGGTGCGCGGGTGCAGCTCGCCGGTCTGCTTGTCAAGGAAGAACGGGATCGGCACGCCCCAGTTGCGCTGACGCGAGATGCACCAGTCCGGGCGGTTGGCGATCATCGAGTGCAGGCGCGCCTGGCCCCAGGCCGGAACGAACTTGGTCTCTTCGATGGCCTTGAGCGCGCGCTCACGCAGCGGCTCGCCAGTGCTCGGTTGCTTGTCCATGCCGACGAACCACTGCGCGGTGGCGCGGTAGATCAGCGGGGTCTTGTGGCGCCAGCAGTGCATGTAGCTGTGGCTGATGGTCTCGGTGTGCATCAGCGCACCGACTTCACTGAGCTTTTCAACGATGGCCGGGTTGGCCTTCCAGATGAACTGGCCGCCGAAGAACGGCAGCGACTCGACATACACGCCGTTGCTCTGCACCGGGGTGAGGATGTCGTCGTTGACCATGCCATAGCGCTTGCAGGTGACGAAGTCGTCTTCACCGTAGGCTGGCGAGGAGTGCACCACGCCGGTACCGGCGCCCAGCTCGACGTAGTCGGCCAGGTAGATCGGCGACAGGCGGTCGTAGAACGGGTGGCGGAAGTTGATCAGTTCCAGGGCCGAGCCTGGAGCGGTGGCGATGATCGAGCCTTCCAGGTTGTAGCGCTTGAGGCACGACTCGACCAGCTCTTCGGCCAGCACCAGCAGGCGCTCGCCGGTATCGACGAGGGCGTACTTGAAGTCCGGGTGGATGTTCAGCGCCTGGTTGGCCGGGATGGTCCACGGGGTGGTGGTCCAGATCACGATGGCGGCGGGCTTGGCCAGCGCGCCCAGGCCAAAGGCGGCGGCCAGCTTGTCGGCATCGGCCACCGGGAAGGCGACGTCGATGGTCTGGGATTTCTTGTCGGCGTACTCGACCTCGGCTTCAGCCAGGGCGGAGCCGCAATCGAAGCACCAGTTCACAGGCTTGAGGCCCTTGAACACGAAGCCCTGCTTGACCATCTCGGCCAGGGCGCGGATTTCACCGGCCTCGTTGGCGAAGTTCATGGTCTTGTACGGGTTGTCCCAGTCGCCCAGCACGCCCAGGCGGATGAACTCGGTCTTCTGCCCTTCGATCTGCTCGGCGGCATACTCGCGGCACAGCTCGCGGGTACGGTCGGCAGTCAGGTGCTTGCCGTGGGTGACCTCGACCTTGTGCTCGATCGGCAGGCCGTGGCAGTCCCAGCCCGGCACATACGGCGCATCGAAACCGGACAGGGTCTTGGAGCGGACAATCATGTCCTTGAGAATCTTGTTCAGCGCATGACCGATGTGGATCTTGCCGTTGGCATAGGGCGGGCCGTCGTGCAGGACGAACTTCGGACGATCCTTGCCAATCTCGCGCAGCTTACCGTACAGGCCAATACTGTCCCAGCGCTGCAGGATCTGCGGTTCGCGCTGAGGCAGGCCGGCCTTCATGGGGAAGGCGGTGTCCGGAAGGTTAAGCGTGGCTTTGTAGTCGGTCATTTCAGGCTCTTCGTTAGCGGTTGAGCGTGCCAGTGGGCACGTGCGGCGGCGATGTCCGCGTCGATCGCCGACTTCAGCGCCTCCAGGGAGGCGAAACGCTGCTCTTCACGCAGCTTGTGGTGGAATTCCACCGTCAGGCGCCGGCCATACAGGTCGCCGGCGTAGTCCAGGAGATGAATCTCCAGGTGAGGACGCCCGTCACCGGCGACGGTGGGGCGCACTCCGATATTGCCGACACCCGGCCAGGCCTTGCCGTCGATTTCGATGCTGGCCAGGTAGACCCCGGACAGCGGCACGCGACGGCGCTTGAGCTGGATGTTGGCGGTGGGGGTGCCGAGCTGGCGGGCCAGCTTCTGGCCATGCAGCACGCGCCCGGTGATACGGTACGGACGGCCCAGCAGGTGCTCGGCCAGCTCGAAGTCGCCTTCGGCCAGGGCCTTGCGCACTTCGGTGCTGCTGACCCGCAGGCCGTCCTGGATCACGGTGTTGGCCGCCTCGACGGTGAAGCCGTGGCGTTTGCCGGCCTCGGTGAGGAAGGCGAAGTCGCCGGCGCGGTCGCAGCCGAAGCGGAAGTCGTCACCCACTTCGAGATGGCGCACACCCAGGCCATCGACCAGCACCGCCTTGACGAACTGCTCGGCGCTGAGCTGGCTCAGGCGCTGGTTGAACGACAGGCACAGGACGCGGTCGATGCCCTCGCCGGCCAGCAGCTCGACCTTGTCGCGCAGGCGGGCCAGGCGCGCCGGAGCGCTCTGCGGGGCGAAGTACTCGCGCGGCTGCGGCTCGAAGATCACCACGCAGGTGGGCAGGCCCAGCGCCTGGCCGCGTTCGCGCAGGCGTGCGAGGATCGCCTGGTGGCCGCGGTGGACCCCGTCGAAGTTGCCAATGGTGGCGACACAGCCCCGGTGCTCGGGGCGCAGGTTGTGAAGACCTCGAACCAGCTGCATAACGCGCTTCTTGCTCATAAAGTGGCCGATTATAACCACACCCGGGCGCTGGTGACAGGCAGCAGCGCCCCCAGGGGGCATGGAATGCGAAAAACCGACGCCTGACCCCTCATGCGCCTCAATGCAACGCCTTGCGGGCGAAATGCCGTGGGCGGAACCCGCACAGGAACAGGCAGCCGAAGTAGGTCACCACGCCCGCGGCAATCAGCGCCCCGAGACGCAGGAAGCGCGCAAGCATGTTGCCCTGTTCCCAGGCCGGCAGGTAATGCATGCCCAGCAGCAGCACGCCCGACATCAGGGTCACGGCCAGCACCAGCTTGAGCAGGAACGGCATCCAGCCCGGCTGCGGCTGGAACAGCTGCTGGCTGCGCAGTTTCCAGAACAGCAGGCCGGCGTTCAGGCACGCGCCCAGGCTGATGGCCAGGGCCAGCCCGGCATGGGCCAGCGGGCCGACCAGGGCCAGGTTGAACAGTTGGGTGCAGACCAGGGTGAAGACCGCGATCTTCACCGGCGTGCGGATATTCTGCTGCGCATAGAAGCCAGGTGCCAGCACCTTGACCAGGATGATCGCCAGCAAGCCCACCGAATAGGCGATGAGCGCGCGCTGGGTCATGGCAGCGTCGAAGGCGGTGAACTTGCCGTACTGGAACAACGCCACGGTCAGCGGCTCGGCAAGGATGGCCAGGGCCAGGGTGCAGGGCAGCACCAGCAGGAAGCACAGGCGCAGGCCCCAGTCGAGGATCCGCGAGTACTCCTCGCGATCCTTGTTGGCATAGGTCTTGGCCAGGGTCGGCAGCAGGATGGTGCCCAGGGCCACGCCGAGCACACCGGACGGCAGCTCCATCAGACGGTCGGCGTAGTACATCCATGACACCGAGCCTGCCACCAGGAACGAGGCGAAGATGGTGTTGATGATCAGCGAAATCTGGCTCACCGACACCCCGAGGATGGCCGGCAGCATCTGCTTGAGCACGCGCCACACGCCACTGTCGCGCAGGTTCAGGCGTGGCAGCACGAGCATGCCGATCTTCCTCAGCGCTGGCAGCTGGTACAAAAGCTGCGCCAGGCCACCGGCCAGCACGCCCCAGCCCAAGGCCATGATCGGCGGGTCGAAGTACGGCGTCAGCAGCACGGCAAAGGCGATCATCGCCACATTGAGCAGCGTGGGCGTGAACGCCGGCACACTGAAGCGGTTCCAGGTATTGAGGATCGCGCCGACCAGCGACGACAACGAGATCAGCAATATATAAGGAAACGTCACCCGCAACAGCGCGGTGGTCAGCTCGTACTTTTGCGCGCTGTCGACGAAGCCCGGCGCGGTGGCCCAGACCACCCACGGCGCAGCAAGGATGCCGATCACCGTGACCAGGGCCAGGACCAGGGTCAGCAGGCCGCTCACGTAGGCGATGAAGGTACGGGTGGCCTCCTCGCCCTGCTGGGTCTTGTATTCGGCCAGGATCGGCACGAAGGCCTGGGAGAAGGCCCCCTCGGCGAAGATCCGCCGCAACAGGTTGGGCAGTTTGAAGGCGATGAAGAAGGCGTCGGTGGCGATACCGGCGCCGAACACCCGCGCCAGGATGGTATCGCGCACGAAACCGAGCACCCGGGAAATCATGGTGATGGAGCTGACCGCGGCCAGGGATTTGAGCAGGTTCATCGAAAAATTTCACGCCAGGGACAGAGGGCGCTGCCAGACAGCGTCCGAATGTGCGATACTCCCGCGCCTTCGCAGGGGAGCCAAAAATTCCCGAGTTTACAGGTCGTGCGGCAGAAAGGAATATTTCCCTCCTGCTGGCTCACCACTCGGCGGAACCCTGCAGGTGGCCTTGACATCCGCTCGACTCATCGGCATGATTCGCGGCCTATTTTGTTTGCTATTTACCTAAAGTCTTTCGAGGAGCTCGACGGTGGCCAACTCACCTTCCGCCAAGAAACGTGCAAAACAGGCTGAGAAGCGTCGCAGCCACAACGCCAGCCTGCGTTCCATGGTCCGCACCTACATCAAGAATGTAGTCAAAGCCATCGACGCAAAAGACGCCGAAAAAGCGCAAGCCGCTTACGTTCTGGCTGTACCTGTAATCGACCGTATGGCCGACAAAGGTATCATCCACAAGAACAAAGCTGCTCGCCACAAAGGCCGTCTGAATGGCCACATCAAGGCGCTGAAAGAAGCTGCAGCTGCCTAAGCGACGTTCTTGTCGAAAAAACCGACCCTAGGGTCGGTTTTTTTATACCTGTGATTTCTCTCCCCCTCTATCTGTAAGAGCGGCGTTACGTCGCGAAAGGGCCGCAAAGCGGCCCCGGCGATTGTGCGTCTGCACTGAAATCCTGGGGCTGCCGTGCAGCCCTTTCGCGACACGAGGCCGCTCCTACAGGTACCAGGTCAACTGTTCGATCACTTACCAATCTGAATCTTCGGCGCCCACTCCAGCCAAGCATCCTCGGCCTTGTCGAACAAGGCGAAGGTCTGCTGCGGCCGCGCCGGGTTACCCATCTGTTCGCCGTCCGGCGTGGCGAAGGCAATTCCGCCCTCAATCAGGGTCTCCACCGACTCGGTGCGCACCGTGGCGCCCTTGAACAGCCCCCAGTCGAAGCCGAACCCGCTGCTGTTCCAGAAACGGCTGCCGCCACGAACCAGCCCGGCGTAACGCGGTTCGATCAGGATGTGGATAAGCACACGGTCGGCGGTCTGGCCCAACTCGAAGCCGGTGACCTTGCCCACCGTGACCTCTCGATAGGTCACCGGCACACCCGGCTTGATCGAGCCGCGGCGCGCCGCGCTCAGGGTCAGCGGCAGGCCGACCTCCTCGCCTTTCACCTCCGGCGCATCACTCAGGGCGATGAAGTCACGCTGCGGCCCCTTATCCTTGAGCGCCGGCAGCACTTCCAAATATTGGCCGCCGATCAAGGTGTCGAGGTTCTGGGTACGCACCAGGCCCAAGGCCGGCTTGACCACCCAGAACTGGGTGCCGGCACGGGCGATACGCTCGGCCGCTTGGGTGATCCGTGCACGCAGCACCACGGCCTGCAGATCAGCGGTCAGGTCGACGCTCTCGACACTGCCCACATCCAGGCCCCGAAAACGGATCGGCGTGCCCGGCTTCAAGCCTTCGGCACGGTCGACACGGATAGTGATCAAGGTACCGGCACGGTTGGCCGCATCCTGGCTCTCGTGCAGGCGGAAACGCGGAATGCGGCGCTTGAGCGGCACATCCGGTTTCGGCGTATCGAAGGCGATACCACCCGCCATCAGCGTCTGCAGCGACTCGCTCTTGACCTGGATGCCCGACAGCCCGCCGGTCAGGGTGATGCCGCTGGCATTCCAGAAGCGCGTGGAGCCGTTTACCAGGTTGGCGTACTCCTTCTCAATATGGACGCCGATCAGGATGCGTTTGCTGTTGCGAGCGAACTGGTAACTCTGCACGCTTCCCACCCGCACCTGGCGATACATCACCGGGCTGCCTACCTCCAGCGAACCCAGGGTGTCGGCGAACAACACCATGTGCAGGCCCGGCGCCTTCAGGTCCAGCGGCGGCGCCTTGGGACGCGCCTCGAATTCGCGCAGCGGCTTGGCACCTGGCTCACCCGGGCGCACGGCAATGTAGTTGCCCTTCACCAAGGCCTCGAGACCGGTGATGCCGGCCAGGGAGATGGACGGCTTGACCACCCAGAACTGAGTGCCTTCAACCAGGTAGTCCTCGGCCAGGGGATCCATGGTCAGCTCGGCCATGGCCGTGGAGAGGTCGCCTTCGACTTTCAGTTCCTTCAGCGATCCCACCTGGATACCTTTGTACAGCACCGGTGTACGGCCCTTCTGCAACCCCTCGAAATCGCTCAGCTTGACCTTGACCCGGATACCGGCCTGGGCGGCATCGAAGTCTTCGTAAAGACGGAACGGCAGGCTTGGGTCGGTGGGCGGGCTGTCCTTGCGGTTCTCTGGCGTGGCAAAGGCGATGCCGCCGGCAACGATGCTCGAGAGCGATTCGGTGCGCACCTTCACGCCGGACAGGTCGGCGTCGATGCTGACCCCGCTGGCGTTCCAGAACCGCGTGTGTTTACGTACCAGGCTGGCGTAAGCGGGCGCAATGAACACCTTGATCTCCACCGTGCCCTGGTCCTCGGACAGGCGATAGCTCTTCACCCGCCCCACCTGGATCTGTTTGTAGAACACCGGACTGTCACGATTGAGCGAGCCCAGCCGCTCGGCCTTGAGGGTGAGGTGCAGGCCCGGCTCGGAATCGGACAACGGCGGAGCTTCCTTGAGCGCGGTGAAACGCTTGGTCGGCTCCCCCTCCCCGGGATCAACGGCGATGTAGTTACCCGAGACCAACGTCTCCAGGCCCGAGATACCCGCCAAGCTGACACTTGGCTTGACCAGCCAGAAACGCGTGCCCTTGGTCAGGTGCGGGCCCGCTTCCTTGCGCATCTCGATGGTGGCGACAACGCCACGGTTGTCACCCTTGTCATCCAGCACCAAGGCGGTGACCTTGCCCACCGACATGCCCTTGTAGATGACCTCGGTCTTGTTGGCGACGATGCCCTCGCCACTCTCGAAGCGCACCTGGATCTCGATACCAGCATCGCGATAGGCCTGCCAGGCCAGCCAGCCGCCGATCGCCAGGGCAATCAGCGGCAGGATCCAGATGGCCGACCAATTCGAAGCAGGCCGGGTTTTAGCCGTAGGCAAATCACTCATGGTCGTCATCCGACTCCGTGTTATCCCAGATCAGTCGGGGATCGAAAGTTAAAGCGGCGAGCATCGTCAGGATCACCACGGTGGCGAAGGCGACGGCGCCCAGGTTGGCTTCGACACTGGCGATGCGGCCGAAATTCACCACCGCGACCAGGATGGCGATGACGAAGATGTCCAGCATCGACCAGCGACCGATGAATTCGATGAAGCGGTACATCAGGATGCGCTGGCGTGCCGAGAGCGGCTGGTGGCGCTGCACCGAGTACAGCAGCAGGGCGATGCCGACCAGCTTGAAGGTCGGCACCAGGATGCTGGCGATGAACACCACCGCGGCGATCGGTAGCATGCCGTGCTTCATCAAGGTGATGACGCCGGACATGATGGTGTCCGGGCTGCCCTGGCCGAGCGCGCTGACGGTCATGATCGGCAGCACATTGGCCGGGATATAGAGCACCATGGCCGTTATCAGCAGCGCCCAGGTGCGCACGATGCTGTTGGGCCGCCGGGCATGCACCACCGCGCCGCAGCGGGTACAGGCCTGCGAGGTGCTGTCCGGCTCCTGGCGGTTCAGCTGGTGACATTCATTGCAGACCAGGATGCCTGCATCAATCGCCCGCATGGACATCCTCCCCCGACAAGGCCACCCAGATCTGGTGTGGCGACATGACCACCTCGAGCCATACCTGCACCAGCAACAGGCTGATGAAGCAGAACAGGCCCAGGCCGATGCTCAGCTCGGCCAGGTCGACCAGCTTGACGATGGCCACCAGCACGCCCATGAAGTAGACCTCGAGCATGCCCCATTCACGCAGGTGGTGATAGATACGATAGATCAGCAGGCCATAGCTGCGGCCAATATCCAGGCGGATGCTCAACAGCACCATCAGCTGGCAGAGCAGCTTGAGCAAAGGGATGGCCATGCTGCACAGGAACACCACCACGGCGATGCCGCGCATCTCTGAGTTGTATAGGCCTAATACACCGCTCCAGACGGTGTCGTCGGAGGTCTGGCCGAGCAGGTGCAATTGCATGATCGGCAGGAAATTGGCCGGCACGTACAGCAGCAGGGCGGTCAGGACCAGGGCCAGGCTACGGTTGATCAGGTTGTGGCGATGAGCGTACAGCTCGTAGCCGCAGCGCGGGCACAAGGCCTTCTCGTCATGTTGCAGCGTGGTCTTGCGCATCAGCAGGTCGCACTCGTGGCAGGCCACGAGTTCGTCCAGCGGCAGCTGTGCGAGCGCTTCGGGATCGACAGGGTTGGGCATAAGGGGGTTCTGAATGGATGCGTCGGCTCTATTCTAGTGTTCCGACTCGAATTGTGGGAGACGGCCATTATGAGGAACTGTATCGATGTTCGGGTCACATTTTCCGCAGGCGACACGATCCCCCGCCCCCACGCTGCGTGTTGCACAACAGAGCCGGCGTTGGCTTAGAAACGCGGAAAAGACAAAACCCCTACCTGCTCGCGCAGATAGGGGTTTTGCGAAATGAATCTTGACGATGACCTACTCTCACATGGGGAAGCCCCACACTACCATCGGCGATGCATCGTTTCACTGCTGAGTTCGGGATGGGATCAGGTGGTTCCAATGCTCTATGGTCGTCAAGAAATTCTGTTGCCAGAATGTCTTAGGAACACTCTTGGCTAATTCGGATATGTGAATTTGTGGTCGTACGAACTTTCGGGTCTTTCGTCTTCACCACCACAATCTGCGTAGCAGATTGCTTGGGTGTTATATGGTCAAGCCTCACGGGCAATTAGTATTGGTTAGCTCAACGCCTCACAGCGCTTACACACCCAACCTATCAACGTCGTAGTCTTCGACGGCCCTTCAGGGAGCTCAAGGCTCCAGTGAGATCTCATCTTGAGGCAAGTTTCCCGCTTAGATGCTTTCAGCGGTTATCTCTTCCGAACATAGCTACCCGGCAATGCCACTGGCGTGACAACCGGAACACCAGAGGTTCGTCCACTCCGGTCCTCTCGTACTAGGAGCAGCCCCTCTCAAATCTCAAACGTCCACGGCAGATAGGGACCGAACTGTCTCACGACGTTCTAAACCCAGCTCGCGTACCACTTTAAATGGCGAACAGCCATACCCTTGGGACCGGCTTCAGCCCCAGGATGTGATGAGCCGACATCGAGGTGCCAAACACCGCCGTCGATATGAACTCTTGGGCGGTATCAGCCTGTTATCCCCGGAGTACCTT